>CAZEMI010000244.1:0-11318 GCA_964513235.1 uncultured Acidobacterium sp.
TCGCCAGGGCGAACGGAGCCGCAGGCCATCGATCACCTGGCCTCGCTCTCGCCCGACATCATGGCCGCGACGCTGCCCACCGGCTATACGGCTGAGGGCGAGAAGCAGTACAACGAGAACCAGCTGACCGCGACGGCCGCCTCGGCAGGTGTCTCGGGCATTCGCGCCCAGTTCGGCGAGCCGTTGGCGGTGCTGCTTGGCGCGACCGGCCTCGTGCTGCTGATCGCGTGCGCGAACCTGGCCAACCTGCTGCTGGCGCGGGCCAGTGCGCGTGAACGTGAGATGGCGGTGCGCCTCGCAATCGGCGCCGCCCGCCGGCGGCTGGTGGCGCAACTGCTCGTGGAAAGCGTGTTGCTCGCCCTGATCGGCACCTTCCTCGGCATTCTCGTCGCGCGCGGCCTGACGACCATCCTCATCGCGCAAATCGCGTCAGGCTTCGGCAACATCTTCATCGACTTGACCTGGAACACGCAGATGTTCGCGTTCACCGCCGGCGTCTCGGTGCTCGCGTGCCTGCTGTTCGGACTGGTGCCCGCGCTGAAGGCCACGTCGCTGTCGCCGGCGAGCACGCTGCGCGCCGGCGCCCGCGGCCTGACCATGAGCCGCGATCGTTTCGGCCTGCGCCGGCTGCTCGTGGTGACGCAGGTGGCCCTGTCGCTCGTGCTGCTGCTCGGCGCGCTGCTGTTCTCACGGACCCTCTACAACCTGCTGAGCATCGACACCGGCTTCGACCAGAGAGTGCTGGTCGTCTATTTGACGCACCAGAGCCTCGCCGGCGACGTCGATCGCGGCCGCGCGGTGCGCGAGGACATCCGCGAGCGGCTGGCCGCGATTCCCGGCGTCGACACGGTGGCGCAGGCGGACTACGTCCCGCTCGAAGGCAGCTTCTGGAACGAGATGGCGATGATCGACACGCCCACCGGTCCGGGCGACAAGGTCCTGACCAACTTCACGCGCGTGGGCAAGGGGTACTTCGAGACGATGCAGGTGCCGATCGTTCGCGGCCGCGATTTCGATGCCCGTGATGCGCGCCAGGCGCCGGCGGTGGCGATCGTCAACGAAACGTTCGTCAAGAAGACGCTCGGCGGCGCCGATCCGATCGGCCGCATCGTGCGGCGCGAAACGCCGCCTGACCAGCCCACGCAAACCTGGCTGATCGTCGGCGTCAGCCGCGACGCCAAGCACACCGACTTGCGCGAAGACTTCGAGCCGCTGGTGATCCTGCCGGCGACGCAGGCCGACCGCGCGGAGGACTGGACGCGTTTCGTGATCAAACCGCGCGGAGCGATCGATCCGATCACGCCGGCCGTGGTGCAGAGGCTCGCCGAGGTGAACCCGCTGATCGACATCGACTTCTCGGTCTTGAGCGAAACCATTGCCAGCGGCCTGGTGCGGGAGCGGTTGATGGCCGCGTTGTCTGGCGCCTTCGGCATGCTGGCGGGGTTGCTCGCCGCGGTTGGCTTGTACGGCGTGATGTCCTACACCGTGGCGCGGCGATCGAATGAGATCGGCATCCGCCTCGCCATGGGCGCGCGCGGCGCCGACGTGTTGAAGATGGTGATCACCGAGGCCGGGTGGATGGTTGGCATCGGCGTCGTGATCGGCGTGGTGCTCGGCCTTGGCGCCGCGCAATCTGCCAGCACGCTGCTATTTGGATTACAGCCGACCGATCCGGCGACGCTCGCGTCAGCGACGGCGTTGCTGGCGGCGATCGGGTTGATCGCGAGTTACTTACCGGCACGAAGGGCGTCGATGACCGATCCGATGCAGGTGCTCCGCCAGGACTAGGTGCCAACTCTTGGAACCCTGCCGTTTCTTGGCGTAGTATTCTCCCCACATCAGCCCGCTCGTAACCGCAGTTCACCCAGGAGGCAGGGTATGTCGCTGACCCGTCGGCGACTCTTTCAGCAGCTCGCCGGACGCGACGCGCGTCGGCGCGATCTTCGCATCTCGCTCAATGAAAACCCGGTTGGCCCTGGCCAGCACGTGCTCGATGCCCTCATCGGCAAGTTCCACGAGTCGTCTCGGTATCCGTTCAACGCCCTCCAGCACGAAGGACAGTTGCCGGCCGCGATTGCGGCGAAGTTCCCGGGCGCCAGGGCCGAGAACGTGGTGATGGGCGCCGGCTCCGGCGAGATCCTGGCCAACGCGGTTCGCGCCTTCACGTCCCCGCAGCGACCGCTGGCCACCGCCTGGCCGTCATTCGAGAACCCGCGCGTCACCGCGGAGAAAGTCGGCACGCCGGTTCGCGAGGTGACACTCGATGCCAGTCTTCGGCTCGACGCGCCGGCCACCGCGGCGGCGGCCAGGGGCGCCGGCCTGGTGTTCTTCTGCAATCCGAACAACCCGACGGCTACGGTGCACGGCCACGCGGTTGTCGCCGACTTCGTCACGCAGGTGCGCGCCTGGTCGCCCGACACCGTGATTGTGATCGACGAGGCGTATCACGATTACGTCACCGATCCGGATTACCAGAGCGCCGTCGAGATCGCGTTGGCGACGCCCAACGTGATCGTGACCCGGACGTTCTCGAAGGCCTACGGCATGGCCGGCTTGCGCATGGGTTACGCGATTGGCCACCCGCCGATCATTCGCCGGCTGGAAGGATTCAGGCTGCCGCTCGGCATCGGCACGCCGCACATCGCCGCGCTGGTGGCGGGCCTCAACAACCCTGCGCACATCGCGGCGGAGTGCACGCGCAATCGCGAGGTCCGGACCTTCACCATGAAGGCGTTTGCCGACCTGGGGTTCAGCTCGACGGATTCGCAATCCAACTTCATCTTCGTCAACATCAAGCGTCCGGCCGCGCCGTTCCGTGACGCGTGCGCCGCGCAGGGGGTGCTGGTGGGACGCGATTTCCCGCCGTACGACAAGACCCACTGCCGCATTTCGATCGGCACCATGGCCGAGATGCAGCGCGCCGTCGGCGTGTTCCGGAAAGTGCTCGAGGCCGCGACGACCGCGGCTCGCGAGAAGGGCTGAGCCAATGTCGAGTATGAAGGAGGCAGTCGCCATGTCGCTGTCACGACGGTCATTCGTGCAGACGCTGGGTGCGGGAGCCGCCGGGGCGTGGATTGGCGGCCGCGGGCTCGAAGGCGCGCGGTTCGGCCTGCCGGCGCTGGCGGCCGCCGGCCAGACCTCCGGGTTGGGCGCCCGGCTCATTCTCTCGAGCAACGAAAACCCGCTCGGCACGCCGAAACCCGTGCTCGATGCCGTGCGCGCGGCGTTGACCAGGACCGGCGGCCGCTATCCGGTCGCCGAACTCGATGCATTGTCGGAGCTCGTCGCCAGGAAGCACGGCGTGAAACCGGAGAACGTGCTGCTCGGCTCCGGCTCGACGCAGGTGCTGCGAACCGCGACGCACGTGTTTTGCTCGAAGACGGCGAGCCTGGTGGCTGCCATTCCGGCCTACGAAGAGTGCGCGCAGTATGCGGCGTTGATGGGCTACCCGGTGAACGGGGTGACGCTGAACGCCGAGCTCAAGATGGACCTCGACGCGATGCTGGGCGCCGCGAAGGGCCAGGGCATGGTGTTCTACTGCAATCCGAACAATCCGGTGGGCACCTGCGTGGGCGGTACGGCGACGCGGGATTTCATCGCCGCGCTCCACAAGTTCTCGTCCACCACCACCGTGCTGGTGGACGAAGCCTACTTCGAATACGTCACCGATCCGTCGTACGAGACGATGATTCCGCTCGCCATCGCGGATCCCAAAGTGGTGGTGGCGCGCACCTTCTCGAAGGCCTACGGCATGGCGGGCCTGCGCATCGGCTACGCCGTCGGCCATCGCACCACCATCAAGAAGATGGCCGACTGGGACGGCAACGCCTCGGTCAACATGCTCGGCGTGGTGGCCGCTCATGCGGCGCTCGAGTTGCCGACGTCGACGTGGGACGCCGAAGCGAAGCGCAATCACGCCGCTCGCGCGTTCACCATCAAGTGGTTCGCCGATCGCGGCTGCACGAGCACGGATTCGCAGACCAATTTCATCTTCGTGGACGTGAAGCGGCCGGCGGCGGCGTTCCGCGACGCGTGCGCGAAGGAAAACGTGCTGGTTGGCCGCGACTTCCCGCCGTACGACAAATCCTACGCGCGCATTTCGATCGGCTCGATGGCGGAGATGCAGCGCGCGGTGCAGACCTTCGAGCGGGCGCTGGCGACGCCGGCAGCGGCCGCGTGAGCCTGCAGCGCGGCATCGGGCTCCCGACGGCCACGGCCCTGGTCGTCGGGACCATCATCGGCTCCTCGATCTTCGTCCAAGCCTCGGAGATCACGCTGCTGGTCCCGGATCCAAACGCGGTGGTGCTGGCGTGGGCCGTGGCGGGTGTACTCACGCTGGTTGGCGCGCTGGTCTGCGCCGAGCTCGCCTCCGCGTATCCGCGCACCGGCGGCGTCTACGTCTACCTCAAGGAAATCTATTCGCCGCTGCTCGGGTTCGTGTGGGGCTGGGCGACGTTCTGGAGCATGCACACCGGCATCCTCGCGGCGATCGCGACGGTGTTTGCGCGCTATGCAGGATTCTTCGTGCCGCTGAGCGACACCGGCCTGCGCGTGGTGGCCATCGGCGCCATCCTGGTGTTGTCGGCCGTCAATTACGCCGGCGTCAGGTTCGGCGGCCGCGTGCAGACGGCGTTTACCGTGGTGAAGGTGCTGGCCGTCATCGCGATCATCGTGCTCGGCTGGGCCATCAGTGGCGACGCGCCGCCGCCGGCGCCGTCGACGGCGTTGCCGCCGGTGACGCTGACGAACTTCTCGCTGGCCGTCGCCGCGGGGCTGTTCGCGTTCGGCGGCTGGCACATGGTCACCTACACCGCCGGGGAGACGATCGATCCGACACGCACCATTCCCCGCTCGCTGATGATCGGCGTGGTCGTGGTCACGCTGTGCTATGTCGGGCTCAATGCCGTCTACCTGCATGTTTTGCCGATCGAGCAGGTCATGCGCTCGACGCGTGTAGCCGCGGATGCGTTCGAAGTCCTCATGGGCGCCGGCGGCGCGGGCGCGGTCTCCGCGCTGGTGATGTTCAGCGCGTTTGGCGCCCTCAACGGGATCGTGATGGCCGGTCCACGGGTGTATTACCAAGTCGCGCAGGACAGCCGCTCGCTCGGCTGGTTCAACCACCTGCACCCGACGTTCCAGACGCCGGATCGCGCGATCATCCTGCAGGCGATCTGGTCGTCGGTGCTGGTGTTGACGGGCAGTTATCGGGCGCTGTTCACTCGCGTGATCTATACGGAGTGGATCTTCTTTGCGCTGCTCGCGCTGGGCGTGGTGTTGCTGCGGCGCCGCCCCGGCTACGCGCCGGCCTGGCGCATGCCGCTCGTGCCGCTGGCGCCGATCGTGTTCGTGATCGTGTCGCTGATGATCGTTCTCAATCAGATCCGCGCCGACCTCACCAACAGCGCGATCGGTTTGGCAATTGTCGCCACCGGAATCCCCGCATATTATCTCTGGGCCGGTAAACGCACCGGCACCAACCCGTAGGCACTTTACGCACCCGTACGACCGTAGGCACATGAAGATTGACTTTCACAACCATTACTACCCGCCCGAGTATCTCGAAGCAGTAAAGAAAGGTCCTACGAAGGTACGGATGGACTATGACGGTGAGGGAAACCCTCGTCTTCATTACCCCGGCGACTACAACATCCTCGTGCCGGGACATCGCGATCTCGACTTTCGAGAAGGCGTGCTGCAGAAGCACCGGGTCGACAAGCAGGTGATCACCTTCACGACGCCGGGCACGCACTACGAAGAGCCGGCCACGGCCGTCGAGATGGCGACGCACGTCAACAACGCGTTTTCGACGGCGGTGAAGCAGCGCCAGCACTTCCTCTCGCTGGCGACCTTGCCGCTGAACGATCCCGCCGCCTCGGTTGCCGAGCTCGAGCGGGCAATGACGCAGCTTGGTTTGCCGGGCGCCATGGTGTTCAGCAACGTCAACGGCGTGGCGCTGGCCGACCAGGTGTACGAACCGCTGTGGCAGAAGGCGAACGATCTGAACGCCGTCATCTATATCCACCCTGCGCATCCGGTAGGCGTGGAGGCCATGGAGCAGTACTGGCTGATGCCGCTGGTCGGCTTCCTGATGGATACGACGCTGGCGGCCGCGCATCTCGTCTTCGCCGGCGTGCCCGAACGCTATCCGAAGATCACATGGGTGTTGTGCCACATGGGCGGGGCCATTCCCTACCTGGCCGAGCGTCTCGATCGGGGTTACGAAGCGTTCGCGGAGTGCCGCGCCAACATCAGCCGCGCGCCGAGCACCTACTTGAAGACGTTCTACTACGACACGGTGAATTTCGACACGAACTGCATCGAGCTGGCGATCAGGTTCGCGGGCGCCGACCACATCCTGGCCGGCAGCGACTATCCGCACCAGATCGGCAGCATTCCGAAAATGCTCGACGCGGTCAGCCGGTTGCCGGTGTCGCCGGCCGAGCGAGAAGGAATTGCGGGCCGCAACGCGGCCGCCTTATTGGGAGTGCGATCATGATGACGAAGACAATCGGCGCCGTGGCGATCATTGGTTCGGTCTTTGCGGCCGGCGTGGCGGTGGGGCAGCAGGCGACGAGCCGGCGCGAGCCGCAGTTCGAGAACAGCGAAGTGCAGGTGTGGAAGTCGATCATCTCGCCGGGCACGCCGTTGGGGCTGCATCGTCACGATCACGGCCGCGCGCTCATCTCGCTCAACGGCGGCGTCCTGAACGTCGTCGATGCCAACGGCAAGGTGCTGGACGTCTACAAGCTGACGGCCGGCACAGCGATGTGGCTCGACGCCGACAAGCCGGGAACGCAGCATGCCGACGTCAATCCCGGGAAGGAGCCGGTGGAAGTGATGGTCGTCCAGTTGAAGAACGACAAGCCGATCAAGTGAGGGCTTGAGGGCTTGAGGTCCTGACGGAGGGCGTGGACTAAACCACGGTCCTCGGCAGAAGCGGGCTCAGGTGCATCGTCAGGTCGTAGACCGATGCGCCCGTGGCGGCCGCCACATCCGCGGGCCGCGACCCGTCTTCCCAGTCAAACAGCGTCGCCACATCGCCGGTCTTCACGGCCGGCGTGTCGCCGATCTCGACCAGCGTGTGGCTCGCCGACACCGACGCGATCACCGGATACATCCGGCCGTTGATGCGGACGCGGCCGCCTGTCGCGGCCAGGCGCGGCCAGCCGTCGGCATGGCCGACGGGCAGCGTGGCGATCCAGGTGTCGGTCTTCGCCATGTAGGCGCGGTCGTAGCCCGCGCTGGTGCCGGCGGCGAGCTGCTTCACATACGCGACGCGCACGCGCATCGCGAGCGCCGGTTTCAAGTTGAGGATGTCCATCGCCTTGAACTTCGCATCGGGATAGATGCCGAGCAGCGCCATGCCGACGCGAGACATGTCGAAGAAGGTCTCTGGTCCGTGTTGGAACAGCGTGTAGGTCGAGGCGGCGTGGAGCCTGCCGAGATGAATCCCCGCCGACTTCAGCTCGCCCGTCAGCGCCGTGAAGCGCGCGGTTTGCTCGCGATCGAAGGCGAGGTCCTCGGTGTAGGTCATCATCGTGCCGTCGATGGTGATGCCTGTGCGAGAGGCAAGATCGCGAATCAGCGCGGCGGCCCGCGGATGCGGCACGCCGACGCGGCCGATGCCGGTGTCGATGTTCACGTGAATCGGAATGGCGCGTCCCAGGCGGCGGCTTTCGCGTTCGAGCCGATCGCCGATCGGCGTGTAGACCATCGGCATGATGTTTCGTGACACCGCGAGCTGCAGGTCGCGCTCGTCGAGTGGCGCCATCAGCAAGACCGGCTTCTTGATGCCCTGCTCGCGAAGGTCGAGGGCCTCCTGCAGTTTCACCACGGCGAACCCGTGGACCGAGGCGTGCGCCTCGAGCACCTTCGCGGAGCTCACCACGCCGAGGCCATAGCCGTTGTTCTTGATCACGGCCAGCACCGGCCGCTTGGTGAGCCTAGCCACCTCGCCGGCGTTCTGCCGGAGGTTCGCAGCGTGGATCTCGATCCACGGATCGAAGGTGGACGTGTGACTCTCGGTGCGGGCTTGCCCTGAGCGAGCGTCGCCGGTCACCAGGTGAGCGGCGACGAGAGTCGAAGGGATCAGCGGTGTGGCGAGAAAGGTGCGGCGCTTCACGCGCGAAAGTATACTCCCGCGATGCGCGCACTTCTGCTGATCGCGGTACTCATTGGTTTCGCCCATTCGACTCACATCGCCGCTAGCTTGGCTAGCGGCGACGTTCGCTCATCCCTCGACTTCGCTCGGGATGACCCTGAGCCTGTCGAAGGGTCAGGGCAGGCTCCGGCGCCTGCGGCGCCTTCGCCTGCGCCTCCGCCTGCCACGGACATCTACCTTGTGCCGATGACGGGCGGCCTGCCATCCCTGAAGGGCGCGAAGCCAACACCGGTATCGGTGGCACCGGGATATGACAACCAGCCGATGTTCAGCCCCGACGGCGCGCGCATCCTGTTTTCCGCCAACCACGACAGCAAGCAGACCGATGTGTACGCCTTCGACCGCGCGAGCGGCCGCGTGTCGCAGGTGACCCGGACGCCGGAGAACGAGAACTCGCCGACGTTCCTGCCCGCCGGCATCGGCGACGCCGGTGGCTTCAGCGTGGTCCAGAGCGAAATGGATCGCACGCAGCGCCTGTGGCGCTTCAACGCGCAGGGGCGGAGCCCGCAAGTGATCCTCACCGACATCAAGCCCGTCGGGTATCACGCGTGGGTCGACGCCGACCGTCTGGCGCTGTTCGTGCTCGGCCAACCGAACTCGCTGCAGCTGGCCAGCGTGAAGACCGGCAAAGGGGAAGTGGCCGCGAACGGCATCGGGCGTTCGCTGCATCGCGTTCCCGGGACCCGGCTCGTGAGCTTCGTGCACCGCGAGCCGTCAGGCGAGTTCTGGATCAAGCAGATCGACATCGATTCGAAACAGATCGATCCGTTGACGAAAGTCGTCGAGGGCAATAACGAGCGCGACATGGCCTGGATGCCAGACGGCAAGACCATCCTGATGTCGGGCGGCACCAAGGTGTATGCGTGGACGCGCGGCGGCGCGGGATGGACCGAAGTGTTCGATGCGGCGGCGCACGGCCTTGGCGCCGTCACTCGCTTGGCGGCATACGGCAACGCGCTGGCGATCGTTGTGAACGAACCTAAAAAATAGCTCGCGTCCGCTGTCGCCACGTCAGCGCGGAGATCAGCACCGCGATCGCGAAGACGATCGTGCCGGCGACGAGTCCTGGCGGCGTAAAGGAAAATTCATAACGGCCCGTCTGCCCGGGGGGAATCGTGATCGTGGCGAGCTTCCCGGGCGCGCCGATCAGCTCGATCGGTCCTGCCGTGCTCGACCATCCCGGCGCCCAGTTGTAATTCAGCAACAGCGTCGCCGGCTCGGGCCCGCCAAACAGGTTGAACTCGACGCGGTTCGGCGAAAACGTCACGTCGCTGACGCGCGCAGTGCCCTGGACCGACAGCAAGGCGCGATCGGGATCCGACGCGCGATACACCTGCAGCGACTCGTAACAATGGAAGAACGCGCGATTCTCGACGAGCGCGCGCAGCATCGGTGATCCCGGGAGATAGGCGTTGGTGAGTTGATCGGTGGCGATCTCGCGCGGGCCCGCCATCCAGCGAAACGTGGTGTCGAACGCCGGTTCCGTGAAGACCTGTTTGAAGTGCCATTGATTGGTCGCGAGCAGGTGCGCGGTGAGGACAATCAAGACGACTGCCACGGTCGTGCGGCGTGTTCCGCTCAGCGGGTAGCGGCGCAGGCGCGATTGGAACGCCCACGCCAACGTCAGCGCCGCGAACTGCAGGAACGCAACGGTGTAGCGGCTCGGAATGCGGAAGTTCGAGAACAGCGGCAGGTGTTGCGAGAGCACCGCGGGGGCCAACGCGCTGAACTCGCCGAGCGACAGCACGAACAGCACGATCGACGTCAGCGCCAGCGACACACCGAACCAGTGGGCGCGGCGCGCGAGCACCACGATCAAGCCGGCCACCAGCAATGCCGCCGAACCGATCCCGATGTAGTTGCCGTACTCATGCCACCCGTGCCGCTGCATCGGCAGCCTCGAGCCCACCTGTTGGGTCGGCACGAGGTAGGTCTGCCTGAGGATCTCGAGCGAGACGAGGTCGGGCTTCTCGATTGGATTTCTCGTATCCCAGAACTGCTCGCCGGTCACGAAGGCCGCAACCGGCAGCAGTTTTGGCGCGGAATAGGCAATGCCGGCGAGGCCGAACACGGCCACCAACGCCAGCGGCCGCCAATCGCGTCGTGCGACGGCGGCGAACACCGCGAAGCTGCCCAATGCGGCCACCGACATGGGCAGGATGTGCGTGCCACCGTTGAACACCATCAGCGCCAGCGTCGCCGACGCGAGGAAGATGAACTTCCACTCACCGGTCATGAACCCCTTGAAGAAAAAGTACAACTGCAACGGCAAGTAGAACCCTGGCAGAAAGACGCTGTGCCCGACGCGCAGATGGATGGCCGGCGCGCCTGAGGCGGTGACCAGCGTGGCCAGAAAGATCACCGCCGGCAGAAACGTGACGCCGATCACGCGCGTCAGCAGCAGGTGCATCCCGATGAACCCGACCCAGTAATGCAGGACGATGTTCACTTTCATCGCCAGCTGCAGCGGCATGAGTGCGGTCAGCGGGTAGACCGGGCTGACCAGCGCGATCTGCGGGTTCTGCCACAGCACGTTGCCGCCGCAATACCAGGGATTCCAGTATGGCGCTTGCCCGTACTCGACCACGTTCTTGAGGACGGCGCCGTAGTAAAAGAGGTGTTGATCCCAGTCGTTCGCGCCCAGCCCGAGTGGCTGCTCGAACAACGGCCAGCAGAAAACGATCGAGAGGATTCCGTACAGCGCGAGGACGCCGACGGTGTGCTGCCTACTCAAGCACAGCTATATTACGCGCAGCTGCGCATCAGCATCACGAGCAACGCTGTGCCGACGATCGAGACCGCAATCGATCCGAGGCAACCGAGCCGGTTGGAAAAAAAGACGAACACCGGATCAGGGTACCATCCAAAAAAGACACTGGCGTGGTGCATCGTCGACAACACGGCCCGCGGCGCCGCTTCGCCAACGCCATCGATCTTCTACGCAGGCTCACCTTAAGGCGAAACCGTGATCGTCCCGCTCGTGGCGAGCCTGGTATAACCGCCGTTGGCAAAGAACCGCAGGTGATACGTGCCCGGCGTGGTCGGCGCCGTGAAGACCAGTGTCGCCTCGGTGAGGGCCTGTGCCGGGACGTTCTTGGTGCCGTCCAAGTACAACCAGGCCAGCGACGGCGTATCGGGAGCCGCGGTGCCGTAGAGT
>CAZEMI010000245.1:0-8832 GCA_964513235.1 uncultured Acidobacterium sp.
CGTGCTCGACCTGAAGTTCTCGCGCATCCAGTTCACGCCCGACCTGATGCCCTCGGACATCACCGGCACCGACATCATCCAGGAGGACGCGTCAACGGGCCGCCGCCAGATGGTGTTCTCACCGGGGCCGATCTTCGCCAATATCGTGCTGGCGGACGAAATCAACCGCACGCCGCC
The DNA here is from genome assembly GCA_964513235.1 of uncultured Acidobacterium sp. Classification (GTDB taxonomy): domain Bacteria; phylum Acidobacteriota; class Vicinamibacteria; order Vicinamibacterales; family UBA2999; genus 12-FULL-67-14b. Next base: position 178 of record CAZEMI010000245.1, read on the forward strand.
GAAGACGCAGTCGGCGCTGCTCGAGGCGATGCAGGAACATCGGGTCACGATCCAGGGCCGCACCTACAAGCTCGAAGAGCCGTTCTACGTGTTTGCCACGCAGAACCCGATCGAGCTCGAAGGCACCTATCCGCTGCCCGAGGCGCAGCTCGATCGTTTCATGTTCCACATCGTGATCGAACATCCGCCGGAAGAAGAGGAGTTCATGGTGGTGAAGACCACCACCGCGATCCTCGAGCCGCAGTTCGAGCGGCCGGTCAGCGGTGCCGACCTGGTGGCGTTCCAGCGCCTGGTGCGCCGCGTGCCGGTGGCTGACCCGGTGATGCGCTACGCGCTGGCCCTGGTGCGCGCCAGCCGGCCGCAGAACCCGACCTGCCCGGAGGCGATCAAGAAGTGGATTGCGTTTGGCGCCAGCGTGCGCGCCGCGCAGTATCTCGTGCTCGGCGGCAAGGCGCGGGCACTGACGAGCGGCCGCTATCACGTGAGCTTTGACGACATCCGCGCGGTTGCGCATTCGGTGATGCGTCACCGCGTGCTGACCAACTTCCACGCGCAATCGGAAGGCATCACCAGCGATTCGTTGATCGACAAGCTGCTGGAATCGGTCCCGGCGCCTCGCTCAGGAATGTAGCGGTACGGAGTGGCGGACGATCCGCCTGGAGTGAGATGGCTAACAGCTCAATGCCCGGTGCGAAGTTCGTCGATCCCGCCGTGCTGGCGCGGATCGGCAACCTCGAGCTCGTCGCCAAGACCGTGGTCGACGGGTTGATCAACGGCACGCACCGCTCGCCGTTCTTCGGCGCGTCGGTGGACTTCGCCGAGCATCGCGGCTACGTGGCCGGCGATGACATCCGCCGCGTCGACTGGCGCGTCTACGCGCGCACCGACAAGTACTACATCAAGGAATTCGAGGCCGACTCGAACGCCAACTTCACGGTGCTGCTCGACGTGTCGAAGTCGATGGGGTTCGGCGCCAAGATTTCCAAGCTCGATTACGCCAAGATGCTGGCGGCGTGCCTCGCGTATCTCGCCAACGCCCAGCGCGATCGCGTTGGCCTGATCACATTCGACGAGGCCGTCGTCGATCGCGTGCCGGCGTCGGCCAAGCATCTCGACGTCGTCCTCCATACCCTGGACAAGGCGGTGGCGACACGGCCCGGGCACCTGGTGGCGCCGCTGCGCCGGCTGGCCGAGCATTTCGGCCGCCGCGGCATCGTCGTGGTGATCTCGGACTTCTACGCTGAACCGGACGAAGTGTTCGACGCGGTCGGGCCGATCCGCTTTCGCGGCAACGACGTGGTGTTGTTTCACGTGCTCGACCCGCAAGAGATCGACTTTTCCTTCGCCGAGCCCTCGAGCTTCGAGGACATGGAAAGCGGCGACCAGATCCCGATCGTGCCCGCGAAGCTGGCGGCGGATTATCGCGCGCTCGTGAAGACCCACATCGAGACGCTCGCCAAGAAGGCGGCGCAGCAGCCGGTGGACTACATGCTGCTCAACACCACCCAGCCGCTCGACTTCGCGCTGTTTCGTTTCCTGTCGATGCGGCAGCGGCTGTCGAGAATGAGGTAGCCGTGTCGTTCCTGACGCCCTTGTTCCTGCTCGCGCTCGGCGCCCTCGCGGTACCGGTGCTGATTCACCTGACGCAGAAAGAGCGCAAGTCGGTGGTGGAGTTTCCGTCGCTGATGTTCCTGCGCAAGATTCCGTATGAGTCGGTGCAGCGCCGGCGCATTCGCGATGCGTTGCTGCTGATGCTGCGGCTGGCGGCGCTCGCCCTGATCGTGGCCGCGTTTGCGCGGCCGTTCCTGCGCGGCTCGGAGCTGGCGGCCGCGCCCGGGGGCGCCCGCGACATCGTGGTGCTGCTCGATCGTTCCTACAGCATGGGGTATGGCGACACCTGGGCACGCGCGCAGCGCGCGGCCGCGCAGGCGATCGAGAGCGCCACGCCCGCGGATCGCATTTCGGTGGTGCTGTTCGCCGACGTCGCGGAGGTGGCCTTGCGATCGACGCCGGATCGATCGCGCGCGGTGGGCGAAATCAACGCCGCGACGCCGGGCCCCGGATCGACCAAGTTCGGCCCGGCGCTGAAACTCGCCGGCAGCCTGCTCGCTGAGTCCCTGCTGCCGCGCAAGGACGTGATCGTCGTCTCGGATTTTCAGCGCGGCGGCTGGCTGCCTGATGACACGCTGCGAATGCCCGGCGGCACGCTGGTCACGCCGGTGGCGGTTGAACCCGGGCAGGGGCTGAACCTCGCGGTGACACCGGTGGCGCTGTTGCGCACGCGCGAAAGCGGCCAGGAGCGCGTCACCGTGACGGCCGGTGTGCTCAACCGCTCGGCCAGCCCGGCGACGAAGGTGCCCATTCATCTCGAAGTCGATGGCCGGCCGGTGCAGGACCAGACCATCAGCGCGGCGCCCACGGCGTCGGCGTCGGTCACCTTCGCGCCGCTCTCGATTACCAGCGCCAATACCCGGGTGTCGGTGCGCCTCGGCACGGCAGGTCAGGCGCCGGTCGACGCGCTCGAGCGCGACAACGTGTTTCACTTCGTGGTGACGCCCGCGGCGCCGGTGCCGGTGATGGTGGTCTCGCAAGGCCGCGCCGACGTCAACCTGTATCTGTCTCGCGCGCTGGCGATCGGCGAAGCCCCGCGCTTCGATTCGTCGTTGCAGTCGCCGGACGCACTGGCCGGCGACGCGATGAACCGGGCGCGGCTGATCATCCTCAACGATGTGCCAGTGGGCGATGCCGCCGCGGCGAAGCTGGTGACGTTTGTCGAAGGCGGCGGCGGATTGCTGATGGCCGCGGGCCAGCGCGCGTCGTGGCCCGCGTCGCGTGCGGGCTGGCTGCCGGCGTCGATTGGGCCGCCCGTCGATCGCACGCGCGGCACGCCCGCACGGTTGAGCGGAATGGATTACGGCCATGCCGTGTTCGAGCCGTTCCGCGCGCCGCGCAGCGGCGATTTTTCGACGACGCGGTTTTATTCGTATCGCGGCCTGGGCGCGGCCAAGGACGCCACCGTGCTGGCGCGCTTCGACACCGGCGAGCCGGCGCTGGTCGAGCGCAACGCGGGACGCGGCAAGGTGGTGATGTTCGCGTCCACGCTCGATCTCACGTGGAACGATCTCGCGCTGAAGCCGATGTTCCTCCCATTCGTGCATCAGCTTGGCCGGCACCTGTCGGGGTTCAAGGAGCAACCCGCGTGGCTGAACATCGGCCAGGTGCTGGACGTCGAGGCGGCCGAAGTGGCGGCCGGCGCCACGTCGGCCGCGCAGGCGCGCGCGGCGGCGGGGCGCACGGTGCTCACGCCAACCGGGCAGCGCCGCGACCTGGCCGGCGCCGCGGGCCCTTCGACTCCGCTCAGGGCGAGCGACGCGCCGCCGGCCGCGTCGGCGTTGGAGCTCACCGAACAGGGTTTCTATGAAATCCGCGGCGCGGGACGGGAGGCGGGACCGGTAATCGTCGCCGCCAGCAACGTCAGTCTTGCCGAGTCAAACCTCGAGCGGATGGATCCGCAGGAGCTGGTCGCCGCCGTCACCGGCAGCGGCGCGTCCGGCTCAACGTCGGGCCTGGACGTCTTACCAGACGAGGCGCAGGAGCTCGCACAACGGGTCTGGTGGTATCTGCTGTTCGCGGGTATCCTGCTGTTGATCGCTGAAACCGCGTTAGCCCATAGATACTCGAGGCTCACGCGGTGACAGCGTTGTTTTACCCCGCCTCCGGCGGGGTGGCGGGTTAGCCCACAGATACTCGAGGCTCACGCGGTAACAGCGTTGTTTTACGCCGCCTGGCGGGGTGGGCGCACCAGTCGCGCGCCAAGAGGTCGTCACAACCTAGGAGAGTCACCGATGGGCGAGTCGAATGCCCGCGCGCAGTTGCTCGACGTGGTCCGGCAAGTCCGCCGGCGCTGGCGCATCAAGCTCGCGCTGAAGGGCGCGGTCGGATTTCTCCTCGCCGGGCTGGTGGCGATTCTCGCCATTGCCTACGCGCTCGAATCGCTGAAGTTCACACCCACCGCGATCTTCGGGTTCCGCATCGTCACCGGGCTGGTGCTCGTCGCTGCTGCCGCGTGGTTCTTCGCGCGCCCGCTGGCGCGCCAGGTCACCGACGAGCAAGTCGCGCTGTATCTCGAAGAACACGAGCCCACGCTCGACTCCGCGATCCTGAGCGCGATGGAAGTGTCGCAGAAGCCGGGTGAGTGGTCGCCGCAACTGATCGAGCGGCTGGTCGAGCGCGCGATCGAGCGCGTGCACGAGATCCACGAAGGTGAGCGGATCGAACGTGACACGATGCGCCGCTATGCGTGGGTCGCCGGCGCGGTTGCCGTCGTCGCCATCGCGCTGTTCGTGTATGGCCCGTCGTACCTCCGCCACACGCTGTCGGCGATCTTCGTGATCTCGCGCGACGTCGAAGCGGCGGCGCCGTATCGCATCGAGGTGAAGCCGGGCAACGCCACGGTGGCCAAGGGCGCGGATCAGATGATCAACGCGTCGTTGTCGGGTTTCGATGCCGCGGAAGCGGCCATCCTGATTCGCAAGGGATCCGAAAACGCGTTCGAGCGCGTGCCGATGATCAAGGCGGAGAACGGCACCTACGAAGGCATGCTGTTCGATCTCGCCGAGCCGATCGATTACCTGATTGAAGCGGCCGGCGTCCGCTCGCCCGTCCACAAGCTCAACGTCCTCGAGCTGCCGTACGCCAAGAAGATCGATCTCGAATATACCTACCCGTCCTACACCGGGCTCGAGCCGCGCACGATCGAAGACGGCGGCGACATTGCCGTGCTCGGCGGCACCGACGTCAAGCTGACGATTACGCCGACGATGCCGACCAAGGGCGGACGGATCGTCCTCGGCGAGAACGAGAGCGTGCCGCTGACGGTCAACGCCGACGGCACCCTTGCCACCAATTTCGTCGCCAAGCAAGACGGCTTCTACCGCGTCGAGCTCGATTCGGCGGCTGGTGAGCGCCTCACCGCGTCGCCGCAGTACACGATCGATCTGCTCGAGGACCTCGCGCCCACCGTAAAGCTGTCGAAGCCGGGCCGCGACACCGACGCCACCGCGGTCGAAGAATTCTTCGTCGAAGCCCAGGCCGACGATGACTATGCAGTGAAGAACCTGCAGTTGGTGTATTCGGTGAATGGCGGCGCGGAGAAGACGGTGTCGTTGTTCAACGGCTCGCGTCTCACGAACGAAGTCACCGCCGGACACACGTTCTACATGGAGGAGCTCGGCGTCAAGGCCGGCGATTCCGTGTCGTACTACGCGAAGGCCACCGACAACGATGCGGTGAGCGGCGCCAAGCAGTCGACCAGCGACATCTTCTTCCTGCGCATTCGCCCGTTCGACAAGAACTTCAAGCCGGCCACGTCGATGTCCGGTGGCGGCGGTGGTGGTGGCGGTGGCGGCGGGCAGGAAGTGGGCGCGCTGTCGCAACAGCAGCGGCAGATCATTTCGGGCACCTTCAACATCCAGCGCGATCGCAAGAAGCTCACGCCGGCGAAGTTCCGCGAGAACATGGTGGTGCTGACGCTGGCGCAGAGCAAGCTGCGCGACCAGGTGAACGGCCTGGTCGAGCGCATGAACAGCCGCCTCGTGGTGTCGGACCCCTCGTTCAAGAAGATCGCCGACCTGCTGCCGAAGGCGGCCGAGCAGATGACCGCGGCCGAGAAGAAGCTGCAGGCGCAGAGCCCCGATGGCGCGCTGCCGCCGGAGAACATGGCGCTGCAGTTCCTGCAGCAGGCCGAAGAAGAGTTCGAACTGCAGGTGCAGATGGGCCGCCAGGCCGGCGGCGGTGGCGGCGGCGGCGGAGCCGGATCGATTGCCGAAGACCTCGCCGACTTGTTCAAGCTCGAGATGGACAAGATGGCCAACCAGTACGAGACCAACTCGCAGGCCTCGACCGAGCAGCAGGATCAGCAGATCGACGAGCTCGCGGAAAAACTGAAGGAGCTCGCGCGCCGCCAGGAGCAGGAAATCGAGCGGCAGCGCCGGATGGCCGCGGGCCAGTCCGCCGGCTCCAACGGCGGCGACCTGCAGCGCGCGCTCGCCGAGCAGGCGGAAGAGGCGGCGCGGCAGCTCGAACGCCTGTCGCGCGATCAGAACCGGAAAGACCTCGCCGACACGGCGCGCCAGTTGCGGAATGCCGCGGATGCGATGCGCCGGGCGGCGGCCAAAGGCGATCCAGCCGCGGCCGGCCAGGCCGCGGCGGCGGCGGAACGCTTGCGCGAAGCGCAGCGGCAACTGACCAAGAACCAGAGCGATCGCGGCGAGCGCGACGTGCGCGATGCGCAGCGCCAGGCCGCGGAGATCGCCGAAGATCAACAGGACATTGCCGCCGACGCGCGCGGGCTGCCGCAGGCCGGTCCCGATCGCATGCAGCAGTCGCAGCTGCTCGGCCAGCGCAAGGACGCGCTCGAGAACAAGGTGGCCAGCCTCGAGAAGCAGCTCGACCGCATGGTCGGTGAGACCACGCGCGAATCGCGCGAGACCGCGCGCAAGCTGACCGAAGCGGCGTCGGGCATTCGCGACAACAAGCTCAAGGAAAAGATCCGCTATTCGAAGAGCCTGCTCGGCTCCGGCGCGCCGGAACAGTACGCGCGCAACTTCGAGGAAGAGATCGGCGCCAACATCGAGCAGCTGCGCAAGAAGCTCGATGAAGCGGCCAACGCCGTGGGGCAGGCGGCGCGTGATCGTTCGGGTGACGCCGTCGACAAGGCGAGGGACCTTGCCAGGGGTGTCGATTCCCTTGGACGGCGGATGCAGGAAAGAGCCAGCCAAAGAGCCGAGGGTGCGAAGCGTGCCGAAGGTGCGAAGGGTGCCAACGGTCAGCAGGGTCGCGAGGGTCAACAGGGCCGCGAAGGCCAGCAAGGTCAAGAAGGCAAGGGCGGGCAAGAAGGTAAGGGCGGACAAGAAGGTAAGGGCGGACAGCAAGGCCAGGGCGGCCGCGGTGGCCAAAATGATGGTCAGCGCACCGCCGGTGGACGCGACGGCGATGGCGACACCGCCGGCGGCTGGCGCGACGGCACCTGGGGCGGCTACGGCGATCGGCGTCCCGACGGCGGCTGGTTCAGCCCCGACGACATCCGCCAGTTCCGCGGCGAGGCCCGGCGCTGGGCGCAGGAAGGCCAGGCGCTGCGCAACCTGCTGCGTGAACAGAACCTCGATCCGAAAGAGCTCGACGAGATCATGAGACGCCTGCGCGAGCTCGATTCCGAGCGCGTCTACCAGGATGTCGAGGAGCTGGCGCGGCTGCAGACGTTCGTGGCCGAAGGGCTCAAGCGGTTCGAGTACGCGCTGCGGCGCAAGGTCGGCGAGGAAGCCGATCGCGCGCTGGTCAGCGGCAACGAAGAGGTGCCCGCGGAGTTCAAGGCCCTCGTCGAGGAGTATTACCGATCGCTGTCGAAGGGCCGACCGAAGCAATAACGAATAACGAATAACGAATGCGCTTCGCCACTGCCATCGCCGTCGCGATCCTCTTTGCCGCTTCACTGGCCGAGGCGCAGCGCGGCTGGCGTGGTGGTCGCGGCGGATGGGGCGGCGAAGTGGGCGCGCCGCCGAAGTTTCCCACCGTCACGGATTTCGACGGCTCCTGGCACTTCTGCCGGCTGATGTATCGCAGCGTGCGCAGCCAGCAGCGCGGCCTCGGCTGGGGCACCGACTATCCCTACGCCGACATCAATTTCTCGACGCGCCTGTCCGAGCTCACCAAGACGCAGGTCGGCATGCAGGACGGCGAGCCCAATCACCTGGTAGTGCGGCCCACCGATCCCGAGTTGTTTCAGTGCCCGTTCGTGATGGCCTCCGACCCCGGCAGCGCCGGGTTCTCGGAGGAGGACGCCGCGGGGCTGCGCGACTATTTACTCAAGGGCGGGTTCCTGTGGGTCGACGACTTCTGGGGCCCGTGGGCGTGGGACGCGTTTGTCGACGAGATTGCCAAGGCGCTGCCGCGCGGCGAGTTTCCGATCACGGAGCTCGGTCCCGATCATCCGATCTATCGCACGCTGTTTCCGATCGCCGAGATTCCGCAAGTGCCGTCGATGCAGTTCTGGCGCATGAGCGGCGGCGCGACGTCGGAAATGGACGACTACAGCGCCAAGGCGCACATGGCGGCGATTGCCGACCAGCAGGGCCGCATCATGGTGCTGATGACGCACAACACCGACATCGCCGACTCGTGGGAGCGCGAAGCCGACGACCCCCAGTTCTTCTTCCATTTCTCGCCGAACGGCTACGCGGTGGGCCTGAATTCGGTGCTCTACGCGTTGACCCACTGACTGATCTCTAAATAGGGTATGCCGCGCGTCACCCGCATCGTCATCGTGTTGCTGCTGCTCGCGGCTACGGGGATGTTCGCGGCCCTCGACGTTGCTCGTCCCTCGACGTCGCTCGGGACGACCCTGAGCTGGTCGAAGGGTCGGGCCAGCCCTGAGCCTGTCGAATGGGCGCAGGAGCAGTGGCAACGCTACCGCGGGTGGGGCGGCCGGGGCCGCTTTCCGCCGCGCTACCCGACGGTGACCAGCTTCGACGGCGGCTTCAATTTCTGCCGGTTGATGTACACCAGCGATCGCCGTGAAGAGGGCGGCTCCGGATGGTCCACCGACTACTGGGATGCCGACATCAATTTCTCGACGCGGCTCGGCGAGCTCACCAAGAC
>CAZEMI010000246.1:0-38318 GCA_964513235.1 uncultured Acidobacterium sp.
GCCATCGTCTCGGATCTCGACGAGGTGGTCCTTGATCAGCTTCACGTACGTGGGTTCGCCGTACGGCGCGAGGCCCATCACCTTGTATTCACCGGAGTTGACCTTGAACCCGGCGAAGTAGGTGAACGCCGAGTAGAGCAAGCCGAGCGAGTGCGGAAAGCGCATCTCGCGCAGGATTTCGAGGTCGCGTCCCCGCCCCACACCGATCGATGAGGTGGCCCATTCACCGACGCCGTCCATGGTCACCACCGCGGCGTTCTCGAACGGCGACGGATAGAACGCCGATGAGGCGTGTGATTCGTGATGCTCACCGAACAGCACCGGGCCTTGGTACCCCTCCAGCCGATCGGCGATGTCGTCGGCCATCCACAGCTTTTCACTCAGCCACAGCGGCATCGCCATGAGGTACGACTTCAACCCGCGCGGCGCCGAGGCGACGTAGGTCTCGAGCAGCCGCTCGAACTTGACGAGCGGTTTTTCGTAGAAGCCCACGTAGTCCAGCTCCGCCGCGGATATGCCGGCTTCCTTCAAGCAGTACTCGACCGCCTTCGCGGGAAAGCCGGCGTCGTGCTTTTTGCGCGTGAAGCGCTCCTCCTGCGCGGCGGCAACGATCTGCCCGTCCACGACCAGGCACGCGGCCGAGTCGTGGTAGTAGGCGGAGATTCCGAGAATGCGAATCGGCACTTAGAGCCCTTGAGCGGCCGAAACTTGACTCATTGAATCAAGTTTCGGCTCGCGCGAGTGAGCGAGGGGGGCGCGGCTTGCCGCGACTCCCTAGAACAGCGTGTAGATGAACGGCGCGACCGCGCTCGACTGCGAGAACACGATCAGCAGGCCGAACAGGACGAACACGACCACGATCGGAATCAGCCAGTACTTCTTCTCCTGGCGGAGAAACTCGACGAACTCGGATAGCACGCGACTCTTAGCCATGACGCAACCTCAATACATCTTCCTGAAGTGATCGCGACTGCGATACCGGTCGGGGTACGCCGTCCAGCCGGGGAAATTCGCGCGCCGATTCGCGAGCGGGTCGCGCCCGATCAGCCGCCAGATCAAACCAAGTGGCACAAAGACGATCGCGAAGGCAATCGTCAGGATCACACGGGCATTGACGTATCCGAGCACCATGGCGAACTTCCACCAGAGGGCGCTTGGCCACTTCAGCAGCGTCGGCTTGGTCAGGCCGAGGACGAGCAGCACGGCGCCAATTCCGCCGGTGATCTCCGCGGCCGTGATGCGGCCGCGCCAGATCATGAACGCCGCGATCAGGAGCAGCACGCCGCCGACGGAGATGCCGAACGATCGTTCCTTGAAATCGGGACGCTGCGGTTTTTTCATTTGGCGATCAGGCCGCTGAGGGTGCCGGCGTTTCACCGCGGGCACGAACAAGAATCGCGACCGCGAGGATCGCGGCGATCGCGAACGAGAAGCGGGCGGGCGGCGCCTGGAGCAGTTGCGCGCCAAATCGCGCGTTGAGCACGGCCTGCGCAGCGACGAACATCCACCCCATCACGGGCGGCACGCGATCCAGGACGATGGCCACGGCAGGCATCAGGACAAAGGCGAAATTCCAGAGCGCGCGATCCGGCTGCTGGAGCGCGTTGAAGACCAGGATGGCCGGCACCGACACGAATGTCAGCTGACGAAGCTCACGTGGTCCCCACAGCAGGCCGATGGCCCACAGCAGCCACAGTCCGCCAAGGACCATGGCCATCAGCGTGGCCACCAGCGACGGACTCAGGGTGAGCAACCAGAACACCAGGAAACCGCCGGTGGTGACATCCGCGGAATAGGTCGGCCCCGTCGTGTAGGCCAGGATGTTGCGCGCGAACAGTTGCCATCCTCCCCACACCGACACGACGACCACGCCGGCGAGGGCGAGCCGGATCGCGACGCGCCGCTGGTCGCGCACGGCGCGATACGCGGCGCCAACGATGATCGGGACAGCCGCGAACTCCTTGGCCATGACGCCGACCACCGAGATCGCGGTCGCCGAGACCACGCGGCCGCGATCGATCAGCAGCATCAACACGGGAGCCAGCAGATGCATCAAGGGATCGGACGTATAGGGATCGAACAGCGTGTAACACGCGCCCGATCCGAGAGCCGTCAGCCACGCCACCATCCGCGCCGTCGATCCCGAGACGCCCCAGCGCATGACCCAGGACGCCATCGCGAGGCCCGCACCGACCTGGGCGAGCACCGCGTACGCCTTCCAGATCACGATCGGTGGCCCAGGCAACCGTCCCAGCACCCACGACACCAGTGGCCGAAAGCAGTGGAAGTCATTGCAGCCCGGCACGAGCCATTCGCGGCCCATGCGCTCGTACACCCCGCGATCGGTTTCATACGCGGGCTCAGGAGCGAAGAACGCCATGATGCCGGCGACGACGAGCAGGCCGGCCACATGCGGCCACATCTTGCGCATGGACTGGGTCATTGTCGCGATGCGCGCACCGCGTCAACCATCGGCTTCAGCGCCTGCGCCATGCGTGCCGCCGCCAGCCGGTTGCCTGCGGCGGTCAGATGCATTTCGTCAAACGACAGGCTGGCGTCTGTCAAATCCGCCGCATCGCGCAGATCGATATGAACGACGCGCGAATCACCGGCGAAATGCCGCTGCAGCATGTCAGTCAATGCCTGCTGCTGCTCGATGTGCGCCTGGGTCCTGGTCTGCCCGGCCAGCGGTTGCGAGCCGACCGCCACGTACTGACCGCGCGCCAGTGCGAACTGAACCGCGCGGAATATCGATTGGCAGTACATCGACCAGGGCGGCGCACAGCCCGCCTCAGAGCGGTTCTGAACGTTCCTGGATGCCGGCTCCGACAACCGCGACAGCTGGCGGCCCACCGTGTCGCCAACCGTCTTGGCCGTTTCGAGCGCCGCTGCGGCGGAGCGGCCCGCAACACCCGGCCGGAACACCGCGCCAGGCTGACCCCCGCCCTCGGCTGCATACGCCGCCTCGAGACTGCCATATCGGAACAGCATGGCGCGCTCTTGGAGCACCAGCGGCAATATCGGGTAGTAGCCCGTCAACCGGAAGATCGCAGACTCGTGCCGCAGGAGGCTCACATTGCCGCCGTCTTCGTCGCCCATCCAATCGTTGTAGCCTTCGTACAAAACGACGATGTCGGGTTCGAGGTATTCGTAGTCCTGCAGCGTATACAGGAACGAGTAGGCGCCCTCATTGTTCAACCCGAGGTTGGCGGAGCGGACCGGCGGCAGCGTCCGATTGAGCTCGCGTTCGACAAGCGCGGGAATCGCCTGATCCCAGCTGACGCCGTAGCCAAACATCGTGCTCCCGCCGAGGAACGCGATCCGAACTTCTTGTGTCCCTTTCCCGCCGAGCCGCGGCCCTCGATAGCCCCACATGTTCAGGCCCGCAGAGCGCTCCGCGCGCCGATGAAGATACAAGTCGGTGCCGACGATGAGCAGGAGGCAGGTCATCAGCGACAGCAGCATCGCCGCCACTGCGAACATCACCCGTCGCTTGCGCGACAGCGGCGGACGCGCGGGCACGCCTGGAGTCGAAACCGTTGCGGTCGTCATGGCAGACGCGGGCCCGAGAACCTCACCTGGAGATCTCCAGCACGGGTGACACCAGGTGCGATGCGAGCAAGTCGTTGCCGGTGGCCACCAGGTGGATGCCGTCGTAGGCGACCGACCTGTCGCGCATGTCAACGGTGTGACCGAGGTTGACGTAGCGCACCCGTCGGTCAGCGCCAAAACGCGCGCGCAACATCGCGGCAAGGTTGGCCTGTTGCTCGACGTGCATGTCCGACAAATACGGTTGGGTAATGACAATCACCGGCTTATTGCGCGCGAGCGTCCACTCGACCGCGTCTCGCACCGATCCGCAATAACGCTTCCACGTGTCGATGCACTCGTCATCGACCGGGGCATCCGCCGGCGTCGCCGAGAGCCCGCCAGGTTGCCCACCCAGCTGACTCGTCAACGCCGCGGCCGCACGCATCGCGCCGGCGGCGGCACGCGCTGCCAGTCCCGGCTCGAACCGTGCCCGATCGCCGGGGCCCGGCGCGCCCGTCAGCAACACTTGCGACTTTTCGCGAAGCACGACCGGCAGGATCGGATAGTACCCCGTCCATCGGAAGATGGGCGACTCGCGTCGCCACAGCAGGTAATTGTTCTGGCCGCGAGGCGTAATCGACGCGAGGTCGTTGTACCCCTCGTACAAGAGCACGACGTCGTAGTCGAGATATTCGAAGTCGGCGAGCTCGAATCGAAAGCCGTAAGCGCCTTCGCCCGGCGCGCCAAGGTTGACGACCGAATAGCGGCGGCCGGACGCCGCGTCGTTCAACCGCCGCTCGAGAAAGGCAGGTATCGATTCGTGTGATGGCAGTCCCCACCCATACACCGTGCTGCCGCCCAACATCGCCACGCGGGTCTCGCCGGCGCGCTTGTCGCCGATCGGCGCGCCATGGTAACCCCACACGTTGACCCCGGCGAGGTCCTGCGTGCGCCAATGCACGTAGACATCGGCGGCCACGAAGAGGGCCACGACCACGCCGCTGACCAGGGACACGGTGAGCAGCGCGTAAAGACATTTCCGCCGCCGCGACAGCGCCATCATCGGCATCGCGGGCGGATGGTAGAGTGATCGCACTTCGTCCGATGCCGAGCGACCCTCACCCGACGCCGATCCCGGTGGTGCGCATCATTACGCGGCTCAACATCGGCGGCCCGTCGATCCAGGCGACGCGCCTGGCGAGCGCGCTCGATCGCCACGGTTTCTCCACCACGCTGATCCACGGCCGGCTCGGCGGCGGCGAGGGCGACATGAGCTACCTGATCGCCCCGGGAGCCCGCGTGGTGTTTGTTGACACGCTCCAGCGTCGCCTGTCGCCGGTCGACGATCTGCGGTCGCTGTTCCGTCTCTATGCCGAATTGAAGCGGGCGCGCCCAGCGATCGTGCACACGCACATGGCAAAGGCCGGGCTGCTTGGCCGCGTCGCCACCGCGGCCTACAACCTGGCGCGCGGCTCGTCGCCGCGCACCCGTGTGATCCACACCTACCACGGCCACGTGCTCGAAGGTTACTTCCACCCGCTGGCAACCCGCATCTTCATCGCGCTCGAGCGGCTGCTCGCGCGGGTCACCGATCGCATCGTCGCCATTTCTCCGGCCATCGAGCGCGAGCTTCGCGATGGATTTCACATCGGCCGCGCCGATCAGTACCGCGTGGTTCCGCTCGGCTTCGATCTCAGCGAGTTTGCCGCCGTCGATGACGAGGCGCGAGCCGGCGCACGCCGGCGTCTCGACGTGGCGCCCGATGCGGAGGTGGTGAGCACCGTTGGCCGATTGACGGCCATCAAGAACTATCGCCTGTTCCTCGACGCGATCGCGGCGGCGGCACGCACCCGGCCGCGGCTGCTGGCGCTCATCGCCGGCGACGGCGAGCTGCGGGACGATCTCGCAACGTATGCCCGGCAGCTGGGGATCGCCGATCGCGTCCGCTTCCTCGGCTGGCGCCGCGATCTGTCGACCATCTACGGCGCCACCGACGTGTTCATGCTGACGTCGCGAAACGAGGGCACGCCGGTGGCGTTGATCGAAGCAATGGCGTCGGGTGTGCCCGGCGTCAGCACCGATGTGGGTGGCGTGAAGGACGTCATCGATTCCACCGACGTCGGCGCGCGCGTTCCCGACGGCGACGCGGCCGGCCTTGCCGCGCAGCTGGTGCGCTACCTCGCCGATCCCGATTTGCGGCGGCGTTCCGGCGAGCGCGCCCGGGCCGGCGTGCTCGATCGCTACGGCCTCGACCGTCTCGTGCGCGACATCACCGCGCTCTATCGCGACCTGCTGGCGCGTTAGCACTATCATTCCAACTGGATGCCGCCGCGCCGCACGCTGATCCTGATCGTCCTGATCGCGCTCGCTCACGCGGCGCTGTTCATCGTCTATCAGCGGCCGGACTGGGAGGTGGCCTGGAGCGATCAAGGCGGCTACAAGCAGCTCGGCGCCGCGATGGCACGCAGCGGCGAGTTCACCCGCTTCCCGGATTCGCCGGTCTTCATCCCCGAAGTGATTCGCACGCCCGGGTATCCGGCGTTCGTCGCCGTGATCTATCGCCTGTTCGGCACCGGTACGCTGCCGGTCGCCATCGCGCAGGCGCTCGTGTTCGCGTTGATCTGCCTGATCGTCTACGCGCTGGCCCGCCGCATCGCCGGCGAAAAGACCGCCACCGTCGCGGCATTCATGACGGCGTTGTTCCCGCCGCTGCCCTACTACGGCGCGCTGGTGCTGACCGAAGTGTGGACGACGTTGGTCCTGATGGCGGCGATGCTGGTGTGCGTGCGCGCCGTCCAGCGGGGACGGACGCGCGATTTCATGATCGCGGGCCTGCTGTTCAGCGGCACCACCCTCGTGCGGCCCGCCTTCGTGCTGTTGCCGTTCGGGCTGGCCATCGCCATGCCGCTCGTCGTGCCCTCCGAACGCAACCGGCGCCGCGCCGGCCAATGGGCCGCACTGGCGGTGGTGGCGGCCATCACCATGGTGCCGTGGTTCACCTATAACTACGTCTACCTCGGACGCTTCACGCTCTCGCCCGCCGGCGGCATTGGCCGCGGCCTGTGGGAAGGATCGTGGCAGGGCCGCTGGTCCGGCCGCAGCCACGACGATCTCACGCACATCGCCGAGGTGACGCCCGACCGGATGGAGCTCGATGCCCGGGTGCGCGAGGTCGCCACCGCGGAAGGCATCGCGCCCGATGGCATGCTCGCCTACGTTCACGAGTGGCAGGACATCCGCCGCATCTGGGAGAGCCCGACCGATCCGATGGAACGCGCCCGCGCGCGCGTGGTCGCCGACCAGGAATACCTGCGCGCTGCGGTCGCACACATTCGCGCCGATCTCAGCGGCTGGGCGGTCCGGCGCGCGACGCGCCGCGCCTTCATTCTCTGGGCATCCGATATTCCGATCCGTTACACGGACATCGACGCGGTGCCGACGGTCGTCATTCGCGCGATCTGGTTGGCGCAGGTGATCCTGCTGCTGGTCGCCGCCGGCGGCGTCGTGGTGCTGCTCCGCCGCAGGAAATTTGCGGAAGCGGCGCTCGTCACGCTCCCTCTGCTCTACGTGACCGGCGTTCACCTGCCGCTGCTCTGTGAGACGCGCCAATCGCTGCCGGTCAAGCCGCTCGTGCTGATCTTGGCGGCCCTTGCCGTCACTTCCCGGCGAACCTCAGCTTCATGAATTCGAGCATCTCCGCGACCCAGACGCGGCCGTCCGCGCCTTTGCGCTCGATGTGATCGGCGATCTGGAACCCCAGGCCGATGTTGTCGTCCATGCTGTTGTTGAGGAACAGGCCATGCCGTCCCAGCGTCATCAGGTTGCGCATTTGATGCACGCCCTCGAGCACCGGGATGAGGTGATCTTCGAAGTTCAGCTCGTACACCGGGTAGGCGGTGGGAATGTCGGTGACAAAGTACCTGTCGACCTCCGACTCCGTCACGCCGTAGCCCATTTTCATCAGATCGCCTAACGCGAGCCGGTAGATCTCCTCGTCGCTCGCTTTCCACAGCGGCTCGTCTTTCCACAATGACAGCTCGATGCAGAGGACGGTGCGGTCCTTCGGCACCATGTCGGGACTGACGTTCTTCTGCTCCGACATGCGGTTGACGCGGAACTGCTCATCGAGCAGGTAGACCCAGTGGTAGTCGGTGAGCTGCGGGCGCTTGAGCGCGATGTAAATCAGCTTGAGGCTGCGATAGCGCAGCTTGGCCGCGTGATCGATCACCGGTTGCGGCAATGCGGGCGACATCATGTTCACGAGCGTTGGCAACGGCAGGGTCGACAATAGCACCTCGCAGTCGATCGCCTGTTCGCCGCCCGGCGCCTTGTAGATCACCCGCGAGACTCTGTCGGCTGTTGGGTCGCCGTTGCGCTCGACGCGGACCGCCGGCGAGTTGAGGCACACCTGGTTGCCCGCCGCGGTGACCTCCGCGGCCATCCCCTCGTACAGCAGGCTGATGCCCCGGCGCGGATAGAAGTACTTCGTGAAGTAGGTGGCCGGATCGGCCTTGATGCCGAGCGTGCGCAAGATGATGTTCTTGAGATTGAGCTTCGCCACGCGCTGGGCCTGCTTCGACGAGATCTGGCTGGTCGGCAGTCCCCACACGCGCTCCGAATAGATGCCGAAGCACAAATCGTATAGGGTGCGACCGAGATTGCGGACGCCCCATTCCTCGAAGGAATCCTCGCTCTTCGCCGGCGCGAAGAATGACTTGAGCGTCGCGACGCTGTAGTCGAAGAGGATGCGGAACGACAGCAGCGGGCTCACGCCGAACAGCACCTGCAGCATCTCGAGCGGGTAGACGTACTCCTTGCCGCGCAGCAGCACGCGGGTGCCGCGCGTCAGCGTCAGGGGATTCTCCCCGAAGAACGGCGTGATGGTCTTCAGGATCTCTTTGCTCTCGGGAGTCTCGCGGATGTGAAAGGTGTGCGGCCCGAAGTCCACCGCGTAATCGCCGACGGTGATGGTGCGGCCCATGCCGCCCACCGCGCCGTCGCGCTCGAGGACGGTGACCGGGTAGCCGAGCTTGGTCAGCCGCCACGCCGCCGAGATGCCGGCGGGGCCGGCGCCCAGGATCACCACCTTCGGTTTCTGCACTACGCCGCCTCCGCGACCATGAAGTAGTAGAGATTCACCGCGAACGGCAGCGGCCGGAACGGCAGCGGAAATTCCTCGGTGACCCGGAAACCGCTCGACAGCCACCGGTGCATGCGGCCCGGTGTCGTGAAGGTGAGGTGATCCGGATAGCGAACCGGAAACTTGCCCAGCACCAGTCGCCCGGCGCTCATCGTGATGTCGTTCGGTACCACGATGATCGCCCGCCCGCCCGGCTTCAGCACCCGGCGGGCTTCCGCCAGCACCCGCCACGGCTCGCTGGTGTGTTCGAGCATCGCGATCAGCAGCACGGTGGAAAACGATGCCGACTTGAACGGCACGTGGTAGCCGTCACCGCAGAGCGCCGCCTGTCCTTTGTCGCGGGCGAACCGCACGCGCCGCATCGAGACGTCCATCTGGATCGGCGCGATGGTCGTGCCTTCGAACATCATGCCTTCGCCGCAGCCGATCTCGAGGATCTCGCGGTTTGGCGTGCCCTGCACCCGCGCCACCACCTCGCGGCGATACTTCTCGTAGAAGTAGCCGACCACGCCGGTCACTTGCGAGTCGTGGGCCTCGACTTCCGCCACGTGCTCGTGCAGCTGGTTTTCGGTCATCCCACTCGGTTTGCGTGCCGCCACGTCAGCTCCTGCCAAGAAATGCCGTAAGCCGCTTGAGCCCGTCGGCAAACGCGATCGATGGCGTGACGCCGAACCGTTCACGCATCGCCGGATCGATCGAGTGAAACTGGATGTACTCGGCGACCTGTCCTTCGTGACCAACCCTGACGTCGACGCCGAGCGTCGCGGCCATCGTCTGCACGACGTCGTTGACGCTGACCGGTGCGCCCGACGCGAAGTCGACCGTCAGCCGCTCGCCGCGAGCCTTCACCAGCGCCAGGAACCCATCCACCGCATCGTCGACGTACATGAAGTCGATCAGGTTCCTGCCGTCGCCGCGGATCACGAACTCACGCTGACCGGCCGCGAGCGCCTGCAGCCACCGCGTGGTGATCTTCCGCGCCGGCTCGTAGGGGCCGTAGGCGCCAAAGAAGCGCACGTTCACGTAGCTCGACACGCTGCCGCGGTGTTCGGCAAAAAACCTGACGTACTGCTCCGAGGCCAGCTTCGCGATCGCGTACGGCAACCGCGGGGACACGGCCGTGGCCGGTGACACGGCACCACTGAGCCCGTCGTAAACCGCACCTGACGACAGATACACCACGTGATCGGCGGGACAGTGTTCGAGGCAGGTGACCAAGGCCAGCGTGTTCGATTCGAGGTCCCAGCGTGGCCGCTCTGCCGACGCCGCCGGATCGCCGTTGGCGGCGAGATACAACATCGCCTCGGGCCTGCCGCCGATCGTCCGCGCCAGACTCTTCACGTCGGATTCATTCAGGAGATCACAACGCACTGGACGAACATGGTCGAGGCCATGCTGCGCGACGAATTCGTCGAGGCCGGGCGTCGAGTGATACACCGCATACACCGTCCACTCCCGCGGGACCCGCAAGAGCACGTTGTGTCCGATGAATCCCGATGCGCCGGTGACGACGATCCGCATTACCGCTTGCCGGCCACAGCGTCGTAATTGTCCCGATACCAGGTGATCGCCTGCGACACACCCGATTCGAGCGACACGGTCGGCTTGTAGCCAAGCAGCGTCATCGCCTTTTCGATCGCGGGCACGCGAAGTTCCACTTCGGGTCCGGGATGCGGCTTGAACACGATCGCCGACTTGGAGTTGGTCAGCCTGAGGATCAGGTTGGCCAGCTCGAAGTTGGTCGCGGTCCCTTGCGGGTTGCCGATGTTGAATGCCTGGCCGATGGCCGCCGGATTCTCGCAGCAGCGCAGGACGCCGTCGACGAAATCCGACACGAAGCACCACGAACGAATCTGCGTGCCGTCGTTGTAGAGCGTGATCGGCAGGTCCTTCAGCGCTTGCAGGGTCATGCCGCGGATGGCGCCGTCGCCTACCTGCCGCGGGCCATAGACGTTGAACGGCCGGACGATCGCCAGCGGCAGCCCCTCTTCGCGGTAGTGCGCGTAGGACAGGTGCTCGGAGGCGAGCTTGCTCGCCGCATACACCCAGCGGCTCTCGCCGATCGGCCCGATCGGCGTGAAGTCGTCTTCCTTGCCCTTGTGGATGAACGAGCCGTAGACCTCGCTGGTGGAGAACTCGATGAAGCGCTCGACCTTGACGTCGAGCGCCGCCCGCACCACCTGGTGCGTGCCGAGGAGGTTGACCTCCATCGTCCGCACCGCGCTCTTGTCCACGGTGTAGACGCCGGCGATCGCCGCGCAATGGATGACGATCTGGCAGCCGTCCATCGCCTTGCGCGTCGCCTCGTAATCCAGCACGTCGCCTTTGATGAAGTGGAGGTGCGGGTGGTCCTCGAGATGCGCGAATTGCAATGCGTTGCGGTGCAGGTTGTCGTAGACGACGATCTCATTGGTGTCGACGAGGTTCGACACCAGGTGCGAGCCGATGAAACCGGCGCCGCCGGTGATGCAAATTCGCTTGTTCGTGAGTGCCATCCCTGAGGTGTCCTTCCTGACCGGCCGCCTGAAGGCGGCCTCTATGCGTGCTTGCCGTTGCGCGTACGAACCGCGACCGCCTTCTTCCTGGGCGCGGGCGCCGTTTCCTTGCGCAGCGGAAACAGCTTCTCCTTCGGGACGCCGACGTCGAGCAGCGCTTGCAGGTGTTGGCCGGAGCGATCGAGCGAGGCGACGATGATCATGTCGAATTCGATGGTGGCGTGATCGGCGATCGGCAACACCGGGATGCCGAGGAAGTCGCGGCCGCCCTCGGTGTCGAAGATCGCCACCGGGTCGAGGCTCGATTCCTTCAGCGACAGGTAGGCGAGCTCCGCGGCTTCGCCGCTGCCGCAGATCGCCACACGCTTACCGGCCGCCGCGCATTCATGGAGCGCCGCGCGCAGGTGTTGCCGCACCTCGCCATACAAATGCAGCGAGTAGTCCATGAACTCGTAGGTCAGCCGGGCCTTCTCGGCCACGCCGCGCGGGGTGATCAAGTACGAGATGCGGTTCGGCTGCACGTTCACGCACTTGATGTAGCCCTTGTGAATCATCCGCTTGAGGTAGATGTTCGCCAGGCCGAGCGCCATGCCGAGTTTGTTGGCGAGCCCGCGCTGCGTCAGCCGTGAATCCTGCTGTACCGCTTCGAGGACCCGGAGGTCGCGATGTGCTTCAACGTCCATGATGTGTTACTGCGGTTTATGACCGTGAGGCCAGCGCGCGTTCGGCCGCGTGCCAGTCCTCGAGGTTGTCAATGCTGATCGAACGGTCGGCCGGCATCCGGTACGCGACCACGCGCGTGCCGTACAAGCTTGGCTCCGCGTCGAACAACACCCGGGTGCGGCAGGCGTAGATGGCGCCGTTCATCACCCACGCCGGGGGAAGATCCTGCCGCCGGTTGATGCGCGTGCGGACCGGATCGCCGCTGACAAACAGCACGGCGTGGCCCGTCGCATCGAGGCGGAGCGTGCGCATCGGATGCGTATGCACCGGGACTTCGTTCACGCTCAGGACGGAGTCGGCGCCGGAGGCATCGAGCAGCGCCACGGCGGCGGCGATGTCCTGCGCCGTCCGCAGCGGCGACGTCGGCTGCAGGATCATGACGGCGTCGGGCTGATAGTTGATGCGTTCCTGCATCCACCGGGTGGCGTGCTGGATCACCGGCAGGTGCGGCGTGTCGTCCTGGGCCAGGTCCAGCGGGCGGATGAAGGGGACGTCGCACCCCAGATCGCGGCCGGCCGACGCGATGGCTTCGTCTTCGGTCGACAGGATCACGCGATCGAGCGCGCCCGATCGGCGCGCGGTGTCGACCGTATACGCCAGCAGCGGCTTGCCCGCCAGCAGCTTCAGGTTCTTGCCGGGGATGCCCTTGGAGCCGCCGCGGGCGGTGATGATGCCGAGAACTTTCAAAAATCGGGGATCGGGGATCGGGGATCGGGGATCGGGAATCGGGGATCGGGGATCGGGGATCGGTCGATCATGCCGGATCGATAAATCGCTTCTGCGTGTAGAGCGGCGTCTTCGCCAGCACGGCGGCGATCGCGTCGCTGGCGTTCTCGCGATAGTAGATGTGTGACGGCGGGTATCGCCCGTGAGCGAGTTGCGTCGCAATCGCGGCGCCGATCTCCTCGGCGTCGTAGCCCGCCTGCAGGACGTGCGCGCCGGTCAAGCGGCCCTGCTGCCGGTTGCCGATGTTCACCACGGGTGTGCCGAGGAACGAACACTCCTTGATGCCGGCCGACGAGTTGCCCACCAGGCAGGCCGCGTGCGCGAGCAGCGCCACGAAGTCGTTGGCCGGCACGTTGGTGATGAAGCGCATCTGCGCGGTCAGCTCCGGATGACGCTCACGCGTGTTGCGAAGCACGTCGGACATCTCACCGGTACCCGCATCGGGATTGGGCCAGAACCAGATCGTCGGCAGGTCGAACGACGCCACCACCTTCAGCGTGGTCTCGAGGTGCGCACGGTTGTCGGCCTCGGTCGTCACCGGGTGCTGCACCACCATCAGGAATGGCCGCTCGATGTCCACGTCGTGGCCCACGCCGAGGGCGTTCACCTGTTCGCTGGTGATGTTCGTGCTGACGTGCGCGGCCAGCTCCACGTCGAGCGACCCGGTGTTGAAGACGTAGCGCGGATCTTCGCCCATCGCGAGCACCCGCCGGTGCGCGTCCTCGTTGGTCACGAAATGCAGGTGCGCCAGCTTGGTGATGGCGTGACGGACGCTCTCGTCGATGCTGCCGGTCACGTCGCCGCCCTCGATGTGCGCGAGGGTGATGTTCAGATACGCGGCCGCCATGGCAATCGCCAACTGTTCGAACCGATCGCCGCAGATCACCACCACGTCGGGCGAGGCGGTGAAGAAGCTGTTGGTGAACTCGAGCGCCGTGAGGCAGGCGGTCTTGGCCATCGCCACGTGGTTGCCGCCCTCGATGACGTTGAACAACGACGCCTCGATGTCGAACCCGCCGGCGGCAATATCGTCGGCCACGTGCCGGCTGTACTTGTCGAGCAGGATCGAGCCGCCAAGCATCAGCTTCAGATCGACATCCGGATGCGCGTGGAGCTTCCGGATCAGGAACCGGCTGCGGCCGTAATAGGCGCGGCTCGTAATCGGAAAACAGATTTTTCGCTTGGCTCGCATCGCCTAAACCCGCCCTGGCTGGTGATTAATCACCACCGTCTTGAGCTCGGTGTAGACATCGATCGCTTCCGTGCCCGGCTCGCGGAAGCCGTTGCCCGAATTCTTGACGCCGCCAAACGGCATGTGTGGTCCGGAGCCATAGGTCGCGCCGTTGATCGACACGAGACCACCCTGGTAGCGCGTGATGAACTCCTGGGCGCGATGCAGGTTGGTGGTGTGTATGGCGCCGGTCAGCCCGTAGTGGGTGCCGTTGGCGAGCGTGACAGCCTCGTCGAAACCGCTCACCCGATACAGGCACGTGACCGGACCGAACAATTCGCGCTGCGAGACCTCGTCAGACGCCGGCACGTTCTCGAGCACCGTTGGCTGCATGTAATAACCCGGTGCGAGCGATGCGGCGTGGCCGCCGCCGGTCGCCAGCGATGCGCCGCGTGACACGGCGCCACCGACCTGCGCCATCAGTCGATCGAGGCTGGCCTGGGAGATCACCGGACCGCAGTCGTCATCAGGGCCCGATCCCACTTTCACGTTCGCGACGCGATTGAGGAAGGCGCCGCGGAACGCGTCGTAGACGCGATCGAACACGATGATGCGGCTGCCCGAGGCACACCGCTGGCCAGCATCGATGAACGCCGACGCCGCCGCGAGCTCCGCGGCCAATTCCAGATCGGCGTCATCACACACCACGAAGGGATTCTTGCCGCCCAGTTCGAGGCAGACCTTCGCCAGCACCGTTCGCTCGCTGACGTTCTTCTGGATCAACTTGCCGGTCGCCGAGGATCCCGTGAAGCTGACCACGCCAACGCGATCGTCCTGCACGAGCGCCGCCCCCACATCGGGGCCAAAGCCCTGGAGCGCCGAATAAATGCCGGCCGGCACGCCGGCGTCCTTCAACAACTGCCCAAGGGCCACGGCCGTGTACGGCGTGAGCTCGTGCGACTTCGCAATGACCGCGTTGCCGCAGAGCAGCGCCGGAAACACTTTCCAGGCCACGCCCGCCAACGGGCTATTGAACGGCATGATCGCCGCGCAAATGCCGATCGGGCTGCGCAGCGTCTGGACGGTGCGATTGGGAATCGGGCTTGGCAGCGTCTTGCCGTATAAACGGCTGCCCTCGCCTTCCATGAAGATCGCCAGATCGGCCGACGACGCCACTTCGGCGACGGCGCTCTTCCAGGGTTTGCCGGTTTCCTGTTGAACGATTTCTCCAAACAGCTTCTCGCGCTCGCGAAGCAACTGCGCGGCCTTGCCGAGCACGGCGCCGCGTTTGGGCACCGGCCACCGCCCCCATTCCGGAGCCACCGCCGCCGCGGACGCCAGCGCGCGTGAGACCTCCGCAGCTCCGCCCCGCGCCACTTGCGCGATCACGCGATCGTCGGAAGGACGCCGCTTTTCGAACGTGCCGCCATCTTTCGACGGCACCTCGGCGTCGTCTATCCAGTGCGGAACGAAGTTGGGATACATCTTTGCGTCAGTCAGGCGTCCGTTGGGGCGGGACTTTCGTCCCGCCCGACAGCGGCGGCCTTCCTGGACGTCATCACGGTCTTCGCGATCGACGCACCATCCAGCCCGTGATACGCGAGCACGTCGGCGTTCGAGCCGCAGGCGGGAATTTCCTTCAGGCCGATCTGCGTCAGCTCGGCTCGCACACCGGTGCGCGCCAGCGCGGCGCCCACCATCACGCCCTGGCCGAACTCGAGGTAGTGATTGTCCAATGTGACGATGTGCGTGAACGAACCCAATGCGTCACGCACCCACTCATCGTCGATGCGGTTGAGCCATGGCAGATCGATCACCGCGGCCGAGATGCCCTGGCCCGCCAGCTCGTCGGCCGCGCGCCAGGCGTTGGTCAACAGCACGGTGCCGTAGCCGATGATCGCGACGCCCGTGCCCGGCCGCAGCGTCACGCCGCGTCCCACGCGCAGCGTGTAGTCGGCCGGCATCGAGTACGGCAGGTCGAGCGGCACGTTCACGAAACGGAGATACGTGCTCTCCGGGTTCTGTTCCACGGCCCAGCGAATCCCGAGCCGCGCCTCTTTCTCGCTGCACGGTTCAAAGGCGACCAGTCCGGGCACGGCGCCGATCGCCGAGATGTCGCGCACCGACTGGTGGGAATGGCCCGGCCCGCCGGGAACCAGACCCGCGAGCGTCGCCGTGTAGATGATGCGCCGCTTCTCGGTGGCGTTGTTGTAGATCTGCTCGTTGGCGCGCGTCGACAGGAAGCACGCGAACGAATGCGCGACCGGCAGCATCCCGCGCAGGGCCATGCCGCCGGCGGCAGACACCATGTGCTGTTCGGCGATGCCGCACTCGATGAACCGATCGGGCAGCTCCGCCTTGAACGCCTCGATGCCGCAATCCGACAGCAGGTCGGCGTCCATCACGATGATCTCGGGGCGCTGCCGGGCCATGGCGAGCAGCTCATCACCGTACGCGAGCACGATTTTTTCGGGCGCCTGCGGCGACACGCGCGCTGGCAGCGGCGCCGGCGTCAACACCGCCGGCGGCTGGTGCAGGTGCTCGAGCCGCTCGTTCACCCGCGCGAGCAACTCACGCGTCGCCGCCACGTAGTCCTCGAGCGACGGCGCGCCGGCGTGGAAGTGATACGTCTGGTCGCCGCAGGCGACGGCCTCCATGAACGACACGCCTTTGCCCTTGATGGTGTCGGCAATGAACACCTTGGGCTTGTCGGTGACGGTGTCGAAATGCGCGAGCGCATCTCGCAGCACGCGGACATCGTGGCCGTCGCCGCGGCGCACTTCCCAGCCGAAGACACGGAACTTGTCTTCGAGCGGGCCGAGATCGCTCACCGCGGCCACGGCGGTATCGGACTGAAACTTGTTGTGATCGACGATCACCGTGATCTCGGCGAGGCGCTCGTTGGCCACCGGCTGGAGCGACTCCCAGATCTGCCCTTCCTGCAGCTCGCCGTCGCCGGTCATCACGAAAATGCGGCCGCCGCGGCCGGTATAGCGGTTGGCGCGCGCCATCCCGTACGCCTTCGAGATCCCCATGCCGAGCGATCCGGTGTTGGCGGCGATGAAGGGCGTGCTGACGTCGGGATGGCCGGGCAGGCCGTGCAACTGGCGCAGCTTCGGCAGCAGGTCGAAGCCGAGCTTGTCCATCGCGATCAGCAGCGAATAGAGCGCCGGCGCGTCATGACCCTTCGACGAAAAATACGCGTCCGCATCGTCACGATCGCCGTTCGGGTCGCGCAGGTGCTCGGTCCACAGCCAGGTGATGATGTCGGTGGAGCTGAAGCTCGAGCCGATGTGACCCGAGCCGGCCTGCATGATCATGAACAGCGTGTTGATCCGGCACAGGTCCGCCACCAGCTCCGCTCGCGCAATCGGATCCGTGACGTGCTCACGGACGGCACGAAACACCTCGCGCGACACGAACGACAGCGTGTCGTCGCCGACGAACGTTCGATCCGAAAAATCTTTTTCACCCATTCGAATTTCCCTTAGGCACTCTACGCACGGTACGCACCCGTACGCACCTTGCGCGCGCTAGCGCGCCGTCCAACCACCATCGACCACAACCGTGGCGCCGGTCATGTAAGCGGATGCCCGCGATGCGAGAAACAGCACGGCGCCGTTGTAATCAGTTTCGTTCGCCATGCGGCCAAGCGGCGTTCGCTTTTCGTACTCGGCCACGAACTCCGGCGCATGTCCCGCTTCGCGCACGCCGCCGGGGACCAGCGTGTTGGCGCGGATGCCGAGCGGCGCGCCGTACTCCGCCAGCCAGCGCGTGAAGTTGAGCACGCCGGACTTGGCCACGCTGTAGCCCACCGGCTTGAAGAACGTGGCGCCCGATACGCGCTTGTATTCGTAGATGGACTGGTCCGGCGACACCACGCCGTAGGTCGACGAGACGTTGATGATGCTGCCTTCGGTCCGGCCGGCCTCGCGATAGTGGCGAATGAACGCCTGCGAGACGAAGAACGTGGTCTTCAGGTGGGAATCGATCATCGTGTCCCACGCGGATTCCGGGTAGTCCTCGAACAGGCCGTTCTCGGCGCCGGCGGCGGCCGGCGAGGAGCCCATCCCGGCGTTGTTGATCAGGATGGTGGGCGCGCCCAGCGCGCCGGCAAGCCGCGCCACGGCCCGGTCGGCGTCGGCCTTCCGGGTGAGATCGGCCAGCTCGACCAGGACGCGGCCCGCGCCGGTGGGCAGGGCAGTGAAGGTCGCCGGATCGCCGGCCAGGTCGATGGCGCCGACGTCGGCGCCGGCCTCGGCGAGCACCCGCACGTACTCGCGGCCAAGGCGGCCGAGGGCCCCGGTCACGATCGCCGCCTGCCCCGACAGGCCGAAGAGGCCGCCGAGCAACTGATCGCGCATCTCTTTATTATTCAATTAGTTAGGGTTTGATTTCGACCGCCGCGAATCTCGTGATTCGCGATTGCGATGGCACCTGAGCAGGGGCCTCCGGCACGGCCAGTCACACGAGCGCGGAAGCAGCCCGACCTGTCGCGCCGTAGCCCGCAGGGCGGAGGCGGACGTTCACGAACTGAACAGGCATTATACACGCCTCGTTCACAAAATGAACGAAAGGTAAGAGGCGAGTGCAGCCATGTTCAAGATGTGAACATGACCCGCTGTTGACGAGTTAGCGCATGGCGCGGTTCGCGCCGGCGTAGGTGCGCTTCTCTTCGACCACCCGCTCGATAATCTCGTCGAGCTGCACCTTCGGCGCATAGCCGATCGCCTGGTGGATCTTGGTGAGGTCCGGCACCCGGCGGGGCATGTCTTCGAAGCCCGCTTCGTAGGCCTGGTCGTACGGAATCGTGACGATTTCGGAAGAGCTGCCGGTCATCGCTTTGATCCGCTCGGCGAGGTTGCGGATCGTCACCTCTTCGGTATTGCCGACGTTGTAGACCTGGCCGATCGCGCTGGGCGTCACCATCAGTTTCAACAACGCCTCGACCACGTCGCCGACATAGGTGAAGCTGCGCTGCTGCGTGCCGTCGCCGAACACGGTGATCGGCTCGCCCTGCAGGGCCTGGCGCACGAAGGTCGGCACCACCATGCCGTATTGGCCGGTCTGCCGCGGCCCCACCGTGTTGAAGAACCGCATCACGATCACCGGGAGTTTCTTTTCCTTCCAGTACGCCAGCGCCAGGAACTCGTCGAGCGCCTTGCTGCACGCATACGCCCACCGGTGCCTCGTCGTCGCCCCCATCACCAGGTCGGCGTCCTCGCGGAACGGCACGTGCACGCTCTTGCCGTAGACCTCCGAGGTCGACGCGATGAAGACCAGCTTCTTCTTCTTCGCGGCATGGCGGAGGATGACCTCGGTGCCGTGCACGTTGGTTTCGATGGTGTGGACCGGCTTTTCCACGATCAGCTTGACGCCCACGGCGGCGGCCATGTGGAAGATCACGTCGGCGCGATCGACCATCTCGGCCACGAGCGGGTCGTTGAAGACCGTGTCGATCGTGTAATGGAATCCCGGGCGACCCTTGAGGTGCGCGAGGTTGTCGATCGAGCCGGTCGAGAGATCGTCGAGCGCAAACACGTCATGCCCGTCCGCCAGCAGGGCCTCGGCCAGGTGCGAGCCGATGAAGCCGGCGCCGCCAGTTATCAAAATGCGCATCCGGCTATTCTATCCGGGCCAGCCGTTGCCCGGCACGCGAGCTGTTTCCAATCCCTCGATCGCGGCGCGGCCCATCGCCAGTTGCGCCTCCTGCGAGCTGCCGCCGATGTGCGGTGTGCCGAGAAATGTCGGCAGCGCGACCAGGCGCGGGTTGGCGTCCGGTTCCATGTGAAACACGTCACACGCCGCGCCGGCCAGGTGGCCGCGCTCGAGGGCGTCGGCCAGCGCCGTTTCGTCGACCAAGCCACCACGGGCCGCGTTGATGACGAACGTGCCCGGCCGCATCCGCGCCAGCTCGGCGGCGCCGATCAACCCGCGGGTCCTCGCATCGAGAGGCACGTGCAGCGTCACGACATCGGAGGTGTCCAGCAATTCCGCGAGCGCCACCGGCGCCACACCGTGCTGCGCATAGAACTCCGGGTAATCGCGAATGTCGTTGGCGAGGATGCGGCAGCCGAAGGGGGTAAGAAGTTTCACGAGATCCTGGCCGACGAAACCGCAGCCGATGATGCCGACCGTCTTTCCGGTCAGCTCCCGGCCCACCAGCTTGGGCCACTGGCGCCGCCGTAACGCAACGCCGCCCTCCGGCATGCGGTGCAACAACGCCAGCGCGAACGCGAGGGTCAGCTCGGCCACCGATCGCCGGTTCACACCACCGCTCCACCCGAGCCTGATGCCACGCCTCGCCACGGCGTCGAGGTCGATGGCGTCAAGGCCCACGCCGTACTTGCTGATTACACGAAGCTCCGGAACCGCGGCCAGCATGCGATCGTCGACGCGCTCCAGGCCGACGATGGCGGAATCGTGGCCTCGCAACATGGCGATGAGCGCGTCGCCGTCGAGGACCGACGCCGATTCGGTGAACGACACGTTCGGGTACTTCGCCGTCACCTCCGCTCGCAAGATGGGGTTGCCGGCGAACGATCGGGAGGCCACTGCCACGCGCATTACGCCGCCTTCGACTTGAGGTAACGCGCCATCGCGTCCTGCCAGGGCGGCATCGGAAAGCCGGCGTGCGCCAGCTTGGCGTTGCTCAAGGCGGCAAACTGCGGCCGCGACGCGCGCAACTTCAGATCGCGCACCGAGGTCGGCGTCAGCGACGCCTCGGACTTCCCAAGCAGACGGGCGATTTCACGTCCCACCTCGTACCACGTCGCGTAACCGGTGTTCACGCAGTGATACACGCCGAACGCCGGTTGCATCCGGAGCAGATGCGCCGACGCC
This sequence comes from uncultured Acidobacterium sp., assembly GCA_964513235.1. GTDB lineage: Bacteria > Acidobacteriota > Vicinamibacteria > Vicinamibacterales > UBA2999 > 12-FULL-67-14b. Next base: position 20,630 of record CAZEMI010000246.1, read on the forward strand.
GCCACGACATCGGCGACGAAGCTGGGCGACACCACGCGATCGACAAACACCGGCGCCGATTCCCCGGCGAGCACGGCGTCGGCAATGCGATCGGTGCTGCTCCGCGTGTAGGGGCCGCCAAACAGGCTCTCGACGCGCAGCACATAGTGCCGGGGCGCGTCGGCCGCCAGCCACTCGCCGACCAGCTTCGACTGCGCATACGCACTCTGCGGTTCGGGACGATCGAGTTCGGTGTATGGCGCCGAGGCCGTGCCGGAAAACACAAAGTCGGTGCTGTAGTGGATTAACACCGCATCGAGATCCGCCGCGGCCCTGGCCAGCGTGCCCACCGCGAACGCGTTGACCTCGAGCGCGGTCTCTTGTTGATCCTCGGCGCGATCGACGTGGTTGTAGCTCGCGCAGTTGATGATCGCCGCCGGCGCGAGGCGCAACACCATCTCGCGGACCTTGCGGTGGTTGGTCAGATCGATCGTGTCCCGGGTCCACGCCGTCACCTGGTGGTCGGCGGCAAGATGCCCGACCATGGCTTGCCCGAGCTGGCCGGCCGCGCCGGCCACCAGCAGTTTCATCGCCTCGTGCGCTCCTTCACCGCCGCCCGCGTCTCGCGATCGATCTCCCGCCGGCGTAACGTCTCACGCTTGTCGTGGTCCTGCTTGCCTTTCGCCAGTGCGATCGCGACCTTGACCTTGCCGTTCTTGAAATACAACCGCGTCGGCACCAGCGTGAGGCCCTTCTCCACCGTCTTGCCGATCAACTTGCGGATCTCGTGCTTGTGCAGCAGCAGCCGCCGCTTCCGCTTCGGATCGTGATCGACGTAGCCGCGATGGCTGTAGGGATTGATGTGGACGTTGAACAGCCACACCTCGCCCTTCTCCACCCTGGCATAGCTGTCGCGGAGGTTGGCGCGGCCTTCGCGGATCCCTTTGACCTCGGTGCCCAGCAGCGCAATGCCCGCTTCGAACGTTTCGAGGATGTGATAGTCGTGAAACGCCTTGCGATTGTCGGCAATCGGCCGGCTGTCGTCTTTCTCCTCCGCGTCCTTCGGTTTTCTCGCCATCTAATCGGTGTCTAATCGGTGTCAATCAGTGGCCAATCGGTGGCCAGGCGCGCCGCCAGCTTCACCGCTTCGATCATGCTGCCCGGGTCGGCCACGCCCTTGCCCGCAATGTCGAACGCGGTGCCGTGATCAACCGAGGTGCGGATAATCGGCAAGCCGATGGTGACGTTCACCGCATGTCCGAAGGCCAGCAGCTTCACCGGGATCAGGCCCTGGTCGTGATAGCACGCGAGCACGCAATCGAACTCGCCTTTCGACGCCCGCACGAACACCGTGTCGGCCGGAAACGGGCCGGTCACGTCGATGCCGCGGGCGCGCGCCGCCGTCACCGCGGGTGCGAGGACGCGATCGTCCTCGACGCCCAGCACGCCGCCTTCACCCGCGTGCGGGTTCAGCCCGGCGACGGCCAGGCGCGGCTTGATGACACCGAACCGCGGCAGCGCCGCGCTGGTGAGATCGATCGTCTGGCCGACCAGCTCCGGCGTGATCAGCGCGGGCACTTCGCTGAGGGGAACGTGCACGGTGATCAGCACGACCTTCAATTCTGGCGCATGAAACATCATCGCCACGCGTGACGTGCCGCAGAGGTGCGCGAGCAGATCGGTGTGGCCCTTCCACGGCAATCCCGCTTGCGCAAAGGCGAGCTTGTTGACCGGCGCCGTGGCAATCGCGTCGACGTCACCCTTGATGGCCGCATCCACTGCGCGGACGATCGTGTCGTAGGCGGCGCGGCCCGACGCCGCCGAGACTTCACCAACGGTGGCGGCCGCCCCGGAATCAAAGATGATCGGTTCGCACACCGCGCGCACACCGGCATCCGCCGCGGCCTTGGCCGCGATCTCAGGTCCGATGCCCGCGGGATCACCTGTGGTGATGGCCACGCGCGGCTTGGTCATCGTTCTGTGCCCTCTGTGCCATCTGTGGCCCGTGCCATCTGTGTCTAATCGGTGTCAATCTGTGGCCTGTGTGTAATCGGTGTCAATCGGTGGCCTACACCTGCACCGCGAGCCACTCAGCCACGACCTTGATGCCGGCGTTGCGCTCGAGGGCGGCCAGCGCGCGATCGACCGCGCCGAAGCCGTCACGGGCGCGATCGCCGGTGAACGCCCGCGCCAGCGATTCGAGATCGCCGGCGAGCACAGGGTTGGCGAGCACCGCGCGGTCGGCGCCGGCATTGATCGCTTCGAGGTCCCTCAACATCGACGCCATCAGGCGCAGCACCACCGCGAGCTCTTCGCGGCTGCGCTCCTGCTTCGCAGTGCCGGAGTACAAAGCGGCAGCCGCTTGCAGACGCGTCTGCGTGTCGACGCGGCCGGCCATCTGTTGCAACAGCCGCATCGCCGCCTCCTGTAACGCCGTGAGATCGTTGTCGGCCAGCGCCAGCGCCTGTCCGATGCTGCCGTCGGCGAGCGGGGCGGCCTCGCGCGCCTCGCGTTCCGACCGATCGTGGTCGCGCACCAGCGCGGAGGCCACTTCCGGCGCGGTCAGCCGTCCGAACCGCAGCCTCATGCAGCGCGATCGCACCGTCGGCAGCAGCGCGCCGGGAACGGCGGTGGTGAGGATGAAGCTGGTGCCTGGCGGCGGTTCTTCGAGCGATTTGAGCAGGGAGTTCTGCGCCGACGTCTCGAGAGTGTCCGCCTCGCGAATCAGCACGAAGCGGCGCTTGCCCTCGAACGGACGAAACGACGTGTGGCTCAACACCTCGCGGATCACGTCGATCTTGATCGACGCGCGCTCGTCTGGCTGGACGGCGAACACGTCGACGTGCACGCCGCGTGCGACGCGGTCGCAGGCGCGGCACTTGCCGCAGGCATCAAACGTCAGCCCACCGGCCGGTCCTGCCCTGAGCGAGTTTGAGTCCTGCAGAGCAGGACTCAAACGAGTCGAAGGGTCGAGGCAGTTGACCGCCTGCGCCGCCGCGCGCGCCACGGCCCACTTGCCCACGCCCGGCGGCCCCACGAACAGCAGCGTCGGCGGCAACGACTCGCGCTCGATTGCCCGGGCGAGGAGCGTGGTCAGGCGCCGATGGCCGATGATGTCGCGGAGGAGCATGAAGGCTTCGCGATCATAGCGCGGTCCGCCTTCGCGCCTTCGGCGCTTCGGCGAGACAACTTTTCGCGCAAGGTGTGCTCGCTGAGGTCCGCCTTCGCGGCTGCGCCGCTTCGGCGGGACAACTTTTCGCGCGTGGTGTGTCGCTGCAGGTCCGCCTTCGCGGCTGCACCGCTTCGGCGGGACAACTTTTCGCGCGTGGTGTGTCGCTGCAGGTCCGCCTTCGCGGCTGCGCCGCTTCGGCGGGACAACTTTTCGCGCAATTCTTGGCGAAAAGTTGACTGAGGTGTGTCCGGCTGACTACAATCGGATGTTTGCCGGGTGTCGGGCTTGCCCGCCGTAGCTCAAACATGAGCGGCGAGCGAAGGAGGGCGGTTAGCTCAGTTGGTAGAGCACCGGCTTTACACGCCGGCTGTCACAGGTTCGAGCCCTGTATCGCCCACCAAATCATCAGATCCTGGCATCTTGTGATTTCGTGAGTTAATGACTTGGTGATCGATTTTGTGACCTTTTGATCTAATGATCGAGTGATCGAAGTTGTGAGGTGGCGATTGCCGGTGCCCGTGACAAGCACCGGTGGTGGGTCGCTAAATCACAAGATCAACAGATCAACAGATTCAAGAATCCCCTAGGGGTGGTAGTTCAGCTGGTTAGAACGCCGGCCTGTCACGCCGGAGGCCGCGGGTTCGAGTCCCGTCCACCCCGCCACAAATCACGCTAGATCAAGGACTTGCGGATCTAGCGATTTTCCGTCTCCAAAATCTCCACAAGATGCGGTGAGTCGCGGGTTCATTCATAGGCAAATGGCTAGGAATGGTCGCAGGAACGAATCGCCTATCCCGTCAACCTCCCTTGAGTGATTGCTGCGGCTAGGCGCTTCGACAGTCGACGGTGTCCGCACGGCGCCTGGTGACACTCGTGACGGACCTTCGGTTTCACCACGGCGACGATCGCCAGGGGCCTCGCGCGAAACTGGTGACGCTCGAAACGACGGAATGCCCGACGCGCATTCGCCGCGGATTGCCTGGATCTGGCGCGCGTTCCCCGGCCGATCGCCGCTCGTCCTCACCGAACGCAACGAGCACATGGATCGGCTCGAGCAGATGCTCGCCCCGAAGGTGTCGCACCTGGTGGTGTTGCGCGCAGGCATGGGAAAGAAGCAGCGACAAGTCGTCGCGGAGCTGGCGCGCATGTTCGATCGTCGATGCCGGGGCTACGAAGCCATCGGCTATACGTTGGTCCTCCCGGCCAGCGCGATTCCGGGCTGGCCAGCGGACGTGCCGCTGCCGTCGCAGCCGCTCTGGAAGGGTGATTATGCCGCCAGCGTCCGGCGGCTTGTGCGCGACGGCGTTGATGTGCCGCTCGCGACGCTCTTCGTCCACGTCGCACACCCGGTCCCTCCGGGCGCGGAAGGAGCCGAACGGGCACGCAGCGCCACCGAACGTTTCCTGTTCCAACGCTTGCAGACGCTACCTCAGACGAGAAACCGCTTCCGCCTCAATGCCGATCTGCCGATCGCGTTCGATAGTCTCGGACGGCTGGAAGTTGATCTGCTCTGCGCCGATGCGCGCGTCGCAGTGGAACTTGATGGCGCTCAACACCTCGCCGATCCGATCGCCTATCGGCGCGATCGCCGCAAGGATCAGGTGTTGCAGGAGAACGGCTACCTGGTGCTGCGATTCCTCGCCGAGGACGTTGGCAAGGAGCTCAACCTCGTCCTCGACAGCATCTTGCGAGCCATCAGCCACCGGGTGCCTGCGCCTACCAACCTGCTGACAATTGTCAACCCGCTGCGCGACAAGGAAAGGTCACGCGATTAGTTTCGGCGCAGAACGGAAGCGGGCGCTCGATTGCACGATCGGACAGCTCAGCGTGGAAGGCCATGCTTCCGAGCGAAGTCGTCGAGGAATTGAGCGGCGGGCTTCGTGCGACCGGCTTTCAGGTCCTCGCAACCCTGGCGAATACCTTCAACAGCTTCCTGGTAGTCCTGACGCTCCCCTTCGAGGTACTCGGCCAGAACGTCATCAAGCGCTTCAGCGGTGCTCACGAGCGATCAGTCGATTTCGAATCTGCTGGTTCCGCGCCTTCTCCCACATGAGCGAGCGCCTCGCGAATAAGTGCAGGTGCGATGCGAAAGCCCTCGGCGACGAGCGCGTCGAGTGCGGGCTTGAGTGCCGGCAACACGCCCGATTGCCGCGCCTGCACGAGGACGCCGAGAGTGCCCCGCACAGCCACGCCACGTTGGTTGGCCACCTTGCGGCCCATACGCTCGTCGATGAGAAGGAGATCTGCGCGGAGAGATTCGGCAATTAGAATGGCTGCTGTCTCTCCCGGATCAAGCCCGAGGTCCGCCGCAGGCGTCGGATCCTCGACGACTCGCACCCATGCCACCTGCTGGAGTGCATCGATCCCGGGCGCGGACGGGCGCCGTTCGACCGCTTCGTTCCACACGGTTCGCGGCACGATGACTTCGCCGAAGAGCGCCGCAAGAATGTGGAGAAGGCCGATGCGCGAGAGATAGATGAGAGGCGAACTGTCCGCAACGACAAGCACGTGACCTGCTTAGCGTTGCTTGCTCGACATGGCTCCGAGTTCGCGCCTGAAGTCCTCGATGTCGGTATCGATCGCATAGAGGCCATGCTGACCGGCCTCGATGAGGAAGTCGTCGAGCGTCTTGTCGAGCGCGCGTGCAGCGGCGGCACGGGTCAACCGGCCGGCCCGCACTTCATCGATGACGAGCAGCAGTCGCGCGCGCTTCGCCAACTCCTCGGTTGGTTGCCCGGACAGCGGGCCGGGAATCTCGACGGTGATCTCCATGGACGACTATGTCGATTGTAGCCTTACCGCGACTGCCGTTGCTAAGGCGGTCCGCCGTCTCCAAAATGTCTCCACGACGAGGGTTGAATCGTGGGGACTTGGGTGGACGGCAGTGAACGAACCGAGCGGTGTAACTGCCTCTGACTCAAGCGCTTAACACCAGAAGTTCGCGCGCCATCACCAAGTTAGAAAACGTATCTGCTCCGGGTTCGAGTCCCGTCCACCCCGCCATATCTCCTTTAAAAACGGGAGCTTTTGCAGAACGATGGGCCGCGACGCTCGTCAGGGCGAGGTTGGGTTGGTGATTGGCGACGAGTATTTCGCGATCCGTGAGTTCACGGAGGAGTAACAGATGAAAGTGCACCTCGACATGAACAAGATCGCCCGTGGGCTTCGCGCAGAACCTAAGGGGAAGGTCGCTGCCGGTGGCGGCTACTTCGGGGCGATGCAACTCCTCGCCGACATCGAGACGCGTTTTCGCGTGCCTGCTGGCGGAGGCCGAGCGACGGATCCGGACTGGACCGAACGGCGGCTGGTTCCGCTGGCGCCGCGAACCCTGAAGCGTCTGGAGGCGATTACGGCAGGTGTCAGGGCGCGGAGCGGCGTGAGCGTCGAACCGATGCAGCTTGCAGCGCTGCTGCTCGAGAAGACGACTGAACAGCTCAACGAGGATGAAGTGAAGGATCTCGTTACCGTTCGGCGTCGAGCGAGTCGGTGACGGAACTCAAGCAGCGGGTGCGTGACGTTCGACAAGGACCTGACGGCTTCATTTACATTCTGACCGATGAAGAAGACGGGGCCGTCATCAGGATCGAACCGGCCAAGTGATCGACAAATTTTACGAATCAACGCCGCCCGCGTTCTCCCGCTGCACCTCGAGCTCATCGGTATTGGCGCATCGGCCCCCCTCAATTCGAAGTAGTCTTGGCTGATGGCGGATCGCCCATGCGACCACATCAGTTCGGTCAAAGACATCAAGCAACCGGCTCGCCGTGAATGTGAGGAGTGCGTCAAGATCGGATCACCCTGGGTTCATCTGCGGACTTGCCAGCAGTGCGGGACGACTCGCTGCTGTGACAACTCGCAGAATCGGCACGCAACGAAACACGCGAAGGAGAGCGGCCATCCCGTGATTGCCTCGGCGGAGCTTGGCGAGCGATGGTTGTATTGCTACCCGGACGACGCCTTCGCCGAGTATTGAGCGGGCCGTGAGCACCGTTGCTGCCCTTCGGTGAGCGGTCATTCACGATGGAGTTCGACTTCGTCGATCATCAGTTGATCACCCGCACCACCGACGGCGACACTCGGACCATTGCGCTCCGACCGCAACCGGTCGCTGGTTTCTACCGCCAGGTCATGACGCTGCTGGTCGAGATGTCGCTGCCGGTGAAGATCTGGCCAGTGTCGGTTGAGATGCCAACGGCACTGCGGCTCGATCAGGATTTCGATCACGACGCGTATGACGCTATTGCCGTCACTCGCTTTTGGCGCGCGCTACGGTCGAGCGCGCGTGTGCTCACCGAGACACGGTGCAGCTTCGTGGGAAAGGCAAGCCCGGTTCATTTCTTCTGGGGCGGTTTCGACCTCGCGGTGACGCGGTTTTCAGGGCGACCGGCGCCGCCGCGCGAAGGCCCCGCATTCATGCGCGAAGCTTACTCAAAGGAAGTCATCAGCCACGGCTTCTGGCCAGGCGGAGGACAGATCGACGAGGCCGCGTTCTATGCGTACGCGGTTCCCGAACCCGCTGGCCTCAAGGACGTTCGCTCGCGGCCGGACGCCAGCTACTATCACGCCCGGCTCGGCGAGTTCATCCTGCCGTACGAGGCCGTGCGGACCGCGGCATCGCCGGAGCGTGCTGTTGGCGATTTTGTTGCCAGCACCTACGACGCCGCGGCGACACTTGCCAATTGGGACCGCGCAGCGCTCGAACGATAGCTGCCGGCAGGTACGAGGATGTCGAAACAATGAGGTGACCGATGAACCCCATCGAACAGCCAGCAACAACCGCGCATGAGATTCCCGAAGATTACCATCCGCGATTCATGGAGAAGGCCATTCCGATCGTCGGCTCGCCCCGCCTGGCTTCGTATGATTTGTTGCAGTGGCAGGCCCAAAACGACGCGATCCGGAGTGACCCGACCTGGAAGAACGGTAACTACAAGGAGCAGCCAGCGCGGGGAACGCTCTTTGCGTTCGATCAGCTGCTGGCCACCACGCCAGAGGGTTACAACAGCACGACCAAGCGCGAAGACGTGCTGCCGTCGGTCGCCAAAGGGCGACAGGCGTCGGGCTTCGATGCCAACAACCGGATCCGCCAGTCGGAGGCGATGATGGCGCTCGATGTGCCGGCGGCGTTCGGTGGCTCGCTGGAAAGGGCGGCCGCCGCTGTGAGAGCCAAGGCCCTGGTCGTCGTGTCGACAACCGATCACATGGTCACGCCTGGCCCTGCCCTTGAGTTCTCACGAGCACTCGGAGCGGACATTCTCGAATTGCGGAGCGATTGCGGACATCTGGCGACCATTTGCGAAGCCGGCACCCTGGCATCCACAGTGAGCGCGTTTCTGGCAAAGTGACGGTTAACCGACACGCCCACAGGAGAAAACTGGAACACGGAATGCGCGTCAGCTCAAAATCCACAGCGGATCTTCGTAGTGCGTGCGCTTCACAAGGTCCTGGCGTATTGAGCCCTGAGCCGATGTCGAGAATCAGGGTCCGCGTATCACCTGCGTTCCGCACCCACGTGTTCAGGTCTCGCAGGGCGGTCAAGTGTGGAGCAACCACGAACCAACCGCCAGTCTGGCTACTCGCGTAGCGCTTGGTGGACCAGCGCGATGCAAATTGATCCCTCGCCGACAGCCGAGGCGACGCGTTTGACGTTGCCCGAGCGAACGTCGCCGACGGCGAACACGCCGGGCAGGCTCGCTTCGAGCAGGTGTGGTCGCCGCGGCAGGGGCCAGTTGGCTGCCCGGAGTTCGTCGCTCTCCAAGTCCTGGCCCGTCCTGATGAACCCCCGATCGTCGACCGCTACGCATCCATTGAGCCATTCGGTGTTGGGCACCGCGCCAATCATCGAGAAGACGTGACTGATGGACACCTCGTCGGTGGCTCCACTCTCAACCTGCCGCCATCGCACTCGCTCGAGCCTGCCGTCACCGAACAGCGCTAAGACCTCGGTACTCGTTCTGATTTCGATTCTTGGATGGTCTTCCATCCTGCTGACGAGATAGCGCGACATCGTGTCTGCCAGCCGCTGAGACCGTACGAGTAGGTACACGCGTCGCCAATTCCTGCCCAGAAATGCCTGCTGGGAACCCGAGGTAGTTCTCGATCCGCGAGCTCGAGCCGGCCTGACCTCCTGGCGCCGACAGTTCGATTGACAGTACGCGAAGCCCCTCAGATGCGGCGTAGACGGCTGCGGCGAGTCCAGCCGGTCCGGCCCCGATGATCACGACGTCGCGCATCGGCCCTGGGTCGATCGGGTCGTTGAACCCGAGACACGAGGCGAGCTCTGTGTTCGTTGGGTTTCGCAGGAGCGCGCTGCCGCGGCAGATCACGATTGGGATGTCGTCGATCGCAACGTGGAACCGGTCGAGCAGCGTTTGCACGTCGCTCTCTCGTGTCAGGTCGACGTACGTATGTGGATGCCCGTTGCGCCCGAGGAACGCGGTGATTCTTAGGGTGTCCGCCGAGTGCGTTGAGCCAACGACGACCACGTCGCCGAATCCATGCTCGATGAGGCTCACCCGTCGAAGGATGAAGGCGCGCATCAGGACCGCGCTCAGCTCACCGTCGTTTTGTATGAGGGAGCGGAGACTGTCGGAGGCCACTTCGATGACTTCGCCTTCAGCACGCACGCGCGCCTCTGTCAGGCTCGGCCTTCCCGACACCGTGTGCAGCTCACCGGTAAACTGCCCGGCGCGGTGAATGATCACCGTCCTCATCTGCCCAGCGTCGCCCTGCAGGATCTCGACTTCGCCGGCGATGACCACAAAGAAGCGTGCCGCCTGCTCGCCGCGGCCGATCAGAATCTCACCACGCTCGATGCTGCGACGCCGACCGTGTTCCCCGATGCGGCCGAGCTGTTCTGGCGTCAGCGTCGGGAACATCAGCTCGCTTCGTTCCATCAAGAGCGTATCTGCGCCCGAGCGATTGGACATCACAATGTGACCATCGAGCAGTGTCAGATTCGACCGTGCGACTTGGAGTGGCGCGGCCCCACGATCGTTGCTGACAGGCGATTACTATTGCTTCACAAACGCGTCGATGTATTTCGCGATGAGCTCTGGATACCGATGTTGTGGAGCGTGTCCAGCCTGTGGCAACACGATCAGCTGGCCAAACGGAAGTCGTCCGATCAACGGATACCAGTTCGTCGCCGGCACGCTGGGGTCATTGTCGCCACAGACGATCAGAATTGGGACGCCGCTCTTCGTCAGTTGCTCACGACGTCCGGGCGCGTCTCCTTTGAACAGGTCGGCGAGCTTGAAGAACAGCTGAAACTCTGACTCCGTTGCTGGAATCCTTTTGGTGACGTCAGGACGCGCATAGATTCGATCGTGCGAGCTCTTGGCTGCGCGCCGACTGGACTCAGACTTCGGTTCGAAAAACAAGATCTCTTCGTCGTCGAGATCATTGACAGGTTTGAGCGCGCGAGTCAGCCAGGTCTGCTGAATCTCTGCCTGGCCAGGACCGGGAGGGGCAGTCCCGACGAGGATCGCATGAGTAACCGTGGAAGGGTATCGCAACAATACGGTCTGGGCGGCGATCCCTCCCCACGACCACCCGAGTACAGCGAACCGGGTTAGGCCAATCTTCGTGGCAAACGTGTTCACGAATGCGGCCACCTGGTCGATGTCCGACGGGAGTCTGCCGGCTGAATACCCCACGCCAGGGTAATCAACGGTGACGACCTGGTGGGCCTGCGCGAGTCGATCGAGGAACAGCGGGTCCCAGGTGTCGAGCGTGCCCCGGAACCGCGTCAGCAACGGTCGATCCAATCGGCGCGCCGAAATCGTTCGGCCAACGACTCCGGATGCCCCAGCGAAGGCGTGACTTTGTGGTGGTTGACGATCATGGCCTCGATCTCGGGAATCCAGTCCGCTCGGGAGCACGCCTCAAGGTGGTCGCGCGCGAGCCGTAGGGAGGGTGCGATGTAGTCGAACGTGTGGTCCGTCCAAATTCCAAGGTCGTGGAAGACCGCGGCGACCGCGACCTTCTCGAGGTCGGCGCGGCTTCCTCCCATCATTCCGAGACACAGATTCACAACCCGATACACGTGGTTCCGATACGCGACGAGGTCGTTCCCCAGCTCCGACACGTGACCGTTCAGAACGCGGTCGACCGTCGGGATACGCGCCAGCAGGGCAGCGCTATCGGCGGACAGCATCATTGCCGTGGGGTCCCAACCACTACGCGACCGGGAGCCGCTCGGTGATCCAGCGCTGGATATCGGCCATGGCCTGCTCCTTGCCGATGTCATTCAGGAGATCGTGATAATGCCCTTCGTACAGCTTGAGCGTTTTGTCCTTGGAGCCAGCCGTGTCGTAAAAGAACTGACTCCCGCGACAGACCGTGGCCTTGTCAGCAGTGCCGTGCATGATCAACAGCGGCAGCTTGATGGACGGAAATTCATCGTGTAGCCGTTCGTCGGCACGCACCAGGGCTGCGACCGTGAGGGCCGGTTGCACTTCGCGTGCGGTGAGCGGGTCATTGTTCAGCGCTTCGACAGCTTTCGGGTCGCGCGAGAAGTCCTCGTTCTTGAGTTTCAGGACGGGTAAGCGCGGGGCGATGTGGCTGATCCCTTTGATTGCCGCCAGCGCAAAGCCGGGGGCCGGCACCTGGAACGCGAAACTCTCGCAGATAAAGCCCGCGAGCTGCGCCTGATTGTCGAGCGCGTATGTCGCTGAGACCACACCGCCGGCGCTGTGACCCAGGAGGTAGACCGGCAGACCTGGATTCCGCGATTTCGCCAGCGCGATCGTATTCGCGACATCGCTGACGTAGTCCGCGATGTCTTCGACGTAGAAGCGCTCACCTTCCGACCGGCCGCGGCCACGAAGATCGAGCGCAAACACGGCCAGACCGGCGGCGACGAACTGTTCGGCCGTCCACAGGTATTGTCCGCCGTGCGCGTTGACGCCGTGGCACAGGACGATGACCGCCTTGGGTTTGGACTCGGGAACCCACGATCGAACGAAGATTTTGATGCCTTTTGCGCTGTCGATCATTTCTTCGCGCGCCGTCGCCAGAGTGGACATTGCAGTGCTCCTTTACGATGTAATGAAGGCCAATAGGTCCGCGTTGATCTGAGCCGCGTGGGTGGTGGGCATACCGTGCGGCAATCCCGGATAGAACTTCGTCGCCGGCTTGCTGAGCAATTTGGCAGACAGGGGCGCGGAATCAGCGAAGGGAACGATCTGATCGTCTTCCCCGTGCATGACCAGCGTCGGCACGTCGATGGCCTTGAGATCGTCCGTGAAGTCGGTTTCGGAAAATGCCTTGATGCAGTCGTACTGAGCCTTGATGCCACCCATCATTCCCTGCCGCCACCAGTTCTCGCGCACACCCTGCGATACCGCCGCACCCGGTCTGTTGTATCCGTAGAACGGAATCGTGAGGTCCTGGTAGAACTGCGAGCGGTGGTTGGCCGTCCCTTCTCGAATCTGATCGAAGACCTCGATGGGCAGGCCGGCGGGATTCTTGTCGGACTTCACCATGATCGGAGGCACGGCGCTGACCAGCACCGCCTTCGCGACGCGTCCCTTTCCGTGCCTCCCCACGTAGCGCGCAACCTCACCCCCGCCTGTTGAGTGGCCGACGTGCACTGCGTCACGCAAATCCAAATGCTGCACGAGTTCGTTGACGTCGGCGGCGTACGTCTCCATCTCGTTGCCCGTGACCGTTTGCGTGGAACGGCCGTGACCACGTCGGTCGTGGGCAATGACCCGGAATCCCCTCTCGAGGAAGAACATCATCTGCGCGTCCCAGTCGTCCGCTGACAGAGGCCACCCGTGATGGAACACCAACGGCTGGCCGATGCCCCAATCTTTGAAGTAGAGCTGCGTGCCGTCCTTCGTTGTGATGTAGTTCATGGCGATGACCTCCGTGCGCGACCTCCAGGACGCATGAAACCACGCGGGCATTCACGAATCTATTCGACGAAGGTCGTGGCTAGACCTTCGTAGGGGGTCGGTGAGGCGGTGACTACGACTGCGAACGGGCAGGAATGGTGGGGGCTGGCGTGGGCAGTCGTAACTCAAGTCTTGCGGCGATCCTGACCAGGTCCGCAAGCGAGTCCGCCTGCATTTTCTGCATGATCTTGCCGCGGTGCGCTTTGACCGTGGCTTCCGTCATGCCGAGTTCGGCACCCGTTTGTTTGTTCAAGAGACCCGAGACGACCCACGCCAAGACCTCCCGTTCTCGAGGGGTCAGTGACGCGTACCTGTCGCGCAGCGTTTTGAGTTCCGACGCCTGCGTGAGGGCCTCGCGACTGCGCTCGAGCGCGCGCCGGATCGCATCCAGTATCACATCGCGGTCGAATGGCTTCGTCAGAAACTCGGAAGCGCCCGCCTTCATCGCGCGAACACTCATCGGGATGTCGCCGTGACCAGTAATGAAAATGATCGGCAGATCGGCTCGATCGGCGACGACACGTTCCTGGACGTCGAGGCCATTGAGGTCAGGGAGTTCCACGTCCAGTACGAGGCAACTCGGCGCCTCATCTCGGGGACGTACCAGAAAGTCCTGTGCGGAACTGAATGTCTCCGGTTTCCAGCCGGCGCGTTGAATGAGTAACTCCAACGATTCTCGGACTGATACATCGTCATCGACGACGAATACGACTGGTGTGCTCGACGTCCGTGTGCCCTTCGGTTGCCCTCCCGATGCCCTCAATGGCTGCATGTCGTCTCCTTGGGCGGGTCAGCCGACTCGCAGGGCGGCATTGACCGCATCTCGGAGCGCCGTTCCGCTGAACGGCTTGAACAGGCATTCCACGGCCCCCGCCTCGATCAAGCGGGGACGAACGGTTTCGTCTCCATGAGCCGTAATAAAGACAATCGGAATCGCTTGGCGACGGCGTCCCAACTCCTCCTGAAGTGCAGGCCCACTCATGCCAGGCATCGCAATGTCGAGAATGAGACATTTCGTCTGGGCGACGAATTCCGACGCGAGAAATTCCTCTGCAGACGAGAACGTCTGCGTCGCAAACCCGAATCGCTTAAGTAAGTCCGGCAGCGACTCACGCACGGACTCGTCGTCATCCACGACAGAAACCAGCGAACGAGAGACCATCAGACGGTTCCTTCCCCGCCTCTGAGCTCAAGCAGCGCAGAGATTGGAGGGTCGTCAACATGACGAGCACGGCCAAGGACGGGAAGTCGAGGGATAGAAAACGCAAAGGTCGCACCCGGGTGGTCATTGCGTGTGGCCCAAAGCCGACCCTGATGACTCTCGATAATCGAGCGGCTGACGGCTAAACCAATTCCCATCCCGTCGCGCTTGGTCGTGTAAAACGTCTCGAAGAGACGATTCGCATTCTGGGCGTCGAATCCAGGCCCGGAATCCTCGACGGTGAGACGCACGTGGTCACGCTCGTCCTGCTCGGTGCGGACCACCAGCTCCTTCGGACGATCGTGGATAGCGCTCATCGCTTCCGCCGCGTTCAGCACCAGATTGAGGATTACTTGTTGGAGTTGTACGCGATCGCCCCTCACCGGCAGGAGGTTGTCTGCCAACTCAGTCCGCACGATGACCTGGGCTCGCTGAAACTCCCTGACGAGCAACGCGAGGACCTCTCGGGTTGCCTCGTTCAGGTCCAGGGACTCACTCGCCGTGCTCGTTTTCTTGAACAGCGCCCGCAGGCGGGCGACGACTTCGGCCGCTCGGTTAGCATCGCGGATGGTCCGCCGGGCCGTTTCGAGTGCGCCCTCGACGTCAGGTGGATCATCTTCCAACATCATCAACGAGGTGCTCGCGTTCGTGATGATGCCCGAGAGCGGTTGATTGACCTCGTGCGCAATCGAAGCAGTCAGCGCTCCGAGCGTCGTCACTCTCGCCATGTGCGCGAGTTCCGACCGCACTTTGGCCAACACGTCTTCCGACCTCCGACGTTCTGTCACATCCTGAACGGCGCCGATGTACTCCAACTGACCGTCCTGGCCGCGGGTCGCATGAGCCACGACGTGCAGATATCGGACGGACTGATCGGGCATCTGGAGCCGATGCTCGAACTCGAGGTCACGGCCTTCGCTGCTGGCACGGCCGAGCACGTCTTGGAACCAGGAGGCCTCTTCAGGATGAATCCGGGTACCGACCAGGTCGAACGTGACAGGCAGGGTCGGATTGAGTTCGTAAATGCGATATGTTTGTTCCGACCAGATGATTTCGCCCTTCGCCACGCGCCAGCAGAAGCTGCCCGTTGAACTGAGACGCTGCGCTTCCGCAAGAAACGCTTCGCTTTGGCGCAACTCGTCCTCCACGTGTTTGCGGTCTGTCACGTCTCGTATGGCGCCGACCCACTCGATGAGACCGCCAGCGTCGTCGCGAACGGCGTCGGCAACCACTTGGATGTATTTGATGGCGCCCTCGTCCATTTGTACGCGGCAGTCAAACTCGAACTGCTTGCCCGTGCCGCCTAGCATGCTGAGAAACAGCGGCAAGTCTTCTGGATGAATTCGATCTCGCATGGCACCCGGCGGCACCGGCTTGCCCGGATCGAACCCGCAGATTCGGCAGGTCTCTTCCGACAGCGTCAACTCGTCGGTGGCGGCTCGATAACTGAAACTGCCAGTCGTGCTTAGGCGCTGCGCTCTCGCTAACTGCGCCTGGCTCCGGGTAAGCGCCTCGGCGGCGTAAGTGCGCTCGACCGCGATGCTGGCCACGTGTGTGAATCGACCGATGAGGTCCCGCTGCACCGGACTCGGGTCGCCAACTTCGCGCTGATAGAGGGCAAAGGTGCCAAGGGGATCCCCTGCCTGCGACAGGATCGGTGTCGTCCAGCATGATCGCAGCCCGGCGGCAAGGGCGAGTCGACACCACTCGAAATTATCCCATCTGGCGTCCTGCCCGATGTCCGAGACAAGCACCTGCGTCTTCTGATCAATCGCCATCGCGCACGGTCCCCAGTACGGGACCGAGGTGGACCGGCCGTCGATGGCGTGGCTGAAGGTGGAGGGGAGGCTTGGCGCCGCGGCATGCCGGACCGTTGAGCCATTACGTTCGACCAACAAGATGCTGCAATGGCAACCGCTGGAGGCTTGGTTGACGAGCGTGCACAGTGCGTCCAGCACAATTGGCAACTCGTAACCCATGGCGACCATTTCAAGCAACCGTCTTTCGCCAGCGAGCAAGGTCTCTGCTCGTTTTCGATCTTCGATGTCGGTGTGCTGGCCGTACCATTTCACCACCCGCCCGCGGTCGTCGCACAATGGCACCGCCCGGATCAAGAACCATCGAAACGTTCCGTCGGATCGTCGCAAGCGAGCCTCGCATTCAACCGGTTCACGACCGTTGAGCAGCGAGCTCCAGTAATCCACCAATGGAGGAAGGTCGTCGGGGTGGATCGCGGACCGCCAGCCGTGGCCGCACGCATCCCGTAAGCTGACGCCCGTGTAGTCGCACCAACGCTGATTGACGAAATCAACATTCCCATCGGGAAGCGCGCTCCAGACGAACCCGGGGATCGTGTCAATCGCTTGACGGAATTCGTCGTTCACTAGCCGACCTTCCTCTGAGCAGGGTCGGTACCAATAGACTGCGCGCCCGGGCGAGGGGCGTCCATTAGACCTTGGTCGTGGGTGCCGCACCAAGCCGGATGCTCGCGAAGACGATAGCGCAATCCCCGGTGGCTGCCCAGAAGTCTCGAAAGTGCCGGGCAGGTTCGGCTTTCAGGCTAGTCCGACGCGGTAGCGGCTGACTGATGTCGTGGGCCCTGATGTCACGCTCGCCGAGAATAGCGGCTTAAGGTTCGCGCACTGTCGAGTCTGCCGAGCCCACGGAACAGCTGATCGAGCGCCTCAACTGTCGTGGGAGCGCGGCGGGAGGGTGGGCGTCAGCGGCCGCAGACTGCGTGCCGGCAAGGCTGCGTCGCTCTTCGAGACTCACCTCGCGAAACCCTGGCGAACCTGGCAATAACAGGCCATTTACGCGGCTTCTCGAATCAACCCAGGGTCGAAAATCATCGCTCAGGCTGATGGAGCGGGAATCGGCTCGACGCGGTAGCCGAGGCCGCGGAGTTCGCGGATCATCTTGCGCGCCCGCACTTTCTTCGCCTCGGCGCTGACGGCCGGCCCCCGTTCCTCGTAGCGCACGCGCTCGTGCAGAATCTTCCAGATCAACCGGCACAGCCGGTGCGTGATCGCCCCGATGGCCTGGGCATGGCCGAGGCGTGGGACGATGCGGCGAAATACGACGGCGAAGATCGTTCCCTTGGCCTTGACGGCGGCATTGGCAGCTTGATTGAGGACGCGGCGCATCTGACGATTGCCCTTGGGGCAGCGATGGCTGTAATTCACACCGGCACTCTCCTCGTTGCCGGGACAGGCGCCCATCCAGGAGGCGAGATGCTTGGGGTGAGGGAAACGTGGCCGCGGTGGCCGCCGACCTCCGCGATGATCTGCTGCGCGGACATACGAGGAATAGGCGGTTTGCGCAAGTTCTAGAATTTGGAGTCCAGCCGTCTCGTACGCCTGACTGGCGACCTCGTGACGCTCCATCTCGGTTCGCACTCGCCGGAGCTCGTCCTGCAGCGCCGCTGATTTCGAGTTC
>CAZEMI010000247.1:0-17478 GCA_964513235.1 uncultured Acidobacterium sp.
GGTCTCTTCGAGGCCGGCCAGAATCCCCGGCGACGCGTGGCCTTCGGCGACGGCGCGCCGAATCACGGCACACGCGATGGCATGTGAGCAGTCCCGAATGCGCGTGAGCTCGGGGTAGACCGCCCCTTGATCCAGGTCCGCCGGGCTCACCATGTGCGCCAGTACCCGGGCGGCATCGAGGAACATGGCGTCGGTGACGCGGCGCACGCCTCCCGCCCACAGACCCAGTCCGACGCCGGGAAAGACGAACGCGTTGTTCCCCTGGCCGATGCGGTGCGTCTGACCTCGATGGACGACCGGGTCGGACGGGCTGCCGGTCGCGACGATCGCACGACCATCAGACCACCGGATCGCCTGCTCGGCCGTGCACTCGCTCTTGCTCGGCGGGTTCGACAAGGGAAACACGATGGGCCGGTCGTTGACGGCGGTCATGGCGCGGACCACGGCTTCCGTGAACAAGCCGGCCGTACCCGACGAGCCGATCAGGATCGCCGGCCTGAAATTGCGGACGGTCTCCTCGAGCGTAATGTGCCCGGGATCGCGGCACACGTACGTCGCCACCTCCTCGACCGGCCGGGCGAAGGCCGCTTTGAAGTCCTCCAACTCGGGCCGCGCCTGCGTCACCAGTCCCCGGCTGTCCACGGTGCAGATACGCGTCACCGCCTCCTCGTGGGAAAGCCCGGCCTCGCCTAGCGCCGATACGAAGAGGTGCGCAATGCCCTGCGCGGACGCGCCGGCTCCCGCGAGCACGATGCGCTGGTCGCGCACCTCCTGACCGGTCATTCGCAGGGCGGCGTACACACCAGCGGCCGCGACGGCAGCCGTGCCCTGAATGTCGTCGTTGAACGTGCACAACCGGTCGCGAAAACGTGCGAGCTGGGTGAGCGCGTTGGCTTTCAGGAAATCTTCCCATTGCAGGACGGCGTCCGGGTACACGCGCATCACGGCGTCGACGAAGCGATCGATGAAGTCCTGATATTCGCGTCCCCGAATCCGCTGGTGCCGCAGGCCGAGATACATCGGGTCGTTCAGCCGCTCCCGATTGTCCGTGCCCACGTCGAGCATGATCGGCAACGTCAGAGATGGCGGGATCCCGGCGCAGGCCGTGTAGAGCGACAGCTTCCCGGTTGGGATGCCCATCCCGCCGACTCCCTGATCGCCGAGCCCCAGGATGCGTTCCCCGTCGGTGACGACGATGACGGCCGGCGGCCGCTCGTGATTCCGGAGAATGGTATCGATCTGGTGGCGTTGGTCGTACGAGATGTAGAGGCCGCGCGGGCGGCGAAAAATGTGCGAGAACTGCTGGCACGCTTCGCCGACGACCGGTGTGTAGACGACCGGCATCATCTCGTCGATGTGGTCGTGGAGGAGTCGGAAGAACAGTGTCTCGTTCCGGTCCTGCAGGCTGGCGAGGTGGATGTAGCGCTCGAGCGGTGTCGGCTTGATGCGATAGTTCTCGTACACCCGGGCCAGTTGCTGATCCATGGTGCTGACGGCCGGCGGCACCAGCCCGTCGAGGCCGAGGTCGGCGCGCTCGCCCTCGGTGAATGCCGTGCCTTTATTCGTCAACGGATCGCGGAGCAGCGCTTCACCGCGCGTGTCAACGGCGATGTATTCCTCGCCCGTGACCTCATCGTGCTCGGTCAACCACTCCATCGCTCACCGTCCGATTCCGCCACGCACGCCAGCTCGCACACAACGGCGAAGCGCCACGCGAGCCAAATCCCGTCGCTGCCGGGCCCGGGCAGCTGTCGCCTTCGGCGGAGAAGTGAACGAAGTCTACCCCAACGGTTCAGGCTCTTGTCATCTCGGACACGATCTCAGCCCTGCTGTGCTCGGCGAACCGCCTCGCCTCACGTCCCAGATCCGCAGCTTGCTCCGTTCCCGCCTCCACGTCACTGAGAAGGTTGCCGCCGCCGAACCGGGCCGGCTCTTCAGACACCGGACTGCGCTTGAATCGATCGCCGGAGCCGCTGCAGACAGCGGCCACGCAGGAAGCTTACCGACCCGCGCGATACGCCAAGGGCCCTCGCCACCTCGTCGTAGGGCCGTAGGGGCGATTCCACGAACAGCATCCGCAGCAGAGCGCGGCAACGCTCGGAGAGCGTCGTCATGGCGGCGCGGACGATCTGTTGCTGCTGCACCCGCTCCATGACCTGCTCGGGGCTCTCCTCACGGCTGGCGTTGCCGGCGTCGAGTTTGATCGGATCGGCGCTCTCTTCGCGGCCGCGCTTGCGCCGGACGTGTAGGCACTTGTATGTCGCCACCCGCACCAGCCATCCACGAAGGGCTGCCGGCTCGCGGACCGTGTCGAGCTGTTCGATGAGATCGACGCAGACGGCCTGGAAGATGTCCTCGGCCTCGTCACGGGAGAACCTGAACCGGAGCGGCACCGAGAGAATCAAGCGCGCGTACTTGTCGACGACCGCGACCCAGGCCTCTTGCGAACCCGAGAGGCAGGCGTCGACCAGCGCGCGGTCGTCCCACGCCGGTGAGGGCACATTGGCGGCGCCGCGCGTCGCCGCGGTAGATGGCTTCATACGACCGAATCGCCCGGACCTCTAGGGAAGCGGGATCCCGAGAGCCTCGCTGACGGCCCGATAGGTGTTGAGCCGACCCGCGCCCATGCCGGGGTCGGAGACCAGGTCGGCAGTGGCGAACGCACGTTCGACCTCCTCCCAATTGATGCCGGACTTCTGGAGCTGCAGGACGGCGATGGTGCCGGACACGAGCGGCGTCGCGAACGACGTGCCCCACGCCAGCGCGTACTGGCCGCCGGGATAGGCAGCGATCAGCGCTTCGCCCGGCGCCGCTAGAGAGACGCTCTCGGGGCCGAAGTTGCTGAATGCGCTCCGCTGGTCCCACGCGTTCACGGCGGCGACGCCAAAGGTCTCGGGCAGCGCTGCCGGATAGCGCGCCAGGTCGGTGCCGTCATTGCCGACGGCGGCCACGGTGAAGACCTTCTCCTCGTGCAGGAACTGAATGGCGTCCGCGAGCGCCTTCGATGGTCCCGGCATGCTCAAGCTCAAGTTGACGACGGCGGCGCCGCTCACGCGCGCGTGGTACAGGGCCCGGACGACGCCGTACACGCGACCGTAGCCGGCGGCGTCGAACGCCTTGAGCGGAAGGATGGCGGCGCCGGGCGCGACCAGCCGGACGAGGCTGGCCACCATCGTGCCGTGGCCGAAGGCCTCAGGCACGCTGCCGGGGCGAATGTCGTAGGCCTGACCCGCTTCGAGCAAGGCCTGCGTGGCGGCGTTGATGGGGACGACCGTGTCGTTGTCGAGAATGATCACCTGCGTCGGGTTCAGGATGGGATGGTTGGCGTCGAGCGCGGTAAGCTCCGTGGCGCCTGCTGCGTCGATGGTGAAGTCGTAGCCCTCGAGCAGCGCGTGGGCGAGCGCAGGATGCTGCGGGTCGACGCCGGAGTCGATTACGGCCACGATGCCGGTGCCTGTACCGTAGTCGCGATGGGCCTCGCGCAGCCGGATGCGCGAAGCGGCGCGCTGACGGGCGTAGCGGGACCAGACGCGGCTGCCGAAATAGTCTCGCTCGGTGCGGTCGAGCAGCGCCGTCTGCGCGTCGGAGGTCGAGGTGTAGTACGGAGCCGCCGCACCGACTTCCGGCAGGTGGACGACGGCGTTGAGCTCGATGAAAATCTTGTCATGCTCATCGTCGATCTCGGGGTCGGCCAGCAGCCGCGCCATCACGACGTTGGGACGGACGCCGGCGGGCCCCTGCACCAGGAACACGTCGCGCTTTGGTATGCGGTGCAGAATCGTGAGCCCCTGGCGCTCAGCGAGCTTGTAGGCCTCGGATTCCGGTGCCGTGAGAATGAACTCGTCGCCGGCCCACGCTGACGCCGTCACCGCCAGAGCGAACATCGCGATCAGCACGTATCGACCTCGCATCACATTCCTCCCAATCCCAGGCGCACAGCTGCGCCGCCCTCACTATTCGATTTGCCCGCGCCGTCGCGGCCGCGCCGACGGTTCCGTGGCGGATGCGAGCGGCACCTCGATCCGCACGCCCTCGGAGACGAGTGGCAAGTGCAGTGCCAGCCCTGGATCCCAGGGGCACTCGAGCACGAACTCACCGAACCGGTTGGTCGTCGTCTCTCCGGCGACGGTCGTCGGCGTCACGGCCCGTACGACGATGCCCGAGGGCAAGGTCGTCTGGGCCGTGGTGGCCACCCGTCCGACGAGCGACACCGGTCCGCCCGGGGCTGCGTGTTCCCACTGCACGTGGACCCGGTACGGTTCGGCGTCGAACACCATCTGCCGCACACCGCGTCCAATGGATCTGACGCCGTCCGGGGCCACTTGGGTCCGGCTATCGAGCACCAGGACCGCCAGGAGGCGCCGCAGTGGGCCGACCGCGGGCTCGGGGAGCCGCGTCGAGAGCGCGTACGCGCGGCGCAGGCCCTCGGCGCTCGGCTCGACCTGTGAATCCCAGGTCACGGTCTCGGCCACCTGCTCCATGGCCCGTCGATCCTCCCGACATTGCGAGCAGGTCTGGGCGTGCTCGTGCATTCGCCGCTGTTCTCCGTGGTCGACGAGACCGCGGACGAAGTCGGCCCAAGACTCCAAAGTATAGTGCGTCACTTCATGCCGTCGCCTCCGCGCCAGGGGGTAACCCGCGCTTTGTTGAAGTCAAGGACCGCAACTGCGGCAAAAGGTACAGGGCGTGTCCTAGACTCATACACCCAGCCCGACGACGACGAAGGGCGCCCAGTGGTAGGGGTGCTCGAACCGGTCGCGGGTCCGCTGCATGGCGAGCCGCGAGGCTTCGGCCGGCGTACTCCCGGCGGCGTAGTGGGCGTAGAAGGCGTCCATGTAGTGGGTCGTCGAGGCGTCGTCGACGTCCCACAGGCTGAGCTGCACACAGGCCGCGCCTGCGTGCAGAAGGCCGCGCGTGAGCCCGACCAGCTCATCCCCGGCCGCCACCGTGTTCACGCCCGTCGAGCACCCGCTGAGCGTGACCAGATCGGCGGTCAGGCGCAGCCCGTACAGGGCGTGCACGTCCAAACGGGTATTGGCGAGGCGAATCGACGAGAACATCGGGTTTTCGGCGCGAAAGAAGCCATGTGTCGCCACATGTACGACGCGGCTCCTGGCAGCCAGCGCCCGAAAGGCCCGCTCCGACGCGCGCGCGCCCAGGAGCACCCGGGCATCCGGCAGCCGTCGACCAACGGTGCGCGCCTCGGCCGTGATCCTCGGCGCGCGCCGGTCGCCGAGGCCCAACACGAGCGCGCCAGCGGCGCGCGAGGACCGGCGTCGCCGCACTAGGGCGAACACGCTGCCCGACGGCACGATGGCAATGGGCGCAAAATCCCCGAGGTAGCCCGCGTCATCCCGCAGGGCGTGAAAGGGCAGCCGGTGCAGCGGGCCGTGGGGAGCAATCACGAGTGGACGCCCGGGCTCGAGGCGATGGGCGATGGGTGCGATCAACTGGGTGTGCAAGTCTCGCAGGTGGGCCTCGGTCGCCGCCAGCGCCGGAGCGCCCGCCCCACGGGCGCGCGATGCCGCCGGCACGGCCGACAGGTTGAAGAGGCACAACTTGACAGCGCGGATGACGTCGTCGAGCGGACCAAGGGCCGCCACGCTGGCACGGCGGCGCTCGACGACCATCGCGTGCAGCGTGCCGCGCACAGCGAAGTACTCGATCAGCGTGGCGTCGCCGAGCGAGGCCTGCACGTCTGCCAGCGACGCCACACCGCGGTACAGGGATGCCGACGCGGGCCGCCGACTCTCGTCGTCGTAGATCGCCCTGGACAGTCGCTGCTCGCAGGCACGAGCCCGCGCCCGGGCATCCTCGAGGCGGTGCGGGGACGGCTGGTCCACAGAGGACTCGAGCCGGTCGACTTCGCGATAGGTCGCATTCAGCGAGCCGCGCAGCCGCTGAACGGCGGTTGGCGCCGCGGGCGGATCGTGCGGACCGCTCGTCAGGAGGTCGGTCAGTGCCCGCGACTTGACCTGCTGCACCGCCGCGAACGTCTCGCGTAGGCGGCCGGGGCCCTTCAGCAGCAGCGCGGCCCGCGCCATCGATTCGTAAACCACGGCCTTGTCGTCGAGAAAGGCGATCCGAAGCTCGTCGACACCCAGGCGACTGCGCAACCCCTCGAGCGTGCGGTAGGCACGGCGGTACCATGATCGCGCCAGGGCCGGGCGGTCGTCGGCGTGGGCCACTTCACCGGCCAGGAAGGCCAGCTGATACGACAGCGCGGGAGAAGGGTAGCGGCGAAGGCCGGCACTGGCCCGGGCCAGGTGGCGCCGCGCCCCGATGGTGTCGCCGGCGGCGAGCGCGCCTCGCACGAGGACCAGGTCGGCCAGAACGACCTTGGCGCCGAGGCCGTGGCGCCGCAGCGCCTCGCGGGCGCGGATCGCGCAGTCGACGGCATCCTGGGTGACGCCTCGCTGGGCCAGGAGCACGGCGCGGTGAAGGTCCGTCAATGCGGTGCGCGGGGCATTGCCCTCGGCCTCGAAGCCCTGCCGGGCGGCCTCGAACTGACGCAGGGCCTCCTCGATCCGGCGCCCGCGCGCCGCGCACACAGCCAGCAGCATCCGCGCCTGCGCGGCTTCGAAGGGCATGCTCTGGCCGAGACTCCGCGTCAACGCCTGCTCGGCGACGGCGACCGCCCGATGGTCGGCGTTCAGTTCCACGAGCAGCTCGGCTTCGTCGAGCATCAGCGTGGTGGCCAGGGTGTCGTGGCCGGCCGACAGGGCCCGGCTCCGCACCCGCGCGTAGAGTGCCAGGGCACGCTCGTACTCGCCGCGCTGCGCGTACAGGTACGCCAGGTTGCCGTCGATTTCGAGCGCGAGCAGGTGCAGCCCGTGCTTGGCGCAGAATGCCCGCGTGCGTTCGTAGAGCTTGAGGGCGCTCGGGAACGCATGAAGGGCCGTGAGGCGCCCCGCCGTGTTGAGCCGGGTGACGGCCGCATCCTCGACCGCGCCGGTCTGCTCGAACACACGGAGCGCCCGCCGGCCGAGGCGCAACGACGCCGTCGGCCGGTCGCGACGGAACAGCAGCGCGGCCAGGTTGGCGTCGACGCGCGCGGCGCGCAGCCCGTCGCCGTGGGCCACGAAGATCTGACGCGCCCGCCGGGCCCAGACGATGGCTTCGTCATAGCGGCCCAGGTGCGACAAGGCGCTGAAGGCCGACGCCAGGACCCGGGCCCTCTCGAGCACGGGTCCGTGCCGGCGGAACTCGCGTTCGGCGGTCCGGTAGTGCGACAGGGCTTCGGGAAACCGCCCGCGCTGGAGCGCCATGTGCCCGCGATGACGGGCCGCCACGCCGAGGAACGGCGGTCCGAGGCGCGGCGCGATCCACGACAACGCGTCCGTGGCGCGAGCCGCGCGATCCAGGTCGACCCGCAGCAGCCGCACGGCCTGCTCGGCGAGATAGGCGCCGAGCGCCGGGGTAGCGGGCAGGGCGGCGGCGCGCACGCGCCGGGCGGCGGGCGAACCGACAGTCAGCCGGGCCGCGATGCGCATCACGTCGGCGGCCGCGACAGCATCGGTCGCCGCCGACGGAGTGCCTGTGATGCCGCGAGCCTTCATCGTCCGACGCCAGGCGCCCACGATAGCTCGTCGACATTCCACAGCGAGTCGCGGCTCGTGACACCGGGCACCAGGCCCTCAAGCCCCCGGCGTAGCGCCACCAGATGGTTGGGACTGACCAGCGGGACGATGGGCAGGTACTCGGCGACGACCTCCTGCAGGCGGATGAAGAGCTGCCGCCGCGTCTCGGTCTCGGTGGCGACGGCCTGGCCACGGAACAAACGATCGATCTCCGTTTCCCACGGCGCGAGCGGGGCCGGAGCCTTGAGACGCCAGACGTGCGTGGGACCATCGAGCTGCCAGACACCGGCCTCGGCGTTTGGATCGGTATCCCCACCGCCCAGCGCCATGATCGCCGCGTCGAAGTCGCGGGTCCGCGTCAGGCGCTCGACGTAAGCGCGGAACTCGAGCGCCGACACTCGGACGTCGATGCCGAGCCTGGCCAGGTCGTCGTGCACGATGCTGGCGATGCGCTGCCGCTGCGGATTGCTCGTGCTGGTGAGTAGCGAGAACACCACTGGCACGGCGGCGACATCGAGCAGGCGCCCGCTGGGGTCCCAACGGTAACCGGCGGCCGACAACCGCGACCGAGCGTCGGCGATGGACACCGCCGGAACCGCCAACGGGGCGCGCCAGCGGCGGTTGCCCGGCGAGACGTGGCCGCCCAGGGGCGTGGCCCGGCCGTCGTAAACGAGTCGGGCAATGGCGTAGCGATCGATCGCCAGCGAGATCGCCTGTCGGAACGCCGCGTCCTGAAACCACCGGGTTCGCGGCGCCGGCCTGGCGCCGCGAGGCGGATCGTCGAGGTTCAACACGACAAACGTGAATTCGAGCGAGGGGCCGAGATCCTGCACCTGCAGGTCGGTTCGCTGCGCGCCGGCGAGCAGCCCGTAGCTGCGGGTGTCGAGGGGGCTCAAGAGATCGACCTCGCCGGCGAGCATCCGGGCGACCTGGGCGTCGGGATCGCTGATGATGCGCGCAATCACGCGGTCGATGCCGGGCCGAGACCGATCCTGCGCGGGCTGTAGCGCCGGCGCGTTCCTCGTGAGCGTGACACTGACGCCAGGGTCATACCGTTCGAGGCGGTAGGGCCCGAGCCCGATGATCGTGTCGGGGCGATCGGCGAGCGCCCACACCGAGGCGAGTCGCCCCGCGGCGTAGGCCTCTTCGAGTCGATGACGTGGCAGCATCGGCACGCTGGCGAGCAGGCGGGCCGGCTCGGCGGGCGCGGCGCCGAACTGGATCCGAACCGTGTGGTCGTCGAGCGTCGTGGCCGTCGCCGGACGGCCGTCGAGCCGCAGGGCCTGCAACTGCGGCGCGCCGAGCGCCGGGTCCTGGAACACGCGCAGGCTGAAGACCACGTCATCGGCCCCGAACGGTTCCCCGTCCGGGAATCGTAGCCCACGGCGCAGTGCCACCACGACGGCCCCACAACTGTCAGGTCCGTCGAGCCGTTCGGCCAGCTCCGGAACCACCTCCTGCGACCGGGCATCGACCCGGAAGAGCTCGGCGTGCATCAAGCCGACCAAGGTCGTCGATGCGGCGTCGAGCGCCGCGATCGGATTGAACGTCCGCGGATCGGCGCGGAGCACGACTCGAAGCTCCGACGCAGGACTGGGGAGCGCAGGGGCCTGTGTGCACGAAGAGACCGAGACTGCGACCGAGAGTGCGGCCGCCACGGCGAGCAGCGGGCGCGCGCGGCGGGCGCCCCCGGGGGTTCGCGAGCGATACGGAGGCGATGCGTTGACGCTCACGGCAGTGCTCTCGATCGTATACTGCAACCGCGCTGGCTGATTCGTGCTTCTGCATGAGCCGTCAGGCTCCTGGTCGCCTATGTGGACACTCGTCGAGAGCGGGCTGTGGCGCGTGGCCAGAAGCGCCCTGACGCTTGCCGCGATCGCGGTGGTCACGTTCGTCTTCGCCCGTGCAGTCCCGGGAAGGGTCGCTGACGAGTGGCTGCTCGATCCCACACTCGGGCCCGAGACCATTGCCGCCATGGACCGACGGGCCGGAGCGGAGCCAGAGTCGATCGTCGACTGGGCGGCGGCCCTCTGGCGGTCCGGCCTCGGCGTCTCCACGGTGTCAGGACTTCCCGTGGCACGTCTGCTGGCCGGGCGGCTCGCCAACACGCTGGCGCTCGCAGCGCCCGCCATGCTGCTGGCGTGGGTCGTCGCCGCGCTGATCGTCGCCGGTGGCGGCCGCGCGACGGCCAGCGCCGCGCGGCGCGCCGGTGACGCGGTGTTGACGGTCCTTCACAGCGTCCCGGACGTCGTCCTCGCCGTCTGCCTTGTCCGGTTGGCACTGGCCACCGGCTGGTTCCCGGTCGGGGGCATGGGCCAGGCGGACGGGGTCTCGGAGACATCGCTGGCGATCGAACGCGCGCGACACGCGGTGCTTCCGGTGATCGGTCTTGGGCTGACGCTGGTACCGATGGTGGCTTGGTCAATCGACGCGGCGGTGTCGGCCACGCGCGAGTCTCTTGCCATCGACGCGGCGCGAGCCCGTGGACTCGACGCGCGCGCGATCTTCCGTCATCAGGTGAGAATGGCGCTGCCGGTCCTCGCGCCACTGATGGCGACCTCGATAGCCTCGCTGTTGGGCGCCGGGGCAGTCTTCGAGGTGGTGTTCGCCTGGCCGGGCGTCGGCCTGCTGCTCGTGGAGGCGGTGCTCGCCCGCGACCTCCCAGTGGTATTCGGGGCCGTTGCCGCTTCGGCAGTGGTGCTCGTCGTGGCCAACGCCGTGGCCGATGCCGGCGCCTACCTCGCCGATCCCAGACGCCGATGACGCCGCGCTTGGGCGTCGCGGCGGTGATTCTGCACCTGGCAATCCTGGCCGCGCCGTGGGTCGCTCCGCACTCGCCCATAGAACAGCATCGCGACCGCGCGGCCGCGCCGCCCAGCCCCACGTTTCTCCTGGGCACCGACGACCTGGGCCGCGACGTCGCCTCGCGCACGCTCTTCGGGGCGCGGATCTCAATCGGCGCGGCCGCCCTGTCGACCGCCATCGCGGTGGTGCTGGCCGCCGCGATCGGCGGCGGCGCCGGGCTGGGGCGATGGGCCGATGCCGGGCTCTCCGCCCTGACCGAGTGCACCATGGGTGTGCCATGGGTGTTCCTCCTGTTGGCCGTCCGGAGTGCACTGCCCCTCGACCTGCCGCCGGGCCCGGCCTTCCTCGCCGTGGCCGGCCTCGTCGGGGCCGTGAGCTGGGGCACCACGGCTCGACTCTGCCGTGGCGCCGTCCTGCAGGCGCTCGCACAGCCTTACGCGCTGGCCGCCCGCGCCGCCGGGGCGACGACGGGACGGGTCCTCGTCGTCCACGCGGCCCCGGCCATGCGGCCGCTGCTGGTGGCGCAGGCCCTGATCTTGTTCCCGCAGTTCGTCATCGCCGAGGTCGGATTGTCCTTCCTCGGTCTCGGTCTTTCGGAGCCCTGGCCCAGCCTTGGAACCCTGCTGGGCGAGGCGCGTACGATGCGCGTGCTCGCCGACCAGCCGTGGCGTTTGGCGCCAGCGGGCCTGCTCGTGCTGCTGCTGCTGATCTATCGCGCCTTGGGCCACCACTACTCCGGTCACGTCCGCCCGCGGCGGTGACCGGGGCTGCCCGTGGCGGCGTGGACGTTCCTCGCTCTGTCCCTGAGCCACGCCACCGGCCTTCGCTGGTGGTCGGACGCCGGAGAGTCGACCGGTCGCGGCCAACCTTCGGCCTGCACGTTGCGGACGCGGTTGCGGGCGCTGAACCGACTCCGATTAGGGCGGAGCGAGGCGCGCAATCGTCGCGCGTCATCGCGCCCCTGTACCTCCGGGCCTGTCTGCGGCCCTATATCGATGCCAACAGCGCTCCCACCCAGCGCTCACGTTCCGATCCACGCGATTCTCAGGAGGCTTGCTCGTGACGCACACCCTGCTCGTTCGTTCGTCGATTGCCGTTCTCTCGTTCGGTTTCGCGGCCAGTGTCTCGGCGCAGGTCGTCACCACGGCCGAACTCAAGGCCGCCTGTGAGGCGCCTGGCAATACCGTCACCATCGTGAACACCTACAAGGTGATGAGCCCGATTCAGCCGCCCCGCCTCGTCCAGGTCGACTCCGGGTGTACCTTCGTACTCACGCCCGATTCCAAGTTCGAGGCCGACAACGTCAACCTCCGATTCACCGGCCCTGTGTCGTTCCAGGCCAGCGCCAAGGCCGGCGTGTCGTTCAAGTCCACCGTCTGGACCGCGCCGTCGATCGCGGCGTCGCTCACCGGCAATGAGGGCAGTTTCTTCTCTGACGAGTCGCGCCTGACGGCCAATGCTGGGGGCCTCACGGTCGCCCTCGGCGCGTTCGGTACGCTGGGGATCACCGGCCCGATCAACGGCGTGGGTAACGCGCTGAACGCGGCCGGCATGCTGAGCATCTCGGCCGGTGAGAAGTTCACGGGCAGCTTCGAGACCACGCGGGTGCGAGGCGGCACGGGAATCAGCCTGGCACTCGACGGGCCCGAGGCCGTGGTCGCGGCCAACAACACGAACTTCGTGGCGGCGGTCGGACAGTTCAACCTCAGTTCGCCCGGTGCCAAGGCGCAAGTGGATCTGGCGAGCGGCATCGTGCAGGCACCTGGTGGCATCGCCATCACGCTGCTTGGCGCTGAGAGCAAGGCCACGCTCGTCAGCACGCGGCTGACGGCCGTGACCGGCAACATCAGCGTGCAGGCGGGCTCGGCGGGCCAGGGCTTCGGGGTGCTCGCCATCGACTCGGCCACCATCCGCGCCGGCGGTACCTACACGATGCTGGCCTCGATCGGGGCCGACAAGGGCGAGGCGAAACTCAGCAACTCGCGTGTCAGGGCGGAAGATAACATCCTGATTCAGTCGGACCTGGTCGGCCTGACGAACGTGCTGAACAACACGCTCACGTCGCGGACCGACATCCTTGCCTTGACCGGGGCGTCGGGCGCCTGCATCGCCGAGGGCAACAACGCCACGGCTCCGGTCGTAACCATCTGCCCGTAAGCCTCTCGACACGACCGTTCGCTGGGGCGGTTCCGATCTCTCGGGGCCGCCCCGGCTTTTTCGGTCAGTCGCGCCACGGCGGAGGTGTACTTGCCAGCGAGTCGCGGCCCTCTTCGACAAGTGACCACGATGTCCCGATCACGCACGGCCATGTCTAGCCGCCGCTACGTCCCGCGACCGTTGGCCCCGACGGCTGGCGGGTTCGTCGCGCCAATGGTCGCACCTGGCTGATCACTTTGTGCGCGTAGTGGCAGGCGCGGGGTCGTATCGGACGAGCCCTGGCAACGCCTTGTGGCGGCTAACTCTCCACAACCAATAGAACATCGCCGCAAATAGCAGCAGGATCGGCAGCGCCCGCATCGGCGCAGTCGTGAATGGCTCGGGAAGGATTGTGGCCACGCGCTTACGGATCGAGAAGAACGATCCGGCCGCGATGAACAGCGCGAAGCACATTCGCCACAAGTGGCGCGCCAGACGCGGGCGGCCGTGAGGCATGCCGAACCACATGATGCGCACGTCGCCAATTGCAGCGAGAATCATCACGGCGGCGCCAAAGAAGTGTATCTGGAACGGAACACCGTTCAAGGAACCGCGCGGGCTGTTGAAGGCGGTTACGCCGAGCACGATGCCGACCAACGCAACGCCGGCCGCGACCGCCAGCGCGGCGCCATTGATCGGTTTGGTCCATGGCGACACTGCCCGGACGGCCGTGAGCGCTGTGCCGACAAAGTAAACAGTCATCCAGGCGCCCAGCGCATCCACATTGGTCGGACTCTTGCGAAAACTCAGGATCGCAGCGCTGATGCCCATGATGAGCATGGCGTAGACGAACAGCAGCCCGCTGCGGCGGTGCAGGGTCCCGCCCTTTTTGACTAGGAGAGCCACGGCGCCGAGAACGATCGCGAGCCCGCCGGCTGCAATGTGGATTGGCAACAGCATCGGACTACCTCGGCTGCCCCGGTCGCAGGCTCCATAATCCGCGTGCCGAGAGGACGAAAGTGAGCCCCCCGAGTCCGCCGAGCGCCCACAGTGTCCAGACGAAGAAGAAGCCGCCGGCGGAACTGGCAATCTCGCCGTAGTGGACTCCCCTCATGTGGATGACGGGCATGGCCGCCGCGAACAACCCGACGAGCAGCATGACGACGTATCCGGATCGCCGGCCCGCGAGCAGGAGCGTCCCGTACAGAAAGACCACGAGGACCACCAGCGCCACGTTTGAGGGTTCGGCCTTCGATATCCCACGGACGATGTCGTCCGTAATGTGAAGCGTCAGTAAGAGGATCGAGAGCAGAGACGTAACGACCAGGATTGCGTTTGGCTTCATTCAAGGCATCGTCGCGGTACGCCTGCGCGCGAACAACCGGCTTGCGACGAAGGGCGGAATCGAGCGGACGAAAGGCGGATTTGGACGCCGCAGCCCTGGCAGGGCGGCTACATCTGGCGGAACAGATGCAAATAGTTGCGACTCACTGGAAGAACGTCGTCTCGACCCCGCAGATGAATCTCCGCCGTTTCGTTGTCATGTCGCTTCACATGGCTGATGGCGCGCAGATTCACGACGACCGACCGATGAACCTGCGCGAACTGTTCCGCATCAAGCTGCGGGAGGAGTTCCTTCAGCGTCGCCCGCACCACCGCTTCGGCAGGCTTGCCGGCATCGCGCCAGGCGACGATGGTATATTTCGCGTCGGAACGAAGGTAATCGACGTCGTCAATCCCGATGAGGCGCACGGTCTTTCCAGCTTGCGCGCGAATCCAGCGCAGCACCTCGTTCCTGCCGCCGCCTTGCAGCACCGCAAGCTGCTCACTCAGTTGCTGCAATAGTTGCTCGGTGTTGATCGCCGGCCTCGATGACTGAAGGCGTTCCCTGAGACGGCTTACGGTTTCGCCGAGTCGCGTTTCTTCGACCGGCTTGAGCAGATAATCAAGGGCGCCCTGCGCAAACGCCTGCACCGCGTAGTGATCGTAAGCAGTGACGAAGACGAGATGCGCGCGGCGGCCGATGTGTTTCGCCGCATCGACCCCGGAGAGTCCGGGCATGTGGACGTCGAGAAAGCAGACGTCGGGGCGACGCTCGTCGAACAGTCGCACCGCCTCCCGTCCGTTCCGGGCTTCGGCGACGATCTCGAGCTCGGGCCAGACGATCGCGAGCTGGCGCCGCAGCGCCTCGCGCAGCAGCGGTTCATCGTCCGCGATCAACGCCGTCGGATGGACGTTCATGGGCGTGCCGGCATCTCGATTTCGACGACAGTGCCGCGGGGATCGTTTGATGTCATGCGCAGGTGTGCGGCGTCACCGAAGATCAGCCGCAGCCGCTCGCGCAGCGTCGCCAACCCGGTCCCGCGACCGTTGGCCGATTGATGAAGTCCAGCGCCAGTGTCGGTGACGCGAACCACACACCGACCGCCGCGGCGCTCGATGTCGACATCGATTCGGCCGCCTTCTTCGCTGGGGTCGATGCCGTGTCGCACGGCATTCTCGACCAGCGTCAACAGGGTCGTCGGCGGACAGCGGACATTGAGCGTCGACGGGTCGATGTTCGTTGCGTACTGGAGGCGATCGGGCATCCGCATCTGCATCAGCTCGAGGTAGGGCCGCACCAGCTGCAGCTCGCGCTCGATTGTTGCGGCGGACTCGTGGAGCAGCGGCAGCGCCGCGCGCAGGTACGCCGTGAGGCTCCGCAGCACCGCCGACGCATGCGGCGAGCCGGCATCGACCAGCGCCTGCACGTTCGCGAGCGTATTGAACAGGAAATGCGGAGCGACTTGCGCCTGCAGCAGATGCAAACGAGCGTCGAGTGCCTGCCGCTCGAGCTCGCTGCGCTCGAGCGCGAACGCCAGGTTCTGATCGCGCACGACGGCTTCCTTCTGCCGGACGATCGCGATCAGCGCGGTCCAAGGCGCGACCAGCATGGCGAGGAGCGTGAGCACCAGCCACCCGGTCAAGCGGTCGCTCTCCTCCCAGAACGGTGGCGCATCGCGGGGAGTGAACAGAACGTATATCAGGAACGTGGTGACCGGCATGAACACACCGACCGCAACGACTTGAAGCGCCCATCTCTGGAACCAGCGTGGGAGCTGCCGCGGCCACACTTCGAAGAATGTGAAAGCCGTCGTTGCCGAGAGGCCGACGATGACCGCGCGGAGTAAGAGTATGGACAGAGGGATCGTCGAATGTGTCTTCAGGAGGAGGCCGGCGGCGATGGCAATCGTCGCCGCGGCGGCAATACGGCGCGATGTTTTCGCGATGATGCTAACCGGCCTCGTGGCCCTCGCCGCTTTGGACATCACCCACCGAGGATACCCGCAACTAGGGCTGCCGGCGCCAAGGCAGGGACGTGATGGTCAAGAGAACGTCGCGTCTTGACATGCGAGGGAGTATCGCGGCGCGACTGTCAGCGACCAAGCGAATTGCGACGAAAGGCAGGTCCGAGCGGACGAACGGGGTGTTCTTGCTCGATCCGTCTGCAAGAGGCTCCGGGATCTCGTCAGGGCGCTGGGGCTGTGGGATGTCACCGCGATCACCGCTGGAACCATTCTGGGCTCGGCCATCTTTGTCGCGGCCGCGTTTGTGCCACGCGCGGTCCCGCACCCCACACTGGCGCTGCTTCTCTGGGGTGCGGGCGGCCTGATCGTCATCGCCGGCGCGCTGACCTACGCCGAACTCGGCGCGATGTTTCCAGAGTCGGGCGGGCAATACAACTACATCAAACAGGCGTTCGGCCCCCTGTGGGGTTTTCTATTCGGTTGGACCTCGTTGCTTGCGATCCAGGCGGGAGCCAACGCGTACCTCGGCGTGGCGTTCGGAGAGTACCTCGGCGCGTTCCTGCCGTTCTTCTCGTCAACACATACGATCGCGTCGATCCCGATTGGTCCCTGGATGTGGGAGCCGAATACCGCGCAACTCGCGGGAATGACCGCGATCGCGGTGCTGTCGACGGTCAATTACTTTGGCACCAAGCAGGGGGCGAGCGTCCAGGGCGCGCTGACCGCTATCAAGCTTCTGTCAGTTGCCGGCCTGATCGGATTCGGGTTGCTCGCGCCTGCCAACGTCTCCCCGGACTGGACCGCGCCATTGCCGTCGGGCAATCTGCTCACGGCCATGGGCCTCGCGATCGTGGCGATCCTCGGCAGCTTCGATGGCTGGTACCAAGCGACGCTCTGCGCCGGTGAGATCAAACGTCCCGAGCGCAATCTTCCGCTCGGAATGATCGGCGGCACCGTGTTGATTGGGGTGCTAAATACACCCACGGTATAACACTCCAACGGCCGGCATCGTCACACTCGGCGTCTGGTCGATGTTGCTCGTCCTGACTGGCAGCTACGAGCAATTGTTTGAGTACGTAGTGTTGTCCGGCATCATCTTTCATGTGATTACCGGCCTGGCGTTGTTTCAACTCAGACGACAACGTCCGGACAGGTCGAGGCCATACCGCGTCGTTGGCTATCCATGGGTGCCGGGGTTGTTCGTGGTCGCGATGACGGGACTCCTCCTCAACACGGTCTACGAGCGGCCGATTCAGTCGCTGCTCGGTGTTGGACTGGTGACGCTTGGCGTGCCATTCTTTCGATGGCGGCGTACGCTCACAACGCCCCGAGCAGCCGTGTCCAATCCAGGATGATCTAATCCCGGTCTGCGCTACTTGCTCCCAGTTGAACTCCCTGAACCAGGACGCGGGCATCATCAGCGTGGCATTCGAACTCGCGGCGCAGGCGCGGGCGAGTATCGATCCTGCCCCGTGTTGCGGAGATAGTCTCCGCAGCTTGGGCTGGGAGGCAGGGATTCGCTCCCATTCGCGAGGAGCCCAAGCGATGCGCGAAGCGTTCGGGTTAAGCTCAGCCCGTCTGAGCTCGCGCGGCTGACCGGCGTCAGTACCGATACGTTAAGGTATTACGAGCGAAGCGGGTGCTCGGCATTCCGGCTCGCAGCCAGGGCG
>CAZEMI010000248.1:0-6084 GCA_964513235.1 uncultured Acidobacterium sp.
GCATCGGTGAGGCGGTAGGTGCCCGGACGAACCGTGTCGTCCGCGGGCTGTCCGTCGGCGCGGGCGTCCGGCATGATTGTCTGCTTGCCCTTGAACAACGGCACGCCTCGCGCGGTCTCAGGCGCCTGCCACTGCGCGCGAGGCGGGTACAGCGCGCGGTTGAGCGGGCGAACCCATCCCTTGTCGTAAGGCCCGTCGCCGACGGCGGGCACCACGAGCACGTCGCGCGCGCGCGTGGCGGCGACATAGGCGAGGCGAACGCCTTCGGCCTCGTCTCGTTTCGCTTCCTCGGCGTTGTGCTCCTGGAGATCGAGCGGCGACCACCCGCCGATGCGAATCGCGCACAGCTTGCGCTCCGGATCGAGATAGCGTGACGCATCGTCCAGGCTCAGCTTGCAGGCAATGTCGGCCAGCACCACGATCGGAAACTCGAGGCCCTTGGCTTTGTGCACGGTCATCAACCGCACGCCGTTGCTGCCCTCTTCGAGGATCGGCGCCTCGGGGGAATCGGCACGGCCTGAGGCGTCGTGCAGCGCGTCGACGAAGCCACGGAACGAGAGGCCGCCCTCGAGCTCGTAACGACGCGCGAGATCCGAAATGTGGAGCACGTTCGCCAGCGCCTGCTCGCCGCCGCGCCACAGGACGAATCCGGCATGAGCCCGTGTCACGGCAATCAGGCGGCCGATCGTATCGGCCACCGGCCGATGATTTCGGGCCGCGTGCAGTTCGCGCAAGGTGCGCAGCACCTGGGCGACCGGCTTCAGTCGATCCGGCACATCGAGTGGAATGCGATACGGATGGAATACTCGCGCGATGGCGTGATACTCGAGCAGCTCTTCCTCGCCGATCGCGAAGAGCGGACCGTGCAGTGCGGCATACACTGAGAGTTCATCCTCGGGCCATTCAATCGCCGTCAGCGCAGTACGAATCGCGTCCACTTCCTCGCGCTCGTGGAACGTCTTGCCGCCGACCAGCAAATGTGGAATGCCGTGCGCCTCGAGCCCCTCGACATAATCGCGCGTGATGTCCCTCCCGAAATTCATGAAGCGGCGGAACAACAGGCAGACGTCGCTGGCCACGATCTTCCGGCGCGCCTCATCCTCGGCCACCGTCCAGGTGCACTCCGGCGACAGCAGCCAGCGCACGAAGGCGGCAATCGCCGGCGGCTGCGACTGGTTGAGCGCGGTCTGCGTCACCTGCGGAGGGCCGTACAAACTCCTGCCATAGGGACGCGGCACCGGCAGCGCCACCACGGCCGGCTGTTCTGGTGTGTCGACCCGGTGCCCGAGCAGCGGGACGTAGTCCGCCTGCAACGCGTCCGGATCGCCATTCATGTCGTCGCGAAACGCGGCGTTCACGAAATGCTGGATGGCGGGCACGCTGCGATAAGACGTCTGCAACGTCACCGGCACGGCGCCGCCCTCGCCAAGAGAATCGGCGATGCGGCGATACGCGCCGACGTCAGCGCGGCGGAACCGGTAGATCGACTGTTTCGGATCGCCGACGATGAACAGCGCGCCGGGCCGGAGCGTGCCATCATCCGCGGCGGCGAGATCGCGCAGGAGATCGGCTTGCAGCGGATCGGTGTCCTGGAACTCGTCGACGAGAATGGCGCGGAACCGATCGCGGAACTCGCGGCACACGTCCCGGTTGTGGTGGACGAGATCGCGCGCCTTGATCAGGAGGTCCAGGAAATCGAGGGCACCGGCTTCCTGCTTGCGAGCTTCGTACTGACGCAGGCAGTCGCGCATTTCCTCATGCAGGAGCGCGGCGAGATCGGCATCCGCATCGGCGCGAAAGGCGCGCAGCTGCCCGAGCAGCCGCGCGTGCTCGGCGAGCGCCTGGTCGCGGGTGACGCCGATGGCGAAGGCGGCGCCCGTGCCTTTCTTCGGATTGGCAAAGTCCCGGTCGCCGGCCAGCGCCACGAGCGCGGCTTCCCATCCGTCCCACCCGCCTTCCGGCACCATGTCGCCGACCATGCGCCGTTGCCGCTCGATGTCGTTGCTGGTCGTCCGCGCCTCGGCCAGGGACTGCGCCAGGCGGTCGTCGCGCTTGATCGGCTTGGCGATCACGTCAGCAAACAACTTGAGACTGGCCATGAGCGCCCTGATGGAGGCGCAACGGTCGTACGACGGGCGCTTCCAGGGCGCTGGGTGATCGCGCCACTCGCGCAGATTGCGGGCCGCGGCGCGCAAGCGCTCGATCGGGCCGTCCTCCGTTTCATCGCCGAAACGCCACTTGACCGGCCGCCGCAGCGAGCGCCGCACGCCTTCTTCCGGATTGCCAAGCTCGGCGTGCAGCCACGACGAAAAGGCTTCTTCGAAGATGCGATCGGCCTGCGTTTCGGTCAACACCGCAAACGCGGGATCGACGCGCGCCTCGACCGGCCGCTCGCGCAACAGCTCCGCGCAGAACCCGTGGATGGTGCTGACCTGTGCCTCTTCGAAGTCGTGCACGGCAGCATCGAGCAGGCGGCCGGCCCTGGACTCGGACGAGGTGTGTTCCCGCGCGCGCTCCAACTCCTCGCGCAGGCGCAGCTTGAGCTCACCGGCAGCTTTCTCGCTGAACGTCACCGCGACGATTTGGCCGATCGTGGCGTGTTCGTTGGCGATGAGTGCGACGACGCGTTTGACGAGCTCGGTGGTTTTGCCGGTCCCGGCAGCGGCCTCGACAATCAGCGTCTTGTCGAGCTCGGTGGCAATGAGCTCCCGATTCTCCTTGAGGGGCTTGCCCTGAGCGGAGTCGAAAGGTTTCACGGCATCTTCCTCAACGCGTCGAGATCCGCGAAGAGCTTCGCGTCCTTGCGTCGCGTGCGGCGTTCTTCGTCGCGGCCGCACACTACCTGGAAGTCGCACCACTGACAGACGTCGGACGCGGGCTTGGCCGCCAGGAGGCCGTTCTCGATGGCACGGTCGACGATTTCGAGCACTTCGACGCCGCGCTTCGGCGCCTCACCCATCAACGGGATCTCGTAATCCTTAAACCCTCCCGCCAAAGTGCAGTAGAACAGACGTCCCGAATAGACGGTCTCGTGTGGATAGAGCGCCTTCAGCGCGAGGCCGTAGACCACCGGCTGCAGCACGCGCCCGCCATCGACCACGGTCTGGCCGGCCTTCGTGCGGTTCTTGCCGGTCTTGTGATCGGTGACGCGCAGGAAGCCGGTCTTGCGGTGGCGTTCGATCATGTCAATCGAGCCGCGCAGCCGAAACCGGCCGTCGATGATCGCGGGATCGGGCGTGCTGTGTTCGTCGCGGCCGTCCATGTCGCTGAGGCCGAAGGCGAACTCGAATCGTTCCGGCGTCCAGTCCACGCCCTCGCCGGCCAACCTGTCGAGCCACTCGCGAAGGTCCTGCGTCATCGCGGTGATTTCGTCCTGCCACACGCGATCGATGGCCGGACTGAGGCGGTCGTACTCCCGATCGTGGACCTCCCGAATCGCGGCGGTCAGGCGCTGCTGTGCGTCGGCAAGGTTCTCCGCCGAGAGCGGCAACAGGCCGTCGGCCTGCAACCGCCGCAGCGCTGCCGCCTGCATCTGGTGGAACAGATCGCCGCGGGTCAACGGATCCATCTTCTGCAGCGGCGCCGGCGCTTCAAGCGGCGCGAGCCGATACACCGCCGCCATCAGGAACTGGTAGGGGCACACGGCATACCGCTGCAGCGCGGTCAGCGAGTATGGGCGCGCGCCCAGCCTCTGCGAGGCGAGGGCCGCACGCGTCATGTCGGTCGAGCGCACCATGCCGTCCGCCGGCTCCCATTGGCGGCGCTGCCAGCGCAACCAGCGCGACGACAGCGATCGTTTCAGCTCGGGGCTGAGCTCGTATAAGTAGCGCGCGCGGCCTTTCACGCTCTCCGAGTGATCCGCCAGCAACGCGCCCATCATCGACAGGTCGTGCTCGAAGTCGTCTATCGCGGTCGCGGGATCGAGCGGCGCCGGCCAGGCCAGCCGCGAACCGCCGGCCCGAAGGGCGCGCTCGCCGATGCTGTGCGCGGGCGGAATGCGGCCCTCGATGGCGCGCAGGATGTCGAGCACATAAAACGACGGCACGCGGGGGCGTGATTCGTTGAGCTCGACGCGGGGGAAGGACACATACACGCGCTCGGCCGCGGCCCCGACCGCCAGCGTGAGCTGCAATCGTTCATCCACGGCCCGGCGCGCCTGCGTGGCCAGCTCGGGATCCGTGGCTTCGCGTCGATGGTCCGGGAGCAGCGAGTCCTCGCGGATTTTTTGCGGAAACATCCGTTCCGCCAGGCCGGGAACGAAGACCACCCTGAACGCGCGGCCGCGCGCGGCGCCGGGCGTGCCGACGAACACGCGGCCGTGGCGGCGCCGCGGTGGTTCATGCGTCAACGTCGAGAGCCGTGGCGTCAGCACGTCCCGAACTTCGCGAAGGCGCACGGGACCCGTGGCGGCCAGCGGCGCGAGCTCGCGCAAGACACGCAACACCCGCTCTGGTTTCGCAATCACGCGCGGCGCCAGGCGCTCGAGCGACTTCAGCCAGTCCCCCCAAATCTGCGACGGGGGCCAATCCGCCATCTCGGCGAGGATGGGCTCGGCAAACGATCGCAGCGCCCGCAATTGCTCGCGATCGCGGACCAGCGCGCGCACGCGCGATGCATCGGGATCCTCGGAGCTGGCTTCTCGAACGCGACGGTCGTATTCGTGCTCGAGGCCTCTGAGCCGGCGCTGCCAGCGATCGAGCCTGCCGATCACCGCGGCTTCGACAATCAGATCTTCCCAGCGCCACGGCGCGCGCAACGTGCCGGCGAGGTCGCGATCCGTTTCACCTCGCAGGGTGGCGGCCTGCGCTTCTTCCTCGGGCTGGACGTCTTCGGCGCGCTCTTCGGGGGGAAGTACGGCTTCAACGAGTTCCTCGGCCGGCGGCGACCACAAGTCCGCGTCGCTGGCATCGGAGAGCGGCACCTGGCCCAGCGACACGTATTCCGCGAATCGCCGCGCCGACAGTTCTTCATCGGCGCACGCGAGCAGCGCGAGAAGTGCCCGGCCGGCCGGATCGGGACGTCGCGTGCCGCGATGGAACCAGGCGGGAATGCCGGCGCGTTCCAGCGCGTGCTCCAGCACGCCGAGATAGGTTTGCGGAGCTCGCAGCAAGACCGCCATCTGATCGAAGGGCACGCCACGCTCGGCTTCCTGCAACAGGCGCCGCGCAATCTCCCCGGCTTCGCGGCCTTCGCCCGGCGCGGAGAACAGCACGACTGAGTCGTCTTGTTCGCCGCTCGGCGGTGCCTCGATCGCAAACAGATACCGCTGAAGACGCGCCAGTGCCGAGCCATTCGACGCCTGTGACGGTTCAGCGGCGATCGCGAGGGCCTCGAGGGTCCGCGTATCACCATACGGGATCGTCGCGATCACCGCGGCCGCGGCGTCGATCACGGCATGGGCAAACTCTTCTTCCGCTTTGGAGCCGATGGCGATGTCGAGCAGGACCACGGTCTTGTCGGAGAGCAACGACGTGTTCGCCTGCAGTTCCGCGGTGGCGGTGTCGAGCATGGTCGCGTAATCAACCGCGCCGGCCTTGTTGCGCTCGTCGACGGCGCTCTCGAGAAGCGCCGCGAGATCGTGGTTCGCCGCGTGACCGGACAAACGATCCGGTCCGAGCCCGGCCATCCGCAGCTCGCGCAGCGTGCGGCTCAAGGCACGCGGGAAGCCAGGCATGCCGGCGACCGGCGCGAAGTAGGCGAGAGTGTCTTGCTTCAGCAGGTCGTCGGTCACGCGCGCGGCCACGGCCTCGTCACTGAGCGGCGCCGTCGGGGTCAGTCCGCGCCTGGCGAGGGCCGGCAGGGCGAGGCGCGTCACCAGCTCCGCGACGCTCGATCGGGCGATGCCGAACGTCGCGCCCTTCTCGGCGGCAATCGACAGCGCGAATTCATCCGCCGCGGAGCGGCTCGCACCGAT
Organism: uncultured Acidobacterium sp.; assembly: GCA_964513235.1. Taxonomy (GTDB): domain Bacteria; phylum Acidobacteriota; class Vicinamibacteria; order Vicinamibacterales; family UBA2999; genus 12-FULL-67-14b. The sequence goes on from CAZEMI010000248.1 coordinate 5,915, forward strand.
CACCAGGATCGGCGGCTCGAGCGCCAGCACACGCCGGCGCGCGCCGGCCAGGCGCTCAGCGCCGGCCGCGGCGACGATGGCGGTCATCGGCTTCAAAAAGGAACCTGCTTCAATTTTACGCAGTCCTGAGCGAGTATTGGCCGGCGAAGCCGGCGAATGCGAGTCGAAGG
>CAZEMI010000249.1:0-23720 GCA_964513235.1 uncultured Acidobacterium sp.
CCCATCGAGAGCACGCCCGACGCCACGTTGCCGCGGACCTCTTCGGGCAGCTTGAGCAGGCGCAGGTAGTTGGCCACCGTCGCGCGGTCCTTGCCGACTTGCGCGGCGATATCGTCCTGCGTCAGGTGAAACTCCGTCACCAGGCGCTGATACGCGGCCGCGGCTTCCATCGGGTTGAGATCCTCGCGCTGGATGTTTTCGACCAGCGCCATCTCGAGCAGCCGCTTGCGATCGGTCGTCGCGACGTCCTTGACGACGATGGGGACCTTGGTGAGGTGGGCGCGCTGGGCGGCGCGCCAGCGGCGCTCGCCGGCGATGATCTGGTAGCGCTCGCGCGCGGACAACGCGTTGTCGATCTTGCGCACCACGATCGGCTGAATCACGCCGTTGGCTTTGATCGATCGGGTGAGATCGTCGAGCCGCGCCTCATCCATGTGCACGCGCGGCTGATACTGGTTCGGCTCGAGCTGATCGATGTCGACGTCCATCGACGAGCGCGGCGCGGCGAGCGCGTCCGACGCGTCCGGTATGAGCGCGCTCAATCCCTTACCGAGAGCCTGTCTCTTTTCCATAGATGGTCTCTACGCCTACTGTAGCCCTGGTTTGTTTCTGCGCCTTCCGCCTTCGCGCTTCGCGCTTCCACCTTCGCGCTTTGCGCTACGGCGGACAAGTCGGTGGACAAGTCGGTGGCCTGGTTACTGGATACTGGCTACTTCCGCATTGCGTTCGAGCACTTCGCGCGCGAAGGCAAAATACGCCTCGGCGCCGCGCGAGCGGGCGTCGTAGGTCACACCCGGCAGGCCATGGCTCGGCGCTTCGGCGAGGCGCACGTTGCGCGGGATCACGGTGCGATAGACCTTGTCCTTGAAAAACTCGCGCACGTCGCGCGACACCTGGTGCCCCAGGTTGGTGCGCTCATCGTTCATCGTCAGCAGCACGCCCTCGATGTCGAGCGTCGGGTTGAGCGAGGCGCGCACGCGGCGCATGGTGGCCACGAGATCGGCGAGGCCTTCGAGCGCGAAGTATTCGCAGTGAAGCGGGATGAGCACCTTGTCGGCGGCAACCAGCGCGTTGAGCGTGAGCAGGCCGAGTGAGGGCGGCGAATCGATGATCACGAAATCGAATTCCTCGCGCAGCTGCGCGAGGAGATTTTTCACGCGGCGTTCGCGGTCCGCGACGGAGATCAATTCGATCTCGGCGCCGGAGAGATCGCGTGTGGCGGGGATGAGCGAGAGCCGATCGACCGAGGTCTGGAGAATGAAGTCGTGCACGTCGGCGTTCGGGTTGGTGATGGCTTCGTAGATGGTGCCGCCTGGCGCGCGCTGGCCTTTCAGTCCGACGCCGCTGGTGGCGTTGGCTTGGGCGTCGCAGTCGACGAGGAGGACCTTGCGGCCTTCGAGGGCGAGGGCGGCGGCCAGGTTGATCGCCGTGGTGGTCTTTCCGACGCCACCCTTCTGGTTTGTGACGGCGATAACTTTAGCCATATCAATTAGTTATGGTTAATTTCTGTCGTTTGGCCTAAACGGTGTTGTCCTATGAAGCATTGAACAGATTAGCGCAACGTTCCACGTGGAACAAGAGCCACTTTTGTCGCCCGCCTTAGCTGGAGACCCGCGTTTTGCTCAGGACCACCAGCTTGCTATGAAGCGAGTCGACAAGCGGATAAGTGGCCATCCAAGTAAGCGGCGGAGGAGGAGAATCCTCGAGCTCACTCCGGCTAGATCCGCGAAATAACAGCAATTTCCCGCCAGTTTTCAAGAAAGCCTGAAGGGTCAGCAGGGTTCGCGTCTCGATCCGGACGGCGCGGATTGAGACCAGGTCCAGGGCTTCGTGCAGCTCCGCGCGGGGGAGCAACTCCTCGAATCTCGACGTCTCGACTTCAGCGTCGCGCAGCCCGAGGGCCCGGACCGCTTCCCGTAAGAACACGGCCTTGCGCGTTTTGACTTCGACCATTCGCAGGTGGAGATTCCCGCTCGCGAGTTTCAGGGGAATCGCCGGCGAACCGCCCCCGGATCCGGCATCGAGCAGGGTTCTGGCGTTTTCCGCGATGTATCGGGCGGCAACCACGGGCTCGATCAGCAGCCGATCGATGGCGGCTTCATCCCCGTCCGGGGTCAGCTTGAACGCGGTGAGGTTGATCTTGGCGTTCCACTTGGTGAGGAGCTGGTAATAGACCTCGAGCTTTTCGATGAGGGAGGGGTCGAGCGTAAGGCCCGCGACTTTCGCTCGCTTCCTCAAACGCTCGCGGAATTCGCGCGATGATGGCATTGACGATCGTCAATTTAGTGAATTAGAGACTGTTTGGCGATTGTAGATTTCGCAATCGTCAATTCGAATTTTCCGATCTCGAAATTGCCAATCACGCAACAGTCACTAATTCGGTCGATTTCAGATCGTCAATTGAACCGTTCGAGGTACGCCCCTACCACCGCCACGGCGGCAGGCGTCACACCCGGTATACGCTGCGCCTGACCGAGCGTTTCAGGGCGTGCTTCGGAGAATCGCTGGACCATCTCTCGCGAGAGGCCTGGCACCCGCTCAAAGGGAAAAGCGTCGGGAATGCGGCGTCTCTCGCCATGTTGCGCGCGGACAACAGCCTGCTCCTGCCGGAGCAGGTAGCCCTCATACTTGACCGTCGTCTCGACGGAAGCCATATCGAGAAGGCGGTCGGCAGGGGCGGTTTGAACGGCGACTTCCCCCCTCGAGACCAAGCCCTCCAGCGTGATTTCAGGTCGCCGTAACGCCCGACTCGCCAGCACCCGCGCCCCATCGTCAAGTCGCACCAAAGTCCGCTGGAGACCCTCGACGTTTGCATGAAATCGCTGTTTTCTGGCCTGAAAACGCTCCCAGCGAGCGTCATCGACCAACCCGATGTCGCGGCCTTTGGACGTCAATCGCAGATCGGCGTTGTCGCTCCGGAGGAGCAATCGATACTCCGCGCGAGACGTGAACATTCGGTAGGGTTCGAGACATCCCTTGGTCACCAGGTCGTCCACCATGATGCCAAGGTAGGCCTCGTCTCTCCCGAGCGTAAAGGCTGGCTGTCGGTCCACGACACGCGCGGCATTGATGCCGGCCAACAGCCCTTGGCCGGCAGCCTCCTCGTAACCTGAAGTGCCGTTGATCTGGCCGGCGAAGAACAGCCCTGAAATCCGGTGAGTTTCGAGCGATCCGCGAAGCTCAGTCGGCTGGACGAAGTCGTACTCGACCGCGTAACCAGGCCGCAGCACTTCCGCGGACTCGAGCCCGGGCAGCGCGTGAACCAAATCACGCTGGGTTTCCGCGGGAAGACTCATCGAAAAGCCGTTGATGTAGATCTCTTCGACGTCCAATCCTTCCGGCTCGAGGAACAGCTGGTGTCGCTCGCGATGCGGGAACCGCATGACCTTGTCCTCGAGGGAAGGACAGTATCTCGGCCCAATTCCAGCGATTTGACCGTTGTAGAGCGGGGAATCGTCGATGTGTCCGCGCACGAGCTCGTGCACGCGATCGGTAGTATGCAGCAGGTAGCACGCCGCGACGTTCTTCGGCGGTTCGGTGGCCATGAACGAGAACGGAACCGGCGCGTCATCGCCGTGTTCCACGTGGAACACACCTCGCCTGACGCCGTCTTCGAAGTCGATCGACTTTCGAGCCAGCCGCGGCGGCGTCCCCGTCTTCAATCGGCCCCACCTGAAGCCCAATTCTTTGATGGATTCGGCCAGATCTCGCGATGGCGGCTCGCCGACCCGACCCGCGGGACGTTGCTCGCGGCCGACGTGGACCAGTCCGTTGAGGAACGTGCCAGTCGTGATGACCAGCGCCTTGCAGCGGAAACTCCGCCCATCCTCCAGCTGAAGGCCGCAAATCTGGCCGCTTTCGTGCAAAATCCGACCTGCCCGGCCGATGATCCAGTGAATATTCGGCTCGGCTTCGAGCGCGGCGCGAACCCATTCGCCGTAGCGGGGCTTATCGGCTTGCGCCCTGGGCGACCACACCGCCGGCCCGCGCGAGCGATTGAGGAGCTTGAATTGTATTCCCGTAGCGTCGATTGCGCGGCCCATCAATCCGCCCAGCGCATCAATCTCGCGGACCAAATGTCCCTTCGCCGTGCCGCCAACCGCGGGATTGCACGGCATGTGCGCGACGGTTTCTCGAGTGAGCGTGCACAGTCCGACGCTGCGCCCCAACCTCGCCGCCGCCCACGCCGCCTCAACGCCGGCGTGACCAGAGCCGATTACGATGACATCTAAATCACTTCTCAACTCACTGCCTTTGGTCTAAATAACTTATCGATAGCCAGGTCGTACCATTGTACGGCGAGGGGTTGGGGGGCAAATTGTCAAATTAGCGATTGCCAAATTGGTGACTGATGGGGTGATCTTCAATTAAGAAATCGACAATTCGAATTTCTGATCGCCAAATTGGCGATCGGCCAATCGCCAAACAATCAGTCGATTGACAATCGGTCGATCGTCAATGCGAGCGCACAGTTACTTCCCTATACAGAAGCGTTCGAAGATATGGCGCAACAAATCATCGCTCGTCCGTTTGCCGGTGATCTCCTGGAGCGCCTGCGCGGCTTCCTGGAGATCGAGCAACGGGAATTCCTCCGGTACTTCACCCTCGAGTGCCGTTTCCGCGCGATCGATCGATACGCGCGCGCGTTCGAGCAGTACGACGTGGCGCATGTTGGTGATCTGCGGGCTGTCGCGCAGCGGCTCGCTCGCGTTGAGCGTCGCCGCGATTGCCTCGATCAACTGCTCGACCCCCTCGCCGGTCTTGGCGGAAACGTCGATTCCGGCAAACGACGCCGCCGACGCCGCCAGGTCTGATTTGTTCCTGACCACGACGCGCCGCCGGCTCGCCGTCGCCGCCAGCACGTCGCGATCCTCGGCCGACAGCGGCCGCGATCGATCGAGCACCACGATGGCCAGGTCGGCGACGCGCAAGGTGTTGCGCGCGCGAGCAACGCCTTCTTGTTCCACGACGTCCACCGTGTCGCGGACGCCGGCCGTGTCCACGAGCGACAGTGACAGGCCGCCAATGTCCGCCCGCTCCGTCAGCAGATCTCGCGTCGTCCCGGGAACCGCCGTCACGATCGCGCGATTCGTATTGAGCAGCGCGTTGAACAGGCTCGACTTGCCGACGTTCGGCGCCCCAACGATGGCCACCTGCGCCCCTTCGCGCACGAGGCGGCCGCGCGACGCCTGCGCGAGCAGGCCGTCGACACGCGCGATGATGGCGGCCAGCGACGCGCGCGCTTCCCGCGGCGCCACGAAGTGATAGCCCTCGTCCGGGAAATCCAGCGAGGCCTCGAGCTTGACGATCACGTCGAACAGCTCCCGCTCGATCTCGCCGATCGCCTTCGTCAACGTCCCTTCGAGTTGATCGAACGCCGCGCGCGCCTGAAGCGGCGTCACCGCGTCGATGAGATCGGCCACCGCCTCGGCCTGGATCAAATCGATCTTGTTGTTCAGGAACGCCCGCAGCGTGAACTCGCCCGGCTCCGCCAGCCGCGCGCCGGCGTCAACCGCGGCGCGAACGATGGCGTTCAGCATGACCGGCGAGCCGTGCGCGGCAATTTCTGCCACATGTTCGCCAGTATATGAATGCGGCGACTGAAAGAACGTCACCACGACCTGGTCGCGGGCCGCGTCTGCGAGTAATGTTGAAAAGCCCGGTCTGGCGCCTATTAAACAAAAAGTTGCCTGACGAGGGGGGAAGGGCTCGGTGCGGCCGGTCAGTTGGCGGGCGATTGGTTCGGCGAGAGAGCCACTGACTCGCACAACGCCGATCCCGCCGCGACCGGGCGGTGTGGCGATCGCGACAATGGTGTCTGAAGTGGAGAACATCCCGGCCAGTGTTGCTGACCCCGGCAAGCCGTGCCGTCCCCGGCAAGAAGTGCCGACCCCGGCAAGCCGTGCCGTCCCCGGCAAGCCGTGCCGTCCCCGGCAGTTTACTTGACCGAAATAATCACCGTCTTCTCAAACGCGTCGCCGATGCTTTCCGAGGTCACCGACTGCAGCTCCGCCACCGCGAGGTGCACGATGCGACGCTCGTAGGGATTGAGCGGACCGATCTCCTGCGCCAGGCCGCTGTCCTTGGCCTTGCCGCCGAGGAAGATCGCCATCTGCCGCAGCTCATCGTCCTTGCCCTTCCGATACCCCATGCAATCCACTACCAGCCGGCGCCCCTCGGTGGCTTCGTGGCGATACACGGCGGCCACGATGTGCTGCAGCGCGGCAAGCCCTTCGCCCTGGCGGCGAATCAGGACGTTCCCATCCTCGCCGTCGAGATTGATGCGGAGCCCATCCGGCATCTCCTCGGCCGAGGCCTCGAGGTCGAGGTCCATTGCGTCGACGATCTTCTGCACAAACTCGGTGATGTCCGCGGTCGCCATAGGTATCTGTGTCTAATCGGTGTTTAATCGGTGGCCTGGTCGGTGTCTAATCGGTGTTTAATCGGTGGCCTATTTAACAGCAACCGTGGCCGGCTTGCCAATCAGGTAGTTCGTGAAGTACTGCTGCACGATTGTGAACAGCGTGCTCACCAGCCAGTAGAGCACCAGCCCGCTCGGGAACGAAAACGACATCACCATGAACATGAGCGGCATGAACATCATGATCTTCTGCTGCGTCGGGTCCCCGGCGGCCGGCTGGAGCTTCATCTGCCAGAACTGGACGACGCCCATCGCGACCGGCAGGATGTAGTACGGATCCGGCGCCGACAGGTTGGTAATCCACCCCATGAAGTTCGCGCCGCGAATCTCGATGGCCATCTGCAGCATCGAGTAGAACGCAATCAGGAATGGCAGCGTCAGGAGCATGGGCACGCAGCCGCTGGCGGGGTTGACGCCCTTCGACTTGTAGAGCGCCATCACCTCGGTGTTCATCTTCTGCCGCTCGGGGTCGGTGACCTTGTACTTCTTGTAGCGGTCCTGGATCGCCTTCATCTCCGGCTGGATCGCCTGCATCTTCCGCATCGACACCACGCTCTTGTGGCGCAACGGGAACATGGCCAGGTTGATCAGGATGGTCAGCACGACAATCGACCAGCCCCAGTTGCCGACAAAACCCTGCACCCATTTCAGCGCGCCCAGCAGCGGCACCGCGAGCCACGAGAAGATGCCGAAGTTGATGGCGCGCGTCAGCTCGGGATCGATCGCGCGCAGCTCCTCGAACACCTTCGGGCCGTAGAAGAACTTCGCGTTCACCGGCGGCGCCGCAAACCGCACCGCGGCGCTCACATACTTGCTGACGATCGACGGGTCGTTCGCCAGCGGCACGTGCTGCGGCTGATAGTCGATGCGCACCATTCGGCCGGGGACGTCGTTCAGCAGGACCGCGGCGAAGTAATGGTCGTCGACGCCGAGGTACTCGAACGGCCCCTCCTGCGATCCCGCCGTCGTGGGATCCATGCGCTCGACATCGCCGTCGCGATAGACGATCGCCTGCGCCGGCAGCCTGTACACCGGCGAGAAGAACGACGAGGGCGGCGTGCGCGCGATGTCGTCGCCGAGGCCGGGGCCCCAATGAATCCTCGGATTCAGCTCCTGCTGGCCGGCCTGCACCGTGGCGCTGAAGTTGACCACATAACTGGCGGGCTCGAGGCTGAAGGTCTTCCTGACGCTCAGGCCATCCGACGCCGCGGCTTCGAACACGACGGTCTGCGGCGAGGCGGTGACGTCCACCGTGTCGGCCACGGGCGCGCCGTTCACCGTGACCAGATAGATTGCCTGGTTGAGGCGCGCGCTCGTGGCCTCATCGTCCACCGTCAGGGTGAACGGCTTGATCGTCACGTCGCCGGCGCCGCCGGGCACGAGATCGAGCGGCTGGCCGGCGTCGTTGCGGAACTCCTTCAGGATCCAGTGCAGGATCGTCGCGCCGCGGTTCGAGAACACCGCGCGCACCTTGGTGGTCTCGACCACGATCTCGCGCGCGTTCACGTCGGCAACGGTCATCGCGGGACCGGACGGGGTTGCATTACCCGCGGGTGCAAGGGGTGCCGAAGGTGCCTGAGGTGCCGGAGTGGGTGCCGGGGTGCCGGGTGCAGGGGTGGTGCCGGGTGCCGGACTCGCCGACACGTTCAGCGGCGTCCGCGGCGCCGCCGGAGGGGGCATCACGAAACGCTGGAACAGGAAAAGAACGAGAAATGAAAGCGTGATTGCGAGGAGGACTCGGCGTTCCATCTGGTGATCTATTGAGCTTGTGATCTATTGATCTTGGGGAAGTGGAACGGGATCGTAGCCATGACCACCGAATGGATGGCAGCGGCACAGACGTTTCGTTCCGAGCCATCCGCCGCGGATGACGCCGTAGCGCGCGATCGATTCCGACATGTAATCGGCGCACCCGGGCGTGTAGCGGCAGCTGCCGGCAAAGAGCGGCGACAGTGTGACCTTATAGGCCCGAATCAAGAGGCGCGCGGCTTTTGCGGGTAACGTCATCGTCGGCCTAGAAGCGAGACGAATTCAGCTTCAAGTTTTTCATACGGCGCATCGAGGATTTCGCGTCGCGGCACGACAACCACGTCGAGCGCGCCCGCGGGTTTGTGATGGCGAAACACCTCGCGCACGAGCCGCTTCGCGCGGTTGCGTTCCACCGCGGCGCCCATTTTACGCGTGGCCGCGATGCCCAGGCGCGCGACGCCGCCCTCGCGCTCCCTCGTGAACATCGTCATGAGGCGTCCCGATCGCCTGGTCCCGGTCTTGTAGATGAGCTCAAAGTCGGCTCGCTTACGAACGTGCTCGCCCGGCAAAAAGCGCAGGCTCGCACGCGGTGGACTTGGGGCTTGGGGCTTGGGGCTTGAGGTCACGGCTCGTCGAGCTCATTCAGGCCCAAGTCCCAAGACCCAGGTCCCAAGTCCCTTTTACTTCTCGTCAGAAACGGTGAGGCGCTTCCGCCCCTTGGCGCGCCGGCGCTTCAACACCTGGCGGCCGTCCTTGGTGGCCATGCGGACCAGGAAGCCGTGGCGCTTGGCGCGACGGCTGGTATTTGGTTGAAACGTTCGCTTGCCCTTCTTCGATCTCGCCATTTTTCTCCTCGGTCGAACTAACGATTATAGGCCGAATCCCCCTCCCCCTCATGGTGGTAAAGTGACCATCCCGCCGGTCCGTGTCGGATTTCGCTTCAACGAACCGGAGGCGCCCGAAGTTTTCCACACCTGTGGAAAACGTTGTGGAAAAGCCCGCGAATCGGTTGATACAAGTCCTTAGTTTTCAGTTGTTTATAGGATGCTCACCGCGACCATTTGGGACCAGGTCCTCAGCCGCATCGAAGTGCAGGTTGGCAAGCATAGCTTTTCCACCTGGTTCAAGCCGACCTCCCTGCTCGCGGACGGCGGAAGCAGCCTGAGGATCCGGGTTCCGAACCTGTTATTCGTCGAATGGCTCCCCAAGCACTACTCCGTGGTGTTGGCCGAGGCACTCCGCGACGTGGGCCGCGGGGACGTAAAGCTGGTGTTCGTGCCGGATGCCCCTGGCGCCTCCGAGGATGGCCGTTGGCCGGCCGCCTCCGCGGGGCCTTCGCACAGCGGGTCGGCGAGCCTGGCTCAGTTTTCGGGGCCGCCAGAGGCCGAGGAGCCAGAGACGGCGGTCGAGCCGCAACGCGCCGGCAGCCTCATCCCCCGCTACACCTTCGACTCATTCATCGTCGGGCCGTCGAACCAGTTTGCGAATGCGGCGTGCCGGGCGGTGGCGGAAACGCCGTCGCGATCGTACAACCCGCTGTTCATTCACGGCGGCGTCGGACTGGGCAAGACGCACTTGATGCATGCGATCGGCCACTACGTGGTGCGGCACCACCCGGGCCTCGCTCTGACGTACATCTCGTCCGAGCGATTCATGAACGAGATGATCAACGCCGTGCGCTTCGATCGCATTCTCGATTTCCGGTCACGCTATCGCAGCGTCGACGTGCTGCTGGTGGACGACATTCAATTCGTGTCGGGCAAGGAAGGCACGCAGAACGAGTTCTTCCATACCTTCAACGCCCTGCATGACGCGCAGAAGCAGATCGTCATCAGCAGCGACCGTCCTCCCAATGAAATTCCGGCCCTGGAGGAGCGCTTGCGCTCGCGTTTCGAATGGGGATTGATTGCCGACATCAATCCGCCGGACATCGAGACCAAGGCCGCGATTCTGAAAAAGAAAGCCGAAGGCGAAGCGGTGCCATTGCCAGACAACGTGGCGATGTACATCGCCAGCCGCATCAAGACCAACATCCGCGAGCTCGAGGGCTCGCTGATTCGCCTCATCGCGTATGCCTCGCTCACGGGCAAGCCGCTCACCATCGAGCTTGCACAGGATGTGTTGAAGAACGTGCTCGATCACGACGAGAAGGCGGTCACGATCGAGCAGATTCAGAAATTCGTCGCCGATCACTACCAGTTGAAGCTGACCGAGCTGAAATCGCGCAACAACGCGAAGTCGGTGGCGATGCCGCGCCAGGTCGCGATGTACCTGTGCAAATCGCTCACTCATGCATCGCTGCCGGAGATTGGCCGCAGTTTTGGCGGCAAGCATCACTCGACGGTGATTCATTCCATCAAGAAGGTCGAGGAGATGCGGAAAAAGAGCGGCGACTTCGACAAACAGGTCAATAATCTGATGGATTCATTCAAGTAGGGCGGAACTTTAGTTCCGCCAGCACATAAAGTGCCGGCCTCCCGGGTTTTCCACAACCCCGTTGTGTATAAATTGTGGACCCTGCGGATGGGGCGAAAGACCCCTCGGATCACCGCCGACGACGCACCGTTTACCCACATAAAATTGCACAGTTTAAATACTTGATTTTAAAGGCTTTATTCTTGATCTAAATTTCGTGAACAGGGCCTATTTCCTGTATACTTTTATATCTTCGCCTTTTACTTAAATCTCAGAGGTTAAGCAGGGCTTATGGAATTGGTCGCCAGGAAAGCCGATCTTGTGCGGGAACTGCAATTTTTCCAGCAGATCGTAGAGCGCAAGAACACAATTCCCATCCTGGCCAACGTGCTGATCGAGGGCTCGGGCAACGAAATGACCCTGCTTGCCACCGACCTCGAGGTGGCGTTGCGCAGCCGCTGTGAAGCCGCCGTGAGCAAGCCCGGTTCGGTGACTCTGCCAGCGAAAAAACTTTACGAAGTGGTCCGCGCGTTGCCCGATGGCGACGTCAACATCGAAACCGACAAGGGCGGCAACAGCGTGAAGGTGTCGGGCGGTCAATTCAGCTCGAAGATGCCGACGCTGCCGCGTGAAGATTTTCCGAGCCTGCCGGAAGCCGGCGGCGGCGTGAAGGCGACCATCGACGGCAAGTCGCTCGCGCAGATGGTCACCAAAACGCAGTTTGCGATCACCGGCGAAGACACGCGCTTTTACCTGAACGGTGCCCAGTTCGTGTTGCGGGCCGACGACATGACCTTCGTGGCCACCGACGGCCATCGCCTGGCGCTGATGAACGTGAAGCACAACGGCGCGAAGGGCGACGACATCAAGGCGATCCTGCCGCGCAAGACGCTCGCGGAGCTCGGACGGCTGTTGGCCGAGGGCAACAACAACGTCAACTACGAGCGGGGCGAGAACCACCTGTTTTTCGAAATCGGTCCGCGGCTGTTGATCTCGCGCATGATCGACGGCCAGTTTCCCGCGTACGAGCGCGTGGTGCCGAAGGGCAACGACAAGCGCGTGGAGTTCGAGCGCGATCGGCTGACGCAGGCGGTGCGCCGCGTCTCGATTCTCTCGAACGAGCGCTCGCGCGCGGTGAAGATGATGCTCGACAAGGGCAAGGTCGAAGTCACGTCGAGCAGCCCCGAGTTTGGTGAAGCACGCGAACCGATTCCGGTGGAGTACAGCGGACCGCCGCTGACGATCTGCTTCAACGCGCAATACGTGCTGGACTTCCTGGGCGTAGTGGAAACCGACGTTGTGGCCCTCGAATTGAAGGATGAAGTCAGCCAGGCGGTGATGAAGCCGGTCGGCGCTGACGGGTACGATTACACCTACGTGATCATGCCGATGAGGGTCTGAGGCCACCGATTAAACACCGATTAACACCGATTAGAGGCTGATAAAGGACGCGTGTCAGAAATAGAACAGAATCCCGGCAACGGCAGCAACGGCGAGTACGGCGCTGACAGCATCAAGGTCCTCGAGGGCCTCGAGGCGGTTCGCAAGCGCCCGGCGATGTATATCGGCTCCACGGGGCCGGCCGGGTTGCATCATCTCGTTTACGAGATCGTCGACAACTCGATCGACGAAGCGCTCGCCGGCTTCTGTACTGAAGTCAACGCCACGATTCACCTCGATAACTCGATCACGGTGGTCGACAACGGCCGCGGCATTCCCACCGACATGCACGAGAGCGGCAAGTCGGCGGCTGAAGTCGCGCTGACCGTCCTGCACGCCGGCGGCAAGTTCGACAACAGCTCATACAAGGTTTCGGGCGGCTTGCACGGCGTGGGCGTGTCGGTGGTGAATGCGCTGTCGGAGCGGCTCGATCTCGAAATCTGGCGCAACGATCACACGCACCAGCAAAGCTACGAGCGCGGCAAGCCGCTGGCGAATCTCGCCGTCACGGGCACCACCAAGCGGCGCGGCACCAAGGTCACGTTCAGGCCGGATCCGCAGGTGTTCGAGACCGTCGACTTCAGCTTCGACACGCTCGCCGGCCGCCTGCGCGAGCTCGCGTTTCTGAACGCGGGCGTCACCATCACGCTCGACGACGAGCGGGAGGACGGCAAGAGCCATCGCTTCCATTACGACGGCGGCATCGTGTCGTTTGTCGAGCACCTGAACAAGAACAAGGGTGTGGTGAACGAGAAGCCGCTGTTCATGAAAGGCGATCGCGACGGCATCGACGCCGAAATCGCGGTGCAGTGGAACGACGGCTACAACCCGCAGGAATTCTCGTTCGCGAACAACATCAACACGCACGAAGGCGGCACGCACCTCTCCGGGTTCCGCGCCGCGTTGACGCGCACCATCAACACCTACGCGACCAACAACAACCTCGCGAAGGATCTGAAAGACACCACGATCAGCGGCGACGACATTCGCGAAGGCATGACGGCGGTGATCAGCGTCAAGATCCCGAATCCGCAGTTCGAGGGCCAGACCAAGACCAAGCTGGGCAACACCGAGGTCAAGGGCATCGTCGAGGCGATCATCAACGACCGCCTCGGCGCGTTCCTCGAGGAGAACCCGGCCGTGGCGCGGCGCATCGTCATGAAGGCGGTGGATGCGGCCCGCGCCCGCGATGCGGCCCGCAAGGCCCGGGACCTGGTGCGCCGCAAGGGCGCGCTCGATGGCAGCTCGCTGCCCGGGAAGCTTGCCGATTGCCAGGAGCGGGATCCCGCGCTGGCCGAGATTTACATCGTCGAGGGTGAATCAGCCGGCGGCTCGGCCAAGCAGGGCCGCGACCGGAAGTTCCAGGCGATCCTGCCGATCAAGGGCAAGATCCTGAACGTCGAACGGGCCCGGCTCGATCGCATGCTGAGCTCCGACGAAATCAAGACGATGATCGCGGCGCTTGGCTGCGGCATCGGCGTCGAGGATTTCGACATCGACAAGCTGCGCTATCACCGCGTGATCATCATGACCGACGCGGACGTGGACGGCTCGCACATCCGCACGCTGCTGCTGACGTTCTTCTATCGCCAGATGCCGATGCTCGTCGATCGCGGCCACATCTACATCGCCCAGCCGCCGCTGTTCCGCGCCAAGCGGGGACGGCAGGAGACCTACATCAAGGACGAGCGCGCGCTCGAGAACTTCCTCGTGCACCGCGCCGTGGACGGCCGCGTGGCTCGAACCGCGGACGGCGTGGACATCTCCGGCGAGCAGCTCGAAAAGCTCCTGCACGGGATGATCGCGTATCGCAACGTGCTGCGCGCCGTGGAGCGCCGCGGTCACGCGCGCGATGTGATTGAAGCGTTGCTCGACCGTGATGCCCGCGGCCGCACGTTCTTCGAGAATCAGCAGACGCTGCAGGGCCTCGCCGATCAGTTGACGACGCCGATTCGTGACGTCACGCTGCAGCGAGACGAAGAGCACAACGCGTGGCTCCTGAAGATCGACGATCGCGCGACGGGCTATTCACGGATCGACATGATCGGTCCCGAGTTCGTGATGTCGGGTGAATTCCGCACGCTGGCGGCCGGCTATCAGGACATCAGCCAGGTCCTTCGTTCGCTGCGGAAGGGCCCGATCGAGGTTCGCATCATCACCAACGGCAAGGCGCCCGAGGACTCCGAAGAGAAGGATGAAGGCCTGACGACAGAAGAGCAAGAGGCGCTCGATGCGATCGGGCTCGCGCCTCTGCAGGGTGCGCAGGGTGCGAAGGTCGGGCCGGCGTCGGTTCGGTCGCTCGACGAGTTCATCGATCATTTCATCGCGCTCGGCCGCAAGGGCGTGGCGATCAATCGCTACAAAGGCCTCGGCGAAATGAATCCCGAGACGCTCTGGGCGACGACGATGAATCCGGAAGTGCGGACCCTGCTGCAAGTGAGAGCTGAAGATCACACCGAAGCCGACTCGATGTTCACCACGCTGATGGGCGATCAAGTGGAGCCGCGGCGGAAGTTCATCGAGGACAATGCACTGGAAGTGAAGAACCTCGATATCTGAATCTGGTGATCTGGTGATCTGGTGATCTGGTGATCTGGTGACCTGGTGACCTGGTGACCTGGTGACCTGGTGACCAGGTGACCTGGTGACCAACAGACCCATATAGAGGCCGCCTTTAGGCGGCCGGTCGGACCTCAAAGACGCTGAATGGAAGTTAACCGCACACCCGTAAACATCGAAGACGAGATGAAGCGTTCGTACCTGGATTACGCGATGAGCGTAATCATCGGGCGGGCGCTGCCGGATGTTCGCGACGGGCTGAAGCCCGCGCATCGGCGCGTGCTGTACGCGATGAGCCAGATGGGCCTCGCCTCGAACCGCGCCTACCGCAAGTGCGCGAAGGTGATCGGCGAAGTCATCGGCAACTACCATCCGCACGGCGATCAGCCGGCCTACGACACGCTGGTCCGCCTCGCGCAGGACTTCAACATGCGCAAGACCCTGGTCGACGGCCAGGGCAACTTCGGCTCGGTGGATGGCGATCCGCCCGCCGCGTATCGCTACACGGAAGCCAGGCTCGAGGCACTCGCCGAAAGCCTGATGGAAGATCTCGACAAGGCCACGGTCGACTTCGTTCCGAACTTCGACGAGACGACGACCGAGCCGACGGTGTTTCCGGCGACCTATCCCAACCTGCTGGTGAACGGCTCAACCGGCATCGCGGTGGGCATGGCCACCAACATCCCGCCGCACAACCTCGGCGAGGTGATCGACGGGGTGGTGTGGCTCATCGAACACACGCTGATGAGCGGCCCGGATGCGCCCTCCTACACACGCGAGCAGAAGCTCAAGGAACTGATCAGGCTGATCCCGGGTCCCGACTTCCCCACCGGCGGGCAGATCGTCGGGCGGCGCGGCATCCACGAAGCGTTCCTCACCGGCCGCGGCTCGATCCAGGTTCGCGCGAAGACGGAAATCGAAACGACGAAGAAAGGCGATCGCCAGCAGATCATCGTCCACGAGATCCCGTATCAGCTGAACAAGACCCGCCTGCTCGAGCGCATCGCGGAGCTGGTGCGCGAAAAGGCGATCGACGGCATCTCCGACCTGCGCGACGAGTCGGATCGCGACGGCATGCGCATCGTCATCGAGCTGAAGCGCGGCGAAGCCGGCGAGGTGGTGCTGAACAATCTCTACAAGCACACCCAGCTGCAGCAGTCCTTCGGCATCATCACGCTGGCCATCGTGGCGGGGCGCCCGAGGGTGCTCAGCCTGCTCGAAGTCGTTGAGCTGTTCATCGATTTCCGCCGCGAGGTGGTCCGCCGCCGCATCGAATTCGAGCTGCGCAAGGCCGAAGCGCGCGCGCACATTCTCGACGGCTTGCGGATCGCGCTCGACCATCTCGATGCCGTGATCGCGCTGATTCGCGGCTCGAAGACGCCGCCCGAAGCGAAGGGCGGCCTGACCACGAGCTTCGGTCTCTCGGAGATCCAGGCGCAGGCGATCCTCGACCTGCAGCTCCAGCGCCTCACCGGCCTCGAGCGCGACAAGATCCTCAACGAGCTGGCCGAGCTGACGGCGCTGGTCGCGAAGCTGAGGAACATCCTCGCCAACCAGCCGCTGCTGCTGAAGATCATTGTCGACGAGCTGAAGGCGATCAAGGCGAAGTTCGCGGATCCGCGCCGCACGCAGCTGATCGACGAGGAAGGCGAACTGAGCATCGAGGATCTGATCACCGACGAAGACGTCGCGGTGACGGTCACCGATACCGGCTACATCAAGCGCACGCCGATCACGACGTATCGCACCCAGAACCGCGGCGGCAAAGGGCGCATCGGGATGCGGACGCGCGAAGAGGACGTGGTCAACCACCTGTTCGTGGCCTCGACGCACTCCTACATGATGATCTTCTCGGATCGCGGCCGCGCGTATTGGCTGAAGGTCCACGAGATCCCGGATGTGGGCGCCGACGGCAAAGGCAAGTCGATTGCGAATCTCGTGCAGTTCGAATCTGGCGAGAAGCTCGCGGCGATGGTGGCCGTGCAGCAGTTCGACGATCAGCGCTTCATCATGATGGGCACGCGCAAAGGCACGATCAAGAAGACCGAGCTGTCCGCGTTCGCCAACCCGCGCGCCGGCGGCATCATCGCGATGGGCATTGAGGACGATGACGAGCTGCTGGCGGTGCAGGTGTCCGACGGCAAGAGCGAAGTGTTCATCGGCACGCGCGACGGCATGGCGATTCGCTTCGCAGAAGCGGACGCGCGCGCGATGGGCCGCACCGCGTACGGTGTCCGCGGCATCCAGCTGCGCGAGGGCGACCAGGTGGTGGCCATGGAAGTGGTCAAGCCCGGCGGCACGTTGCTGACCGTCACCGAGAAGGGCTACGCGAAGAAGACCGCGCTCGACGAGTACCGCGTGCAGGGCCGTGGCGGTTATGGCCTCAAGAACCTCGAGGTGACCGACAAGAACGGCCACGTGGTGGGCATTGCACAGGTGCACGACAACGAGGAGTTGCTCGTGATCACGGAGTGGGGCAAGATTCTGCGGACCATTGCCGCCGAGATCCGGACCATCGGCCGCGCCACGCAGGGCGTGAAGCTGATGGATCTCGAAAGCGACGACAAGATCGTGTCGGTGGCGCTGGTGGAGGCCGCCGTCGCGGACGACGTGCCACCCAACGGCAACGACTCGGTGCCACCGGAAACGCAATCGTAGGCTCGCGCCTTTGGGCGGGACTAAATCCCGCCTTTCCAGGAGGACGAATGAATCCTTCGACTCGCTACGCTCGCTCAGGACTAACGAAGATCGCCGCTGCCGCTATCTTGCTCGTTCCCGCGACCCTGTTCGTGATCAGCTGCTCGCGTCCGCCGGAGCAGCAGTTCCTGACGCAGTTCTTCCGCGCCTCCAGGGCACGCGACAACACCACGGTGGGCCGCATGTCGGCGGTGGTGATCGATCCGCGGACGCAGGGCGCGGTCGATGATTTCGAGATCACCAGCATCGGCGAGGAGCAGCGCGAGCCGCTCTCGTTCAAGCCGCTGTTCGAAGCGGAAGCGAAGGCCCGCGAGGAAGAGAAGGCGTTCCTGGTCACGAAGATCGAGTATCAGAACGCCAACATCAAGTCGATCGAACAGGTCCTGAGACTCGAGGCCCAGCCGGACGCGAAGTTCACGCCGGCGCTGCTGAAGACCAAGGCCGAATGGGACAAGTGGCGCGAAGGCATCGCCTCACACGCGCGCGCAACCTCGACCGCCACCGCGGCGATCAAGGCCTCGACCGGCCTCGCCGAAGCCTCGTTGACGCAGCCGGGCCAGCCGCCGCTCGATGCGCGCACCTTCGAAGGCGAGACGATCAGCAAGGACGTGGTGGTGAACGCCGAGGTGCGCTCGCCGGAGGGGCAGACGTCGCAGAAGACGCTGACGATCACCATCGCGCGCGTGGCCGGCGGCGGCCGCGAGGGGCGGCCGATTATTACGAGGATTACTGGGCTTTAGGAAGCTGAAGGGCGCACTGATGGCCGAGACTGTACCTCGGCCGGCCGCGACTCACCGGGTCAGCCCGATAAATGATCAAGATCGAGCGGATCACTGGTCACGTAGTCCGCGGCCGTGAGCCCCTCGAGAGTCGCAACTAGGCCTTCAACGGTGACAAAACGGCCTGTTGCCTTAACGAGATCGAGCCACTGCTCAAGAAACACAAACCACTGTTCGGTTTCAAATTCTTCCTGTTCTCCGGTTGGAATGAAGTAGAACATCACTTCCACACGGGGAGCGTCCCACGAAGGTGTCGCCGCCACGCGAATTTCTCGTAGAGCTCGGAGCGCTCGGCCTTCGGCCGAGTTCTTGCCATGCTTTGACGTTAGCCGTTCTTGTAACGGTCTGACGAGCGCCACGAAGTCGTCTGGAAAGGCGAACCGCACTCGCTTGCGCGCTAGCGCTGCGCTAAGAGCGCGAACCTCGTCGTCGGTGCTGCAGCCAGCGACTCGATTCCAGGTAGCGACCACCGATTTCTCCGCCGTCATTATCCGATCAAGATCAGCCACAAGCCGGCGATCGGCCAGGCCAGGTATGAAGGCAAAGCCCGGTCGGCGTCCCTTCTTGATGTCGTCGGAGACATCCGCTGACACCTCCACCAAGGGTGCAAGCTCGATAAAAGGACGTTCCGAGCAACTTCTGATGATGTCGCAGGTTTGTGTAACAACGACGAGCCCGGCTGCCTCCTCTTCTGCGAGATCAACCCCAGCGGCGATCGCGACGTTGCCGGCCGTAGTCAAACCACCCGATTGGGAGACGCGAAACGAGAACCACTGAGGCTCCACCACACAATCGCCCTGACGCCATGCGCTCAGCGCGCGATCGATTGCCGCCGCGCCTGCGGGGAGTCCTTCATCCTGTGGTCCCTCAGCGGGCACGTCATCCTCTCCGAATCCTCACGCTAGATGCCGCGCGCACTGCACGGAACTGTCCAACGGGGCGATCCTGAAGCGCATCAACAAGGGCGTCGGGGGGAAGCGGAGCCTTTGCAGAACGCTTGCGCGACGGCATGCGAGAGTTTGACAGGTCGATATAGGAAGCCACGTTCGTAACCGCAATTGCGCGGTCATAGTGTCCCGCGCGAAGCAAGTCAAACGGCACGAGACCTTCGAGACCGGCATCGAGCAAGACCGTCCGAGTCGCTGTTGGAGAGCCTCGATCGATTCGGCGCAACGCTGCAAGCACGCGCTGAAGGTGCTCTTGGTTGGCTGGCGTCATTGCCTTGCCACTGGCCCAGAAGTGCAACGCTCTGCGACTCACTCCAAAGAGTCTGGAGATCTGCTCCCAAGTAAGACCGCTTCGCAGCCGAAGCTCAGTTAGGGATTCGATCGCGCCGCTGGAGTCACTGAGAACAAGGCCTGAGGATGTGTTCCCGTGCAGGCCGATTGCTTGGATGGAGGACGGCGGAGCTACTGTCGTAGACGTGCCCAGTCCAATCAGCATGAGGCCGATAAGCGCCGGTTCTCTCATTGGACGAACAATCATCGCGCCGCGGGCAGACGTGGAGTCACCGACCGCGCTTGTGAACGTCATAGATTGCCCCCGAAAACCCGTAAGAACTCGTCGGTTACCGCCCACCGAAAGAAAGTGTAAATGCGACGGGCGAACTCTTCGCCGACTCTTGCCACACCGCTTGCTGAAAACGGCATTGGCTCAGCCGAGAACATATCCAAGTCAAGAACCCAGCTGGCTTCGCCGATCGGTTCGATCGCGTTAGGGTCAACCGTCACACCAGGAGGAATTCGACCCCAACGCGCCAGCAGTCGTGATTCTTCCAAGACGAACAGCGATTCAGTCAGAGAATGCTGAAGATGCTGCTCTGCAATTGTGCCAGTTATTCCACGCACCTCGGGGCGAACGAGATCAGCGATGCGACCCATGGGCTCGCCGGAGATTCGGTCCACATAACGTATTCCTATCCGATCGACGACCTTAGGCTCCACTCGCCTCTCAAGAACATCGAGCACGCGCCGAAGTCGATCAAAAAACTCCAGACGTGTTGTGTAGGACGTGGTCTCCAGTGCGAGGAATGTGGGAGCGAGAGTCACTCTCCAGTGACCGCTAATGTCCGAGAATCTCCATACGCGCTCCTTGTCCGCTGGCGACAGACCTCCAGGACCAAGGACTAACGCTTGAGTCTGCTCCTGTCGCAGTTGCGGGTAGTCCGCTCGAATTGCTTCTTGAAAAGGAGCGATGAAATCACGCTGTTCTATCGCCACTACGAGCGGAAATCGAACCTGTGCGATAACGCGAATCAAAGGAGCGGTGGACAGCACGATCTCCTCGATAGGCGCTAGCGTCACTGGATCCCGAATTTCGGCCATGTCATCACCATACCCGATCGGGCAGTGCATGTGAAGTAGAGTGTGAAGTTGAAACCGGTCGTTCAAGCTAACGCGACAAGCAAACTACTGAATCTAAATGCTTTATAAGGTCTCTCCGCTATCGTGGCTGTAGTTTGGCGTACCGGGCCCTCAAGGTCTTCGTGCCCACCGAGACGAACTTCACGACCAGCTTCTGGTCGTCTTCAAGATCCTCAACGCTCACCACCGTGCCCGGTCCGAACTGGGCATGGTTGACGCGCGCGCCGGGGCGAAGGCCGGGCGTTTGATCCTCTTCCTCATACGCAAAATTCTGTGTCGCGACCTTCCCATCGTCGCGGGCCTTTGGCGGATACCTCCGTGCGTATGGGTTGGGCCGATAACTCCAATTGGTTCCACTACTGGCACGACTCGAGGCCGGTGACTCATCACGCTCGACGAGGTCGGCCGGAATCTCGTCGATGAAGCGGGACGGCTCCGTATTCTGATACTCGCCAAACACGCGCCTGCGAGCCGCGCTCGTCAGCACCAACTGCTTCCGCGCGCGGGTGATGCCGACGTAGCACAGTCGCCGCTCCTCTTCGAGCTCCGCTTCGTCGTCACGCGATCGCGAATGCGGGAACAACCCTTCTTCGAGCCCGGCGAGCACCACGGTTGGAAACTCGAGACCTTTGGCGGAGTGCAGGGTCATCATCATGACCCTCGGGTCCTTCTGCTGCCCTTGTTCCTTGTCTACGTCCGACAGTAACGACAGCCGATCGACGAAGCCGCCAAGCGACGGCTCCGCTTCGCGCGATTCGTACTCGCGCGCGGCGGAGACCAGCTCCATCAGGTTCTCGATGCGGCCTTCCGATTCTTCACTCTTGTCCTCACGGAGATCACGGAGGTACCCGGACTGATCGAGAACTTTTCCGAGCAACACGGAGACAGACTCGCGTCGGGCGACCTCCGCTAACACCATAATCAAATCGCGGAACGCCGCCAGCGAGGCAACCTGCCTCGCGGTCAGGAGTCGCCCGTCAACGGCGGTGACGATCTTCGTCCACAGGGAATTCCGAGCCACCGCCGGCGACAGGCCGGCAAACAACGGCTGCGCGCTGGTGTCCACCTGGCTGACATCGACACCGCCGAGCGCATCCATCACGCCCTTGCCGATGCCGCGCGCCGGCACGTTGATCACGCGCCGAATCGCGACATCGTCATGCGGATTCAACACCAGCTTCAGATACGAGAGGGCGTCTTTGACTTCCTTCCGCTCGTAAAAGCCGACGCCGCCGAGCACGATGTAGGCAATGCCCGCGGCTCGAAGCGAGTCCTCCACCGCGCGCGATTGCGCGTTGGTGCGATACAACACCGCCATCTTGGCGTTGACGTCGTCTCGCATCGAGGCCACAGCCGTCCTGGTAATGTATTCGGCCTCCTCGAGCTCGTCCGATCCCCGGAACAACCGAATCTTCGCGCCGCCCTTCAGGTCGGTCCAGAGCGCCTTCTTCTTGCGGTTGCGGTTGTTGGCAATCACCGCCGACGCCGCATCGAGGATCACTTCCGTCGATCGGTAGTTCTGCTCGAGGCGTACGGTGTGCGCGTCCGAGAAGTCGGTCTCGAAATCCATGATGTTGCGCAGGTCGGCACCGCGCCATTTGTAGATGGACTGGTCGGGATCGCCGACCACGGCGAGGTTGCGGTGCTTGCCGGCAATCTGCTTGATCAGCAAGTACTGCGGCCGATTGGTGTCCTGGTATTCGTCGACCATCACGTAGCGAAAGCGGTGCGCATACCGCTCGCGCACGCCGGGGTTCTTGTCGAACAGCTCCACCGTGGCCAGCAGCAGATCGTCGAAGTCCAGCGCGCTTGCGTCTTTCAACGCTTTCATGTAGCCGGCAAAGAGCTTGCCGATTTCCTTGTCGCGGACGTTCCAGGTGTTCTCGAAACTCTCCGGGCCCTCCATGCGGTTCTTGGCCGCGCTGATCCGCCCCAGCACCATTCGCGGCTGGTAGGTTTCGTCAGCGAGGTGATATTCCTTGAGCAGCTGCTTGATCACCGACTGCTGGTCGGCGGAGTCGTAGATGGTGAAGTCGCGGCTCAGGCCAATGTTGTGGGCCTCGCGACGCAGCAGGCGCGCGCACAGCGCGTGAAAGGTGGAGATCCACATCGCGCGGCAGTCCGCGTCGAGCAGCCGCTCGACACGCTCGCGCATCTCCTGCGCCGCCTTGTTGGTGAAGGTGACCGCCATGATCTGATCGGGATACGCAATGCGCTCCGACACGAGAAAGGCGATGCGATGGGCGATGACGCGCGTCTTACCCGAGCCCGCTCCAGCCAGAATCAGGAGCGGACCTTCCGTGCGTTGTACAGCTTCCTGTTGTTCAGGATTCAGCGAAGAGAGTAGATCCAACCCCTCTATTCTACCGTGACACTCTTCGCAAGATTCCTCGGCTGATCGACGTCGCAGCCGCGACGCACGGCGATGTAGTACGACAACAACTGCAACGGCAACGAGATGACGACTGGCATCAACAGCCGATGTGTTGCAGGAACTGCAACCAGGCAGTCGTTCTCGTCGAGCAGCTGTTCGAGCGTGGTGTCGCCTTGTGTGGTGAGGGCGATGATCGAGCCGCCGCGCGCCTTGGCTTCCTGGATGTTGCCCTGCATCTTCTCGAACACGTGATCGTGGGTGGCGATGGCCACCACCGGCATCTGCTCGTCGATGAGCGCGATCGGGCCGTGCTTCATCTCGCCGGCGGGATAGCCCTCGGCGTGGATGTAGGAGATCTCCTTGAGCTTCAGCGCGCCTTCGAGGGCGATCGGATAGTTGATACCGCGGCCGAGATAGAGGAAGTCGGAGCGGTTGTAGAACTTCGCCGCGATCTCCTCCATCTCCTTGGCGGTCTTGAGCGTCTCTTCGAGGACCTTCGGGAGCCGCATGAGCGCGTCGATGTGATCGCACCGTTCGGCGTGCGTGAGCGTGTTGTGCAACTCGGCCAGCTTGAGGGCAAACAGGTAGAGCGCGACCAGCTGCGTGGTGAACGCCTTGGTCGACGCCACACCGATCTCAGGGCCGGCGTGCGTGTAGATGGTGCCGTCAGCCTCGCGCGTGGCCATGCTGCCGACGACGTTGCAGATCGACAGGCTCCGGGCGCCCTTGGCTTTGGCTTCACGCAGTGCGGCAAGCGTGTCCGCCGTTTCGCCCGACTGCGTAATCGCCACCGCCAGCGACTTGTTGTCGATGATCGGATTCCGATAGCGGTACTCCGAGCCGTAGTCGACTTCCACCGCGACCTTGGCGAGCTCCTCGATCATGAACTTGCCGACCAGCGCCGCATGCCACGAGGTGCCGCA
>CAZEMI010000250.1:0-2279 GCA_964513235.1 uncultured Acidobacterium sp.
GCTTCTATACGATCGCGGGATTCAGCGGCCACGGATTCCAGCACGCACCCGCGGCCGGCCGCATCTTGGCCGATCAGATCGCGGGTCGCGATCCGAAGTTCGACATTTCGCCGTTCGAGCTCGATCGCTTCAGCAGACGCAGCGTCGCCGGCGAAGCTAACGTGGTGTGACGCTGCATTGTCGATCGGCGATTGACAATTGGGTGACTGTCTGGTGATTGGCAATTTTGCAATCGCGCGACTCAAATTCGCCAATTGTCAATCTCAAATTGAATCAAACAGTTGACGATCGCCAATTCGACAACAGTCACTAAATCACTCGATTGTCGATCGTCAATTTATTCCACCCGGCCGAACGCCTTGCAAGGGTCGCCGCTCATTTCCTTGGCGAGTCGCTTTTCGCGTCTTCATATCAAAGCGATCGCCCGCACCCATGAAGTAGAACCGGCCATTCGAGCCGACGACGGGTTTGTTGCTGTAGACCACCACGTAACTCTTGCCGATGACGTCGAACTGATCGCCACGCACGACGATGGCGGTGTCTTCGTCGAGGCCGATGCCGAGCAGCTCGGGGTGCTTGTCGATTACTTCAAGCATGTCGAACTGACGGTTTCGGCGCAGCAGGTGCTGATCGACGGCGGCATTCTTGAGGAAGCCAAGACCCACGGTGTGATCGCCGATCATCTTCTCGTTGCTCTTGGTGTCGCCGCGCACCATGAAGGACGTCAGGATCGACGCGCCG
The DNA here is from genome assembly GCA_964513235.1 of uncultured Acidobacterium sp. GTDB lineage: Bacteria > Acidobacteriota > Vicinamibacteria > Vicinamibacterales > UBA2999 > 12-FULL-67-14b. Next base: position 742 of record CAZEMI010000250.1, read on the forward strand.
GCCGAGGACCCGCCCACGACGCCGCCACGGTTCAAGAGTGCCGTCAGCTCCTTGTGCGTGAGCGTGTTCAAGTACGAATCCGCCAATCGCCATTGGCGTCCGCCGCCGAAGAACACGCCGCGGGCTTCGCGGATCGCTGTGACGAATCCTTCAGAGTCCGCCACCTTCCGATCGCGCGTGTGCAGGACGGTCAATTTCCGCGCGCCGTTCTCGCGCCACTGCCGCAGCCCCGACCAGTACTGGTCGTACTCGTCATCCGCCTCGCCCGCCGTCGGGATGATGACGATCGGCGCCTCGGGCCCACCGGCGAGATCGATGAACCGCTTCACGATCGCCGGGTCCTGCATGTTGCCGCCAACGATCACCAGTGTTCCCTTCTCGGGCCCATGATCCGCCGCGGCGAGCGCGGTGGTGGTAAGCAGAAGAAACGAAATCGCGAATCTAGTCATGTCTTTCCCCGGCAAGTATTGCAACCCCGGCACGCGGTGCCGCCCCCGGCAAGAAGTGCCGGCCCCGGCACGTGTCATTCCTTGTAGATCTTCCCGTTCTTCATCACCAGCTTCACGCGGCGAAGCGCCTTGATGTCGGACGCGGGATCGCCCTCGACGGCCACCAGATCCGCAAACAACCCCGACTTCACGCGACCGATACGATCACCCTGGCGAAAATACGTGGCGTTGCCCGAGGTCGCCGCCACGAGCGCGGCGGCGGGCGTCATGCCCCAGTCCACCATCAACTCGAGCTCGCGCACGTTGTCGCCGTGCGCGTAGACGCCGACGTCGCCGCCGAAGCACATCTTCACGCCGGCGGCCAGCGCCGCCTTGAACGTCTCTCGCTTGCGCGCGATCCGCGCGGGCTCGGGATCGACACCTTTCTTCCACCCCGCGTACTGCGAGGTCGCGTCGCCCGCGGCAATGGTCGGACAATAGGCGACGTTGTTCTCGACCATCAGCTTCCAGATCTCCGGCGTGCCCTCGTCGCCGTGCTCGATGGTCTCGACGCCGCCGAGGATTGCGCGCCGCATCCCTTCGGGAGATGACGCATGCGCGACTACAGGACGGCCGCTGCTATTGGCGGCTTCCACAAGACGTCGAATCTCGTCGAGCGTAAAGCCCGGCCGCGCCTCGCCGTTGGGCCCCCATCGATAGTCCGCGTAGATCTTGATGAAGTCCACCCCGCGCGCGATCTGTCCGCGCGCCACGCGCACCACGCCATCAAGACCGTCGGCTTCTTCGGCCCCTTGCGGCACCGTCACCTCGGGTGCAAATCCTTTCGGTGCATAACTGCCGGTGACCACCATCGCTGGGCCCGCCACCAACATCCGCGGGCCAGGCACAATACCTCGCGCAATCGCATCGCGAAGACCCACGTCCGCATACGCCGCGCCTTCGCTGCCCAGATCGCGCACCGTGGTGATGCCGGCCATCAACGTGTCGCGCGCGTGGTTCACGCCGCGCGCCACCCGCAGTGCCAGGGCTTCGCGCAACACCTGATCGTTCCAGCTGGTCTCGTTATACGGATGCAGCAGCAGATGCGAG
>CAZEMI010000251.1:0-13825 GCA_964513235.1 uncultured Acidobacterium sp.
CTGCCAGGGATGCAATTCGAGCTTCTGGCCGTTGCCGAACAGCACCAGCACGTAGCGCTCGTTGATGAGTCCGACGTCGCCGCGCTGCCGCCGTTGCTCGCGGCCGCGGACCTCGGCTTCCACGGTGAATCCGGCCAGGGTCGGCTGGCCGAAAAACACTCTCGCGCGGCGGCCGACGGTGTCGTCGCGTTGGCGGACCAGGACCTTGCCGACGCCTTCCACCGTGCGCTGCACCACCTTGGTCGGCGCGCCGACCCACCAGGCCGGCGGCGCCTCGCCGGCCGCGTTCTCAAAATCAAACGTCCATGGCGGCGCCTCGATCACGCGCACGCGCGCGGTGCCGCTGATGGCGCCGACGGTGGCCTTCACGAATCCGGCCGACATTCCCTGTTTGGCCGCGGTGTAGACACCCTGCGCATCCACCGCGCCGCTCACTTGATCGACCGACCACTGCGCGGCGGGCTCCTCGCGAATGAAATTGCCCTTGGCGTCGTACAACTTCGCCGTCAACGCCACGGTCTGGCCGGGCGTCAGCAACGCTTCGTACGGAAACACCTGCACATGCGCCGGAGCACCTTGCGCACCCTGTGCACCCTGCGCACCCTGCGCACCCTGCGCACCCTGCGCACCCTTGCGTGGAACACGTTTCCCAATCGCGTACATCGCGTCCATCGACGTCACATACACGCGGCCATCGGCAACGATCGGCGAGGCGACGATCACTTCAGGTGATTGCGGCGAGCCGAGCAGATCCTCGTCGAGCACCTCGACGCCGCTCGCGGATGGACGCAGGATGTAGAACTTGCCGTTTTCGGTACCGACATACAACTTGCCGTCGGCGAGCACCGGCGAACCCTTCTGCAGCGTGCCGAGGGTCTTCTCCCACAGCTTCGCGCCGGTCTTGAGATCGAACGCGCCGACAATGGCGCTGTTGTCCATCGTGTAGAGCCGGTCGTTGTCCATCACCGGCGAGGCATACGTCGGCAGGAACCCGCGGGTCCGCCACTTGAACGCATCGGCCGTCAGCACGCCGGTCCGGGTCGCGTCGACCGCGGCGATCAGCCCCATCTCGGTGGTATCGGTGTTCTCCTCGCCGTGCGTAAGGTAGGCGATGTTGTCGCGGACCAGCGGGCTGTTGAGAATCGCGCGCTTGCTGACTTCCATCGACCAGATCTTCTCGCCGGTGTTGACCTTCAAGGCGTGATACACGCCGTCGGTGCCGCCGACGACCAGGGCGCGTGTGCCATCGATCGTCGCGGTGATGGGCGTCGAGTAATTGGTGTCGTAGTGGCGCGACTGCGGCGAGCTGATCCAGATTGTCTGCCCGGTCTTCTTGTCGAACGCGAAGTAGCGGTTGCCGGGGCGATTGAGATCACCCCACGCCAGGATCAGCGTGTTGAGAATCAGCTTGTCGCCATCGATGATCGGCGACGTGGTTCGCCCGCCGTGCGTGGTGACGGCGCCGTATTCTTCGGTGAGCGATCGATCCCACAGCACTGTCCCGTCCGGCGACAGGCACACCAGTTGCGCGGACACCGTGAAGAGATACACGTTGCCGGTTTCCGGGTCGACCGCGGGCGACGCCCACGAGGCGCGATGCTGCGGCACGTCGCTGAGATACAGGCTGAAGCGGCGCTCCCACACGACCTTGCCGGTCTCGGCGTCGATCGCGATCAGCCGCTCCTGCGTGAGCGTCGGATCACCGGGCGTTGGCGAGTTGATGTAAATGCGATTGCCGAACGCCACCGGCGCCGACCTGCTGCCGATCGGAATGCGCCAGGCGAGGTTGTCGCCTTGCGGCGACCAGCGCGACGGGAGGTTGGTTTCCGCGGAGCGCCCGTCTCGCGACGGCCCGCGCCATTCCGGCCAGTCGGCCGCCCGCGTCGCGGTCATCATGCCGGCCACCAGGATGGCGGCGACCGCAGTACGTCGCAGAAGTGATTGAAACAATGCGGGATGCATGACTTTGGTTACGTAATCCTTTCCGGAGCCGTTTACGGAAATCGGCCGAAACGACGATGCTATCTGCTCATGACCGAAAAATGACGCTTTCGTTCGAAACTAGACAAAATTGTCTTTATTGTCGTATATTGTCATATTGACTACTGGGTCGCCTTTAGCGCCCGATAAGAACTGGAAGCCAATATACTGACGTTGCTGAAGGTTTCCCCCCGGAAACAGCGTCGGAGGGAGTGCGTTCCGATGAGCACACGCATCAACTCACTGGTATGGGGCCTGGTCCTCACCTGTGGCGCAGGTCTGACCGCGCAAACCGGGGTGAGGCTCGTCCAGCCGCCGCGGCCCGGGGTCACGTTCGCTGAGTCGTGGCGCCCAGCCAACACCAAGACCGACACCAAGGTCATCGGCACCGTGATCGACATTCACCAGGTGCCGGTGGCGTATGCCAGGGTCCAGCTGCGCAACCTCGTCACCGGCACTGTGACGCAAGAGGGCGAAGCCAACGGCAACGGCGAATACGAATTCCTCGTCGAGATGCCCGGCACGTATGTCGTCGAAATGACGATGGTCGACGGTTATGTGCTGGCGCTCAGCAATGCGGGCTCGATCGCGCGCTACGAAACGTTGCAGACCGTGGTGCAGCTGCCCGGCCGCTGGGATCCGGGTCTGCGCAACATGACCATGCCGCACAACGCCGCGAACTTTCTCGGCATGAGCGCGCAGACCACGATGACGGCAGCCACCCTGACGCTCGCCGCGGACCAGAACATTTCGCCCGTGGACGCCGGTGAGCCGGTGTCACCTGTAAGGCCGTAACCGCCGGGCGCAATGTCGAACGAACCACCCCACACGCCGGCCGCGCCGCCGGCACACACCTCTCCCCCGCCGGCCCTCGGGGTTGGGGCGGAGCCGCACCTGTTCGATCGGCTCTCGGTCCTCTACAAGTATCGCTGGGCCGCCATGCTCGTCTTCCTGCTCGTGGTCGGCTGGGTGATGGTCGACAGTTACACGCGCATTCCCGAATTCCGATCGATGGCGCGCGTGCTGATCGAAGATCCCAATACCGACATTGCCACGCCGAGCGAGATCTCGCGCAACATCACCCTCACCGATCCGGAGATTTATCTGCAAACGCAGCTGCGCATCATGCGCGGCCGCGACCTGGCCCAGCGTGTCGCGGCGAAGCTCGACATGCAGCGCGTGCCGGAATTCAACGGGCAGGGGCCCAAGCCGACGCAGCTCGCCGTGGGCATCGCGCTGGTGAAGTACTACGCGATGTGGCCTTACCGGCTGATCACGTCGACGCAGGCCGACGCGCCGGCCCCGAGCACCGTGCTGGATCCGGTGGCGCAGTCGAGCTATCCGGACGCGTTGCTGGCGCGGCTGGGCGTGACCCAGGTGCGCGGCAGCCAGTTGGTGGACGTGATGTTCGGCGCCGCGGATCCCGAGTTCGCCGCGCGGGCCGCCAACATGTTCGCCGACGAGTACGTCGCCAACAACCTCTCCCTCAAGGTGTCGACCCTCGAGAAGAGCGCCGAGTGGCTGACCGGTGAAGTCGAGAAGCAGGGCAAGCTCGTGCAACAGAGCGAGCTCGCGCTGGCGCAATACAAGGAAAAGCAGGATGCCGGCGCCCTCGACAGCAGCCAGAACATCGTCGTGGCGCGGTTGACGCAACAGAACGACGCCCTGACCAAGGCACGGCTGGAGCGCATTCAGAAGGAAGGGCTGATGCGGCAGATCAACGCCGCCGGCCAGGACATCGAGTCGATTAGCTCGGTGATCGCCAACCCCAACATCCAGAACCTGCGCACCAACTTCAACAACTTGCAGCAGGAGAGCGCACGCCTGGCGGAGCGCTACGGAGACAAGCACCCGGAACGCCAGAAAGTGGCGGCGCAGCTCGCCAGCACCGACAAACAGCTGAAGGCCGAGATCGCCAAGGCGGTGCAGAACGTCAAGAACGAATTCGAGAACGCGGTCCAGCAGGAGAAAGAGCTGCAGGCGTCGCTGAACGAAGCCAAGCAGGCGGCGACGGCACTGGGACGCAAGGGCGTGGACTACGCGGTGCTGCTGCGCGAGGCGGAGTCGAACCGCACGGTCTACAACCAGCTGCTGACGCGCGAGAAGGAACTGCGCGTGGTGGCCAACAGCCGCACCAACAACGTGCGCGTCGTCGATCGCGGCGAGGTACCGACGGTGCCGTCCGCGCCCAACCATCGCCGCGACTGGCTGTATGCGATTGCGCTCGGCCTGGCGCTTGGTCTCGGGGTCGCGTTCGGCATCGATTATCTCGACGACACGGTCAAGACGCCGGACGACATCACGCGCCGCTTGAAGCTGAAGTTCCTCGGCCTGGTGCCGATCGTGTCCGGCGGTCGCCATCCGCTGATTTCGGGTCCGGTGCCACACGATTTCGGTGAGGCGTACCGCTCCATCCGCACCTCGCTCGCGGCGCAATTGCCGGGTACGGGCTCACGGGTGGTGGCGGTGGCCAGCTCGCAGCCGCTCGAAGGCAAGACCACCACCGCCGTGAACATCGCGATGGCGCTGGCCGTGGGCGGCGCGCGCGTGTTGCTGATCGACGCCGACATGCGGCGGCCGAGCGTGCACAAGGCGCTGCGCATGGCGAACGATCGCGGCTTGTCGCAGCTGCTCGCCGGCCAGGCGCGCATGCGTGAAGTGGTGCAGCGGACGCACGATCCGAATCTGCTGACTATCACGGCCGGCCGCACGCCGGCCAACCCGTCGGAGTTGCTCGCGTCGGACCGCATGCGCGCATTGCTCGCCGGCCTCGAGACCGGGCCGTTCGACTGGATCATCATCGACACGCCGCCGGTACTGGCGGTCACCGACGCGGTGATTCTCGCGCCGCTGGTCGGCGCGGTGACCTTCGTGATCGGCGCGGAGATGACACGGTGGCGTTTGGCCGAGCGCGCCGTGGAAACGCTGCTCAGCAGCAATCCGCGCCACGTGCTCGCGGTGCTCAACAAGGTGAACTTCGGCCGGAACAAGTACTATTACTCGCGATACTACGGGCATCAGTACAAGAACTACTACGCGGAATCACCTGCAGCCTGATTTGTGCAGCGGACGCTGCTCCTCCTCCTCGTCACCGCTTCCTACCTGCTCGTCGCGGGCGGCAGGACGTGGACCCTGGCGCCGCTGCTGATTCTCGCTGCCGCCGCCGCGATGGCGGCACCCCGCAGAACGTTTTTCTTTCCGAAGTCCGACCGTCCACTCGACGTCGCGCTGGTCGCGCTGCTCCTGGCGATTGGGATTCAACTCATCCCGCTCCCCGCCGCGATGGTCGCGGCGGTGTCGCCGCACGCCGCTGAGGTGCGGGCCGCGATTCAATTCAGCGCGTTCGGGCAGCCCGCGCCGTCGTGGACCACGATGACGGTGAATCCGCCGGCCACGCGAGTGGCGCTGGGCACGGTGGTCCTCGGCGTCCTGGCCTTCTGGACCGCACGCGGCAAGTTTGGCGCGGGTGGCAGCACGCGCGCGGTGTGCCGCGCGCTGGCGTTCCTGGGTGCGCTGGCGGCGGTGATGGCGGTCATCCAGCGGGCCGTGGCGCCACGCACGGTGCTGTTCCTGATCGAGCCCGAGTCGCGCAGCGCGAATCCGTTTGGCGCGTTTGTGAACCGCAATCATTTCGCCGCCTGGCTGCTGCTCATCGCGGCGCCGATCTGCGGCTACTGCATCGCCCGGCTGCGGATTCACCCGACCTCGCGAGGACACTGGCGGCAATCGATCGGTCAAGTCCTGAGCTCGGGTGCGCTGTTCACGGCTCTTGCCGCGTTTGTGCAGATCGGTGTGCTGCTGACGACCCTGTCGCGGTCGGCGGTGGCAGGCCTTGGCGTCGCCGCGATCACCGGGTGGCAGCTTGGCCGCGCGCGCGTGGCGATCGAGATCGAGCGCACCAGGATGCCAGCCGCGCTGGGGATTGCCGGTGCGGCGCTGCTGATGGTGGTGTTGTTCGTCGACGTGGACGGCTGGGCCACCCGCATGGGGCAGAGTTTTGGATCGCCCGCCGGTGAATCCAGCCGCACGACGATTTGGCGCGAGTCGCTGCCGATCGTGCGGGATTTCTGGCTCACGGGCAGCGGTGCAGGCACGTTCGGAGACGCGATGACCCTCTATCAGCAATCGCGCGTCTGGGTGGGCTCGATGCAACGCTGGGCGTTCTTCAACAACGCGCACTCGCATTACCTGCAGGTGGCCAGCGAAGGCGGACTGCTGGTCGGCCTCCCCGCGCTGCTGGTGCTGGTGCTGACCGCGACGCTGGGCCTTCGCGCCGTCCGTGCCGATAAAGGGGAAATGTTCTGGGTGCGCGTCGGCGCCGCGGCGGGGCTCGCCGGGTTGGCCACACAAAGCCTGTGGGAGGTCGCGTTGATCATGCCGGCCAACGCGGTGCTGGCCGGCGTGGTCGGCGGCCTGCTCCTCTATCGGCGCGATCAGGCGAAACTGGAGTCGGCACCGCTCGCGGCCGGGCTCCGCACGCCGCGGCCGACGCCGGCGAGCGCCCGCTGAGCGCATGATCATCGTCGGCCTCAACGCCTTTCACGGTGACGTAGCGGCCGCCGTGCTGCGCGACGGCGTGCTGGTGGCGGCGCTCGAAGAGGAGCGCTTCTGCCGCATCAAGCACGTCGCCGGTTTTCCGGCGCGGGCCATCGAGACGGCGCTGGCGATGGCCGGAGCCACGCCGGCCGACGTCGACGTCTGGGCGATTGCGCGTGGACGCCGTGTGCATCTCCTGCGCAAGGCCTGGTTCGCGCTGACGCACCGGCCGGGCGCCGCGCTCGTCACTCAATACCGAAATGCCGCGGGCAAGAACCGCGGCGTTCCCGACGTGATCGCGCACACGTTCGGCTTGCGCCTCAGCGACGTTGAAGCGCGCGCGACCTACATTGAACATCACCCCGCGCATCTGGCGAGCACCTACTACACCAGCGGCATGCCGGAAGCGGCGTGTTGCGCCATCGACGGCTTCGGCGATTTCGTGAGCGTGTCGGTCGCGCACGGCCGTGGCGGCCGGATGGACGTCATCGACCGGACCTACTTTCCCCATTCGCTGGGCCTGCTCTACCTCGCCATTACCCAACATCTGGGTTTCAAGAAATTCGGCGACGAGTACAAGGTGATGGGCCTGGCGCCGTACGGCACGCCGTCGCATACCGAGGCCATTCAGACGCTGGTGCATCTCGAACCCGGCGGGCAGTTTTCACTGGACCTGGAATATTTTCGTCATTGGACCGGCGAGATCTCGATGTCGTGGGATTCGGGCGAGCCGCAGGTGCCCGACATTTTCACTGAGCGGTTGATCGAACGGCTTGGTCCAGCGCGCCGGCCCGACGAGCCGGTCGGCAAGCGCCACGAAGACATCGCCGCATCGGTGCAGCGGGTGTTTGAGGACGCGGTCTTTCACGTGTTGCGTGGCGTTCACGCGCGCGTGCCGCTCGAGACGTTGTGCCTCGCCGGCGGCTGCGCGATGAACAGCGTCGCGAATGGCAAGATCCGGCAACACACGCCGTTCACGAACGTGTTCATTCAACCCGCGGCCGGCGACAACGGCACCGCCCTTGGCGCGGCACTGCAGGCGTGGCATGCCGGCGGCGAGCGGCCGGTCGGGCCGCGCATGCCGCATGCCTATTGGGGCACCGAGTACGACGCGGAGGCGATTGCCACGGTGATCCGGAAGAGCGGCGTCGTCGAGCAGGGCCGCTGCAGGTGGCAGACCATCGACGATGAGACGGTGCTGTGCCGGGAGACGGCGGCGCGAATCGCCGACGGCCAGGTGATCGGGTGGTATCAGGGGCGCATGGAGTGGGGCGCACGCGCGCTGGGCAATCGCAGCATCCTGGCCGATCCGCGGCGACGCGACATGCGCGACATCATCAACCAGAAGATCAAGTTCCGCGAGCGGTTTCGGCCGTTTGCACCGTCGGTGCTCGCCGAATCGATCGATCAATATTTCGTCGGCGCCGTGCACGATCCCTTCATGATCCAGGTGTATCCGGTGCGTCCGGACAAACGGGACATCATTCCCGCCGTGACCCACGTCGATGGCTCCGGCCGGCTGCAATCGGTGACTCGCGAGAGCAACCCGCGATATTGGGCGCTGATCGATGCGTTTCGGGCCAGGACCGGTGTGCCGGTCCTGTTGAACACGTCGTTCAATGAAAACGAACCCATCGTCGAGCGCCCGGACCAGGCACTCGACTGCTTCCTGCGGACCGACATGGACGTGCTGGTGATGGGCCCGCACCTGTTGAGCAAGCCGTGACGATCGAGGGCACGGCCGCTTTGCTGCGGGTCTGTTACTTCAATCGATCGTACTGGCCGGATACCGGGGCCACCGGCCAGCTGCTGACGGAGCTCGCCGAGGATCTCGTGTCGCTACACGGGATGGACGTCACGGTGATCGCGGGCTACCCGGTGTCCCTGAACGGCCACGCCGTCGCGGCGTCCGAGCGGCGCAACGGTGTCCGCATCCTGCGCGCGCGCGGCACCACGTTCTCGCCACGAACGTTCGCCGGCAGGGCGACCAACTACGTGACCTATTTCCTGTCGGCGCTGTGGCGCGCAGTGAGCCTGCCGCGGCAGGACGTGACCGTGGCCCTGACCGATCCGCCGATCATCGGGCTGGCGGCGCTGGCCGCGCGGCCGCGGCGCGGCATGGTGTTTTTTTGCCAGGACATCTTTCCGGAGGTCGCCGGCCTGCTCGAGGATTTTCGCAGTCCGCTGGTCAACACGGTGCTGGATCGGTTGAATCGCCATCTCCTGCGGCGTGCGGCGCGCGTCGTCGCCCTCGGCGATACCATGGCGTCGCGGTTGATCCACGGCAAGGGCGCCGCTGCCGCGAAGGTGACCGTGATTCACAACTGGGCCGACACCTCGGCGATCGTGCCCTCGCCGAAGGACAACGCCTTTGCCCGCGAGCACGGGCTGCACGATCGGTTCGTGGTGCTGCATGCCGGCAACATCGGGTTGTCGCAGAATCTCGACGTGGTGATCGACGCGGCGGCCCTGCTGCAATCGAGAGGCGAGATCGTCTTCCTGTTCATCGGCGACGGCAACCGGCGGCCGGCACTCGAAGCCGCGGCCCGCGCCCGCGGCCTCGGTAACGTGAGGTTCCTTCCCTTTCAACCGCGCGATCAACTGCGCTGGACCTACGCATCGAGCGACGTGTGCCTGGTCTCACTCAAGCCAGGACTCGCCGGCTACATCGTGCCGAGCAAGCTGTATCCGATCCTGGCCGCCGGCCGTCCCTACGTCGCCGCCGTCGAGCCGTTGAGTGAAGTGGCGGCGGTGACCGAACGCCATCGATGCGGCGTGCTCGTGGAGCCGGGCCATGCCGCCGCGCTGGCCTTGGCCATCGTCCGGCTCGCCGATTCGCCTCACGAGCGCGAATCGATGGGCGGCCGGGCGCGCGTGGCCGCGGAGCTGTTTGCGCGCGATCGGCAGGTCGCCGCCCATGCGCAGGTCATCGAAGAAGTGGCGGGCCGGCCGTGAAGCGGCTGTTCGACCTGATCGTCGCCGGCGCCGGATTGCTGGCGTTCGCGCCGATCGCGCTGTTGATTGCCATCGCCATCAAGCTCGAAGACGGCGGACCGGTATTCTTCACGCAGGACCGTGTCGGTCGCGGTTGCCGCGTGTTCACGGCCTACAAGTTCCGGTCGATGATCGTCGATGCGGAGCGGCTCACCGGCGCGGTGCAGGCCGCCGAGAACGATCCGCGCGTCACGCACGTGGGCCGCATCCTTCGCGCCACGGCGTTCGACGAGTTGCCGCAGTTGTGGAACATCCTGCGCGGCGACATGAGCGTCGTGGGGCCGCGGCCGTTGCGGCCGGGCGAGGCGGATACCACCGCAGCCGGCGCCCAACTGCCGCTCAGCGCGATTCCCGGATATCACGCCCGCCATCGCGTGCGGCCAGGACTCACCGGCATCGCGCAGATCTACGCGCCGCGCGATCTGCCGCGGACCGGCAAGTTTCGCTACGACTTGCTCTATCAACGCAAGGCGGGCTTCTGGCTCGACCTGCGTTTGATCCTGCAGTCGTTCTGGATCACCGTCCGCGGCCGTTGGGAAGATCGCGGGCGCAAGGTCTGAAGCGGCTTGTATAATCAAACCTCAATGCTCGATGTGGCGATCGTCGGTGGCGGCCCTGGAGGCATGGCGGCCGCGCGCAGCCTTGCCGCAGGCGGCTGGTCGGTGACCGTATTCGAGGAACACCGGCAGATCGGAATGCCCGTGCATTGCACCGGCGTGCTGGCCGAAGACGTGGTGGCCGCGTTGGACCTCCCTCCCGGCGCCGTCCTCAATCCGCTGTCGACCGTTCGTTTCGTCGCGCCGGCAGGACACTCCTTCGACTACACGACCGCCACCACCGAAGCCGTGGTGATCGATCGGGCGGCATTCGATGAAGCGCTTGGCCGCCGCGCCGAGCTGGCAGGCGCCACGGTGCGGCGCGGCCGCCGCGTGATCGGCATCGACGTCGTGGACGACGCCGCGGTGCTGACGTTCGCCGACGGTGACCCGGTGCGGGCGCGGAGCGTCATCCTCGCCTGCGGCGCCAACTACGCGTTCCAGAAGAGACTCGGGCTCGGCATGCCGTCGACGTTCCTGCAGTCGGCACAACTCGAGCTCCCTGCCGAACGGCTGGGCGACGTGGAGATCCATTTCGGGTCCGAGATCGCGCCGAAGGGTTTTGCGTGGGCCGTGCCGGTGCGGCGCTCCTACGGCACCTTCGCCCGCATCGGCGTGATGGCGGACTCTGATCCGGCGGCGTATTTTTCGCGGATGATCGCGCGGGTGCGCGAACGGTGGGGCGTGGGCGGGCCGGACACGGCGGCGCCGCGGCGTCGGATGCTGCCGCTGGGCAGCGTCAAGCGGACGTTTGGGGAACGGGTGCTGGCGGTCGGCGACGCGGCGGGACTGGTGAAGCCGACGACCGGTGGCGGGATCTACTACAGCGTGGTCAGCGGGGAGATTGCGGCGGAGGTGCTGGGATCGCGGCTGGCGGTGGACGATCTCTCAGCCAACGCGATGCGGGAGTACGAACAGCGGTGGCGGACCCGCTTTCAATCGGAGTTCACGGCGCAGCTGGCCTTGCGCTTCGTGGCGCAGCGGATGCGCGACACCGACATCGATGCGCTGTTCAGCCTGGCCACCACCGACGGCATCCTGCCGCTGGTGCGGCAAACCGCGCGGTTCAACCGCCATCGCGATTTCATTCTCGCGCTGCTCCGCCACCAGCCGGCCCGCCGGGCGTTGTTCGGACGCCTGGCCAGCTCGGCATAGCGCGGCGCACGAGAAACAGCGACAAGATCAGCTCCGACGCCGCGCGCTGCAGCGCATAGAAGAACCCGGCCTTGCCGTCGAGAATCCCGCCCCGCACGAAATAGCTGTAGACAAACATCGCCGGCGGCGCAATCACGATCCAGCGGCGCAGTTCATCCGCAAGGCCCAGTTGCCGTCGATGCGATCCACCAAGTTTGTCGGCTTCGAGCGCCATATAGCGGGCCTGCGCTGCGATCCAATGAGCCAATGATTTACGGTCGTCGTGCTGAATGCGCGCCGCGAGGGGCCGCACCTGGCCATCGAGACGCACGCGCTGCGTGTGGCCATCCTGCTCGTAGCGGCCACGCCGGCGGCGAAAGAGAACGGTGACCGGCGGATACGCCGCGCCACGGAGCGGTTGACCGTCGATGCAATAGTCGAAGGACGCCGCGAATCCCGACACGCCCGGATCGGGTTGCAGCGCCTGGATCTCGCGGCTGAGACCATCGGTCAGCACATAATCGGCGTCGAGCGCCAGCACCCATTCGGTGGCGATGCCGGTTTGCTCGAGAGCGAAGTTCCATTGCTCGGCATGCGTGGTGAAAATGCGCTTGACGATCCGCACGTTCGGGTAGGCGGCCGCGATCTCGGCGGTGCCATCGGTGCTCATGCTGTCGACGACCACGATGTCGCGCAGCCACGACAACGGCCCGAGCGTGCGGGCAATGTTCGGCGCCTCGTTGAAGGTCAGGATCAGGCCCGTGATGTCGGTCATGCGGGCGCGCTCCCGCGCGAGATCACGGATTCATAGAGGGATTCCATCTGCGCCGCCACGGCGGGCCAGGCGAACCGGCCGGCGACGGCTTGCTCCCCTCGCCGGCCCATCTCGAGTCGCAGCGCCGGATCGCCCAGCAGCGTCGCGATCGCGCGGCTCAATCGCTCGGGTCCGCCTTCGGCGACCAGTCCCGCACCGGTCGACGTCACGACTGGAGCAAGGCCGACTTCAGGCGTGACGACCACCGGCCGGGCCGCGGCCATCGCTTCGAGCACGACATTGCCGAAGTTCTCCGAATACGAAGGCAAGACGAGCAATTGCGCTCCAGTCAGCAGCGCCGCTTTGCTCGCGCCGTGCACTGGTCCCGTGAACGTCACGCGATCGGCCAGCCCGAGTTGCCGCGCTCTGTCCTCGAGAGCCGGCCGGTAGTGATCATCGTCGTTGCCCGCGATCACCAGTCGCGCATCGTCCACGCGAGCGAACGCGGCGAGCAACCGATCGAGCCCCTTCTTCCAGTTGATGCGGCCGAGAAACAGCACGTATGGCGGGCCGTTGACGATCTGGCTAATCGCGTCCGGGACGGTTCCCGTCTCGGATTCGAGTTCGGCGCCGTTCGGGATTTCACGCACGCAGCGCAGGTGGAATCCGAATGTGGCGGCTTGTTCGGCCTCGCGGGCGCTGGTGACGTGGATCGCCGCGGCGCGCTCGAACGTCCGCCGCTCGATGAAGGCGATCAGGCCTGCCTTCCAGAACGCGCTCTGCTGTTCGATCAGGCCCTTCTCCAGCATGCCGCGTGGCGACACGACGTAGGGCACGCCCGCCGCATGCGCGGTGCGCGCCGCCGCCCACAGCGGCCAGAGATACATGGCATGCGTGTGGACGAGATCGAATTCGCCGACATGCGATCGCAACTGCCGCCCCATCGCGGGCGCCCAATAGACGCGCCTGAACCGCGGCGACTGGAAGTACCAGACCTTCACGCCGTCGATGTCGACCGGCGTCGCGAGCGGCACCTGGGAGTCCGCATCGCCATCGACACTCGTGGTATAGACGTGAACGTCATGGCCTCGCGCCGCGAGCGCTTTACACAGGCCATGGACCGAGGCGATCGTGCCGCCGTACCTCACCGCGGGCAGGTACGACGCCGCCACATGGAGCAGTCTCAGAAGGCCGATCTCACGACGCGCGCTTTCTCGCAATGCAGATCATGTTCTTGCGGAAACCGCCAAAGCGTCCAAAATACTCGAATCCCTGTACGTCGAACCGGTGACTGACGAGTGCTCGTAACGTCGCCACGCTGAAAAATTTGATGTGGCCGCCATCCCAATGCACGCCATGATGCGCATCCCATCGTCCTAACAGCGCGATCGCGAGATTCTTGAGATAGCCGTGGTACGGAGTGCAAATCACGACGTGTCCGCCCGGTTTCACCAGTGCGTCAGCCGCTTCGATCAGGCTCATCGGGCGATAGAGATGCTCGACCACGTCGACCGACACGACCAGATCGAACTGGCCGGCTCGCGGCAACGTTTGCGCTAGCGTGGGACCAAAGACCCCAGAGTGATACTGAACCCAATCGCTCGAATGATGTTCGCGGGCAACCGCCAGCAACCGATCGGAGGCATCCACGCCCACCACGTGGTAGCCACGTGCCGCCAGCCGGGTGGGCAAATCAAATCCGGCATCGACGGGCTTGTTCAGCCAAGACACACGCGGAATCGGTCGAACCAGCGTGAATGAAATCTGCCGGAAGTTTACGTGAGGGTGCTCGGCGGGGACTAGCTCGATCACCTGCCCGAGCCGCAGGAAG
>CAZEMI010000252.1:0-3616 GCA_964513235.1 uncultured Acidobacterium sp.
CAGGATGCCAATCTCCTGCCGCCGCGCCACCACCGAGATCGTCACCGTGTTGTAGACGAGGAACAGCCCGACGATCAGCGCGATCCAGGAGAGCGCGGTGAGGTTGGCGTGAAACGCGGCGAGCATGGTTTCGACCTGCTCACCGCGGCGCGCCGGACGCTGCGCCGACAGCCCGGACGGCACGCGAGCGGCAATGGCGTCGAGCGACGCCTGCAGGTCCGCCCCCTCTGGTAGCAGCACGTCGACGCGATCGACGCGGCCGAGGCGATCGAAGGCGAGCTGCGCGGCGGCGATGTCCATCAGGATGAAGTTGCCATCGAGGACGCGGGCCGGACCTTCATCCTTCAAGTAGCCACGCACCACGAACGGCAACACGCGATCGCCGATCATCAGCCGCAGTTCACCGCCGATTTGATAATTGCGCCGCCTGGCGAGCTTCTCGGTGATGACGACGGAGCGCTCGTTGGTGAGGATCTCGAGGAATTGTTGCGTCGTGTAGTCGTTCGGGGCTTGGGGCTTGGGACTTGGGGCTTGGGCGCGGTCCGCCTTCGCGCTGCGCGCTTCGGCGGATCGTTCAAGTTCGAGTTCGAGCAGCTGGTAGTCCCTGAATGGCTGGTCGCGCAGGATATCGATCCCCAGCACCTTCACGGCTTCCAGCTGGCGCCTTGAATTGAGCGCCCTCACGTCGCCGGTCACCAGCGCCGCCGTGCCTTCGATCACGGGGCTCATCACCCCGAACTCACGCAGCCACGACAACTCCGGAAGGCGCGTTTCATCCACCCCGGTGCCGGCGCCGACGATCTCGACGGCGGTCTTGCCGGCCACCGTCTCGAGCGCGGTCTCGAAGCCGCGCACCGAGCTGGCGTTGGTCAACTGGATCGCAATCACCACCGCGATGCCGAGCGCCACGCCGATGATCGTCGTCGCGGTGCGGATCTTCTCGCTCGCCAGCGGCCGGATGATGAACTGGTAGAACAGCCTGCCGCGCCGAAGCGTCGCGAAGGCGGGCCTCACGCGAACCTGCCGTCTTTCATCATCAACACACGATCCGCCGCGGCGGCCACGTCCGCGGCATGCGTGGCCAGGAGCACCGTGACGCGCAGTTCCTTGTTGAGCTCCGACAGCAGGGCGAGCACGTTGGCGCCGTTTTCCGAATCGAGGTTGCCGGTCGGCTCATCGGCCACGACGAGCGACGGCCCGTGGACCAGCGCGCGCGCAATGGCGGCGCGCTGCATCTCGCCGCCGGAGATCTGTTGCGGGTAATGGTCCAGCCGATGCGTGATGCCCACCCGATCGGCCAGCACCGTGGCCCGTCCTTCGGCCTCGGCGGGCTTGACGCCGGCCAAGAGGCACGGCAGCGCGATGTTGTCCTTCACGGTCAGCGTCGGCAGCAGGTTGAAGAACTGGAACACGAAGCCGACCCGCTCGCGCCTGACGCGCGTCAGCTCGTCGTCTCCCATCGCCGACATTTCGCGATCGTCGAGGCGCAGCGTGCCGGCCGTCGGCCGATCCATGGCGCCGCATAAGTGGAGGAGCGTCGATTTGCCGCAACCCGACGGCCCCATCAGGGCCACGAAATCGCCGCGCTCCAGGCCAAACGACACGCCGGCCAGCGCGGTTACGCGCGCTTCGCCTGTGATGTAGGTTTTCTGGAGGTTTTCGGCGACGAGAAGGGACATTCACACCCAGTATCCAGTAGCCAGTATCCAGTAGCCAGAAAAACACTGGCGATCCAACTTCCCGGATGTCTCGCGCGGCCGTTCGTCCCCAAGTTTGCCCGATCTCCGATGGATCGCCCGCCATTAGTCCTTGCGCCCGCGACCGCCCGGGCCTAGAATGCGCGACACGAACTATTCGGCCTATTCGTCGCTTCGGCGGACGGCGGGAACCTTGGCTTGCAACTCGGACAGCGGAGGGGCAATGAAAAGAATCGTCGCGTTTGTAGTTATCCTGTTGGCGTCCGGATTTGTCGCACCGGCTTGGGCACAGACCGTCAGCGCGACCACGGGCGCAATCAACGGAAGGGTGTCGGATGAGTCCGGCGCGGCCCTGCCCGGGGTGACCATCAACATTTCGAGTCCCTCGATGCAGGGCACTCGCAGCGCCGTGACCGGTGGCGACGGATCTTTTCGCTTCCCCGCGATCGCTCCCGGTGACTACCGCGTCAGCTACGAGCTGACCGGATTCGCCACGGTGGTCCGCGAGGGCGTGCGCGTGGGCCTCGGGTTCACGGCGACCCTCAATACCGAGATGAAGGTGGCGACGCTGCAGGAGACGGTCACGGTGACCGGTGAATCTCCAGTGGTCGATGTAACGTCCACGACCTCGGCGACCAGCTTCGGCGAAGAGCGGCTGGCGGCCCTGCCGAACGCGCGCGATTTCTGGACCATCCTCGCCGCCGCTCCGGCGATTCAACTGTCGCGCATTGACATCGCTGGCAGCGCCGCCGGCACGCAGACCGGCTACTCTGCCTACGACACCAAATCCGACCAGCACCGCCCGATGGTCGAAGGAATCGTCAACACCGAGAACACGGGAGCGGCTGGTTTTTATTACGACTACGGTTCCATCGAAGAGGTCGCGATCAATGCCGGTGGCAATACCGCCGAAATGCCGTGGCCTGGCGTGTGGTCGAACTTCATCGCCAAGTCCGGCGGCAACGAGTATCACGGCAAGATCTACGCCGATTACCAGAACAGCGCGATCCAGGCGCGCAATATCGACGACTCGATGGTGGCCCTTTGCCCCGGGAGGCGCTGCGGCAATCTTGTGCCCTCCGACCTCAATCGCATGGAGAGCTATCACGACCTCAACGCCGACATCGGGGGGTACGTCAAGAAGGACAAACTGTGGTGGTATTTCTCGACGCGTGACCAGAACATCAAGTCGTCGCTGCCGAACTTTCCAGTCAAGGCCTTCGAAACCGGCCTGCGCAACCTCACCGGCAAGGCGACCTACGCGCTGACGCAGAACAACAAGATCACCGGCTATGCGCAGGGCGGCCGCAAGCTCCAGCCCAATCGGATGGACACGTTTGCCGTCGGCGCGCTCACCGCACGCCACGAATCGGAAGAGTCCACATGGCGCCAGCAGTACTGGGGCCACACCTACAAGGCCGGCTGGGACAGTGTCGTCAACGATCGGATGTTCTTTGAAGTGCGCGGCGGACAGTTCAGGTACATCTGGCCGAACTTCCGCTACACCGAGGCCCCCGCGTTTCAGGATATCGGCAACCAGATCGTCCGCGGCGGCAACCGTGATGGGTGGTTCAACATTCCGGCGCGCAACCAGGTACTCGGATCGTTGAGCTACTTCAAAGAAGGGTGGGGCGGCAGCCACAACTTCAAGGTCGGAGGAGAGGTGTTCCGCGAGACCGGCACGTTCATTCGCGGCGACGGGGGCAAGGGCAACGTCCCGGGCGACGTGCTCCACATTCTGAACAACGGGGTGCCCGCCCAGGTCTATCTGTTCAAGACGCCGTCCAAGTCCGAGAACGGGTTGTTCACGACCGGGTTGTTCCTTCAGGACACGTATCAAATAGGAAACCGTGTCACGCTGAATCTCGGCGTTCGGTACGACAAGTACCGCACCTTCCAGCCCGAGCAGGAAGGTCCAC
>CAZEMI010000253.1:0-4272 GCA_964513235.1 uncultured Acidobacterium sp.
TGTAATCGTCTTCCTGCGTTTGACGCTGAGGCGTTTGCGCCGACGCTGAAGCAGCCAGACAAAGGGCGAGGGCGGACGTCAGGACACGCATGTGGCGCATCATAGCGCCGATTCGCGAATACGATCGGCGGCGGCCGCGCCGTGCTCGAGTAGCGCCGCAACCCCGATGCGACCCAGGTAATTGCCGGCGAGTGCGAGCCACGGCGGCAGCGACCCCAGGGCGGGCCCGACGCCACGAATTGCCGCGTCGTAGACCGGAATCGCCGCGGGCCAGCGCGTGATGTGCAAGGACAGGGGCGTGGCGTCACGGCCCGTCACGCGGCGCCGATCGGCGGCGAGCATCTGCACCAATCGATCGTCATCCCAGGCGGTCAACTCCTGATCACGATCGCCGACGATCCAGGTTTCGGATCGTCGCGCGCTTCTCCCCGCGAAGATATCGGCGTTCAGCAGCACACCGAGCGCGTTGATGCCGGTCCCGGAGGGAAACAGGATCCCGAAGCCGTGAATATCGCCGGGATGCGGTTCGAAAAACATCGTCACCGTCACCAGCGGCGCGAGGCGGACGCGAGCGATCGCGGCGGCCAGTTCCGGCGCATGCGGCGCGACGAGACGTGCGGCCGCGGGCGCGGGTGTGCTCACGACCGTTGGCACACCAACGTCAAGCGTGCCGGCGCTGGTCGTAAAGTGAAATCGCACGCCCCGATCGCGGAGCCGTTCATAGAGACGCGTGGTGAACTGACCCATGCCGCGTGGCGGCGCCACCAGCATTCGTGAACCGCGGCGCCGGCCATCGAAGATCGCGCGGGCCGAGAGCGCGCCGGGCGGCGACGCATAGACGCCCTGCATCGCCGGCTCGAGCAACCAGCGCGTGGCCCCTTCGCCGATCACACGACGACCCCACGCTTCCATCGTTTCCTGCTCACCTGCGGAGGTCGCGCGCGTCACGAAGGCGGCGCCCGCTCGCGCCGCGAGTGCGATCGATTCGGCAACCGTCAATGGCCATCGCCGGGCGCGGCCGTTGCGAAAAATGTAGCGCCGCTTGCTCGACGCCAGCGGAAACTCAGGGGTGAGATCCAGCCGCTGAAACCACGCGGCCACCGTGGTATCCCACACGAACGCGTTCGCGGCGGTTTCAACCAATCCATGTTCGGTGTGTTGAGTCTGAATGAGCCCGCCCGGATGCGGCGCCTGTTCGATGACCTCGACGGCGAAGCCGCGATCGGCGAGGTGCCAGGCCGCGACGAGCCCCGACACGCCGGCGCCGATCACGCGCGCCGGCGTCATATCGCCTTGGAATAGGTCGGGCCCTGCCTCGGAGTACTCAGATAGGTGTCGAAGAACGCGGCCACGTTGCGGATGAACGGCTTGCCTTCAGGCGTGACGCGCAGCTCGCTCGCATCGATCTCGACGATGCCGTCGCCGATCAGATCTGCGAGCGCGGTTTCGGCGGCCACGCGATCGTCCGCGGTCAGCGGCGCCCGGCCGGTGGTCATCAGCGATCGAATCGCGCCGGCGCGCCGGCGATCGTCGTCCGACAGCACGTGCCCGCGCAGTGTCGGGATCTCGCCCGCGGTGACGCGGCGCTCGTACACGGTGATCACCTTCTCGTTCTGGTGAAAACAGGCCGGCGTCTCGGAGATGGCACTGACGCCGAGGCCCAGGAGCGCCGTGGTGCGGCGATCGGTGTAGCCCATGAAGTTGCGGTGCAGCGTGCCCGCCGCCGCCGCGAGTGCGAGCGCGTCGTGCGGCAAGGCGAAATGATCGAGACCGATCTCCAGGTAGCCGGCGGCGAGCAGACGCTCGCGCAGGATTTCATACAGCCGGCGCTTGGCGGCACCGGCCGGCACCTGCTCGTCGGTGAACTTGCGCTGCGCGGGCTTGATCCACGGCACCCGGGCAAAGCTGTAGACGGCCAGCCGATCGGGCCGTAAGCCGACCACGGCGTCGGCCAGGCGCAGCATGCTCTCCGGGGTCTGAGCGGGCAGCCCGTAAATCAAGTCGAAGTTGATCGAATCGAACCCCGCGTCGCGGGCGATCGCGCATAACCCCGCGGTAATCTCGAGCGGCTGCGGCCGGTTCACGAGGCGGAGGACCTCGTGATCGATGTCCTGCACGCCCAGCGAGATGCGCGACAGCCCGTGCTGCCGCAACGCCTGGAGGTGTGCCGCCGTGGTGACGCGCGGATCGACCTCGACGGATCCCTCGTAGCCGTCGGCTCGTAGCGGTAGACGCGCCGCAAGGCCGTCGAGCAACGAGGCGAGCACGTCCGCCGGCAAAAACGTCGGCGTGCCGCCGCCAAGATGAATCTGCGAGACGGAGCGGCGGCGGAGTGCCGGCACCTGCGACAGATAGAGGTCGAGCTCGGCGAGCACGATGTCGACGTACGGCGCGCTGCGCTCGCGATTGCGGGTGATCACCGTGTTGCAGCCGCAGAAGGTGCACAGCGTCTCGCAAAACGGCAGGTGCACGTAGATCGCCAGCGATGACGAGTCGGCCGCCAGAGAGGCGTGCAGCGCTTCGATCCAGACGTTCGGCGCCGGTGTCTCCTGCCAGGTCGGCACGGCCGGGTAGCTCGTGTACCGGGGCACCGGCACGTCGTATTTCTCGAGCAACTCGGTGAGCGAAGCGCGGCTCATGCGAACGTCTTTCTGACCGCGGTCACAAACGCCCTGACCGCCGATTCCGGTGTGCCCGGCAACACCCCATGGCCAAGCCCGCAGATCCAGCCGCGCCGCTGGTGTTCGCCGAGCGCGGCGACCGGCTCGAGAAAGCCGGCGAGCGCACTGGCCAGATCCGGCTCGGGCAAAAACAACCAGGCGGGATCGAAATTGCCTTGCACAAAACCCCGGCGCGGCGCCGCCAGCAGCGCCGCCACATCCCAGCGTGAATCGACGCCGATGCCGGCCCATGGCGCCGAGGCCATCGCCCCGGCAAAGTGCGTCGGATGCGCGCCCTTGGCATAGTAGCCCACGCGGCCTGCGAAGGTTTCCGCCAGGCTCGTCAGACCCGGCACCACCTCGCGATGATAGAACGACGGCGGCAACTCGCCGGCGGCGGTGTCGAGCACCATCACCACGTCGGCGCCGGCCTCGAGCTGCGTCGCGATGCAGTTGCGCAACACGGGGACCATCCGTGCCGCAAATTCGCGATGCAACTGCCACGACGATTTGGCGATGCGCATCGCGCCCGCATGCGAGCCTTCCATGGCGTAGCCGAACAGGGTCCACGGCCCGCCGACAAATCCGATCAGGCCTTTCTCCGGAGACAACCGCTGGCGCGTGAGCGCCACGGCGTCGGCCTGGAACTGCAGCCGCGTCGCGGCGTCCTCGTCCGCTCGGAACCGCGCGATGCGCTCGCTGCTCAGCGGGCCATCGAGCTTTGGCGACCCTTCGTCGTAGGACAGCGACATGCCGAGGGCCTCGAGCGGGAACAGCAGATCGCTGAACAGGATCGCGGCGTCGAAATCGAAATCTCGGATCGGCCCCATCGCCACTTCGGCGGCGAGCTCGGGAACGCGGCACAACTCCTCGAAGCCATGCTGCTGCCGCAGCGCCTGGTACGGACGATGGTAGCGGCCGGCCTGGCGCATCAGCCAGATTGGCGGCACGCGCTGCGGCTCGCCGGCCAGCGCGCGCTGGAACGAGTTTCTTACTTCGACTGTGCCGCCCATTGGTAGCCCACACCCCTGACTGTTCGAATGAGAAGACCCTCGTCATCGCCGAGCGCCTGCCGCAGCCGCACGATGGCGTTGTCGACCGTGCGCTGCGTCGGAAACTCGGTTTCGCCCCACACGCGATCGAGAATCTCGGAGCGCGAGACCGCGCGCGGCGCCGCCTCGACGATCATCCTGAAGACCTGGTAATCACGCACCGGCAGGAACGTGCGCTCGCCCGACGGGTGATCGATGGCCATCGCGTCCCAATCGATCACCGCGGCGCCGGCGTGCAGGAGACGCCGCGGCGGCTGGGTGGTGAGCACGTGGTGCACGCGCAGCAGGAATTCCTTCAGATGAAACGGCTTCGGCAGGTACTCGTCGGCGCCAAGCTCGAAGCCCGTCAGGCGGCTTTCCGCGGAGTTGAGCGCGGTCATGAACATGATCGGAATCCGCGACCCACTTCGGAGATCGGGAACGAGATCGAACCCGGACCCATCAGGCAGCATCACGTCGAGGATCGCGAGATCCCACGGCCCCTGTTCAGCGGCGGCGCGCGCCGCCGCCTGCGTCATCACCCAGTGCACCTCGAGGCCTTCTTTCTCCAGCCGCTCGGC
>CAZEMI010000254.1:0-25634 GCA_964513235.1 uncultured Acidobacterium sp.
GCGAGGTTCCGACGCCACCGGGCGGGGTTCCGCCGGCGGGCGCGGACCTGATTTCGCGCGCGCCAGCGTGCGCGAGGCGACGGCATAGTGCACCTCGGCGTTCGCCTGGGCCTTGCGATACCACATCGTCAAGAGCACGCCTGCGCCGAACCACACCGCCCAGGCGGCGGCGAGAGTGGGCGGCACGTCCGACAGCAATTGCATCATGTTGTTGAACATCGCGTTACGGCACCCAGGTAAAGGTGTTGCCGCCTCCGAGTGAATATTTGGTGAGGAGCGCATCGAAGATCGGCGCGCGCGAGCTTTCGCCGCTCATCGCCGTCCGGAGTGATTGATCGATGTCCGCGCCGTTATCATGATCGAGGACGAGAATGATCACCACGCGGCGTTGATCGGAGGTGTCGCCGGCACCGGTGGCACCGGTGGGCGCGTGATGGCCGACATTGAGCTTGCGCACCGGGATGGGCTTGCCGAGCGCCTCGCGCACCCAGATCGCGATCTTTTCGGCGCGGCGGGCGGCGCGTTTTTCCTCGTACATGCGCCCTTTGTCAAAGGAGGTGCCGGCGGGAATTTCTTCGGAGCTCGCACCGACGGCGATGATCTCGCGGGCGCTGTTGAGGACCTTCTTCATTTCCTCGGTGAAGTGCGGCCGCGCGCCTTCCTTTTCGATGGCATCAAAGGAATTGATGCGCCAACGGAATTCGTCGGTGAACAATAGAATTCTGAATGACGTGTTCTTGCCCGCATCGTCTTTGGCGTTGCGGATAATGAGGTCGTGTGAAATTTCCGGAGGTGTTGGCGGGACCAGCCAAACGGCCCGCAGCTCATTGGCGGTCGCGCCCATGAGCCAGATGCCGGCTACCGCCCACGCGGCGGTCGCGCCGTACCGTGCAAACTTCGCCAGGAGGGGTTTCATACCCTCCTTGGGCTGCACATCTGTTGCCACGCGAATTCTGGCCTGATAATTGAATTTCGGCCTGATAAGTCGAGAGGCCGAGAGAGGCCTTGTGACAGAATCGTAATCATCCGTTCAGGATCGTTGCAGTCATGACCACACCAACCTATCCGGCGGCTCGACTCGTCGCCGACGCCGTGCAAGGCCACTTTGCACGACAGATCGCCACGGCTCGCGCCCGCGACGGCGTGGATCTCGATAGCCCGTCGGCGCTCGCCATCGCCGCCATCATCGATGCGGCATTCTGGGCCAGCCTGCGGCGCGAGGAAGGACGTGCGCCGCGCATCTCGCTGGCGTTTCTCTCGCCGGATGCCGCGAAGCACGCGGTGACGTTTGCCGGCCGGCTGCGGCTGCTGCCCGCGGTGCTCTCGAAGGTCGCGCCCGCGGTGGAGCGTCCCGGGATCCACCTTGGCGTGTGGCGCAGCGGTGAAGAGTTCTACGTGTGGGGCACCACGCGCGAAGTGCCGGCGTTCTGCCTCGTCGTCGAGGTCGTGACCTCGGGACTGATCGTCGTCAAACATCGCTCCGAGCCGTTCGGAAAGTTCGTGAACGTCGCGGTGCTCGAAGGCGATCAGATCAAGATTGTCGACGAGCAGGCCGGCGAAGTGGTGCCCGACTGCCCGGCCGTGGTGACCTCGCTCGTGGGCGCCATCGATCGCGCCAGCGGATCGGGTTTGACGACGGTGCTCGTGCAGATCGCGGCGTCGATGCGGCAACACGGACGCGGCGGGGCGCTGCTGATCGTGCCGTCGGACTCCGGCCAGTGGCGCGAATCGATCGTGACGCCGATGATGTATGGGGTCGAGCCGCCGTTCACCGAGCTGGCCCACCTGTCGTGCGCGGCCGGCGCCGACCCGGATGACCTCACCCGCGCCGTCGACGCCGTTGCCGGATTGACCGCGGTGGACGGCGCGACGATCATCAACGATCGCTACGACCTGCTGGCGTTTGGCGCGAAGATCACGCGCAAGCGCGGCAGCCCGCCGGTGGAACTGGTGAACGTCACCGAGCCCGTGGAAGGCAGCGTCCCGACGCGGACCACGCCGGCCCAGCTGGGCGGCACGCGGCATTTATCCGCGGCGCAATTCGTGCACGATCAGCACGATGCCACGGCGCTGGTCGCGTCACAAGACGGGCGGTTCACGATCTTCAAGTGGTCGCCGCATGAGGAATTCGTGCACGCCCACCGGGTTGATGCACTGCTGCTTTAACAGAAGTATCCAGTAGCCAGTAGCCAGAAATACAAGAGTTTTTTCTGGCATCTGGCTACTGGCTACTGGCTACTGTCCGTTAGATCACCTTCTTCAAGCGGTAGCATTTCTTCCGGCACGGGCCGCTCCATCAGGATCGGCGGCGGCTCGAAGCCGAGCTGCTGGGCCAGGTCTTCGATCTTCGGCAGGTCGTTGAGGTCGTTGAGCCCGAAGCGGATCAGGAATTCCTTGGTGGTGCCGTAGAGGAACGGCCGGCCGATCACGTTCTTGCGGCCGACGATCTTGATCAAGTGGCGCTCGAGCAGCGTCGACAGCACGCCCGAGGTGTTGACGCTGCGGATTTCGCCAATCTCCGCGGCCGTGACGGGCTGCTTGTAGGCAATCACCGACAAGGTTTCGAGCGCGGCCACCGAGAGCTTCGCGGCGGATCGCTCGTGGAACAGCCGCCGCACCCACTCGTGGTACTCGGGCCGCGTCGTGATCTGAAACCCGCCGGCGACTTCGGCGATGTGCAGCCCGCCGCGATCCACGTAATCCGCCTGCAGCGCCTGCAACGCCGCCTGGACGTCTTCCTTGGGCTCGTCGTTCAACAGGCGATTCAGCATCCGCAGCGTCAGCGGCTCCGGCGAGGCGAAGATCAGCGATTCGATCACCGCCTTGAGCTGCGACAGCTCCATCTTCGGCGTCGCCTCTTCGGGCGGCGCGGTCGCGGGGGCGTTCGGCGTTTGGTCGCTCATTTCTTTTCTTCCTTGGTTGCGGCTCCCGGCTCGGCTTCCGGATGATGCGCTTTGTACTCGTCTTCCGGATCGTGAATCGGGTGCGGCGCGTCGGCCGGCCGCGCCCGCCGGTAAATGCGAATCGCCCCCGCCCCGCCCTGCTGGAACACGCGAATCAGCTGGAGGCGGATCATCTCCAGGATCGCCAGAAACGTTGTGATCATGTCGGCGCGCGTGGCGTCGGCTGCGAAGAGATCTTCGAAGCCGCACGCTTCAGTTTCCGACAGCCGCTCCAGCAGCTGCTCGATGCGCGTTTCGATCGGGATCAGCTCCGGCGGCAGCACGACCGGCGGCCGCTCGCGCGCGCGCTCGAGCACCTGCTTGAACGCCGTCAGCAGGCTGAACAGGTCGACCTCGATCTCGGGCTCGTAGTCCTCGCCGGCAATCTCCTCGATGCGCGAATCGGGCCGCGCCCACTGCGCGCTGCGCAGCGTCTCCTGGTCGTGCAGCAGCTCGGCGGCCGCCTTGAACTGCTGGTGCTCGAGCAGGCGCCGCACCAGCGCGTCGCGCGGATCCTCTTCATCCGCTGGATCGCCCGCCGCCGTCTCGGGCCGCGGCAGCAGCATTTTGCTCTTGATGTGAATCAGCGTGGCCGCCATCACCAGGAACTCGCTCGCCACGTCGAGGTTGAGCTCCTGCATCAGGTCGAGGTACTCGAGGTACTGCCTGGTGATGAGCGAGATCTGGATGTCGTAGACGTTCATCTGGTTCTTCTTGATCAGATGCACGAGCAGATCGAGAGGACCCTCGAACGCCTCGACCTTGATTTGAATCGCCTCGAGTTGCGACTCAAACGCCTCTTCGTTCGGCGCCGGTTCGCCGGGCGGGATTTCTGGGATGTCGGCCATTAGTACTTGAGCTTCACTGCGTCGCGCACCCGCTCCATCGTCACTCGCGCCGCGCTCTGGGCCTGCTTCGAGCCCGCCATCAGCACGTCCCGAATATAGCCCGGCTTCGCCAGGGCCTGCTGACGGCGTTCACGGATCGGATCGAGCAGGGTGTTGATGGCGGCCGCCAGCTTGGTTTTCACCTCGACGTCGCCAACCTTACCGGTGCGATATCGGGCCTTGAGGTCCTCGACCTCTTCCGTGTTCGGGTTGAACGCGTCGTGGTACATGAACACCGGGTTGCCCTCCACGGTGCCCGGAATGTCGGCCCGCACGCGCTTGGGATCCGTATACATCTGCCGCACCTTGTTCTGCACCGTCTTCGCATCATCGGACAGATCGATGGTGTTGTTGTAGCTCTTGCTCATCTTCCGGTTGTCGAGGCCGGGCAGCCGCGGCGTCGGCGTCAGCAGGGCCTGCGGCTCGACCAGATTCGCGGGGAAGAAGTTATTGAAGCGCCGAATCACTTCCCGCGTCAGCTCCAGGTGTGGCACCTGGTCGTCGCCCACGGGCACCCAGTGCGCATCGTAGATGGCAATGTCCGCGGCTTGCAGCAACGGATACCCCAGGAAGCCGATGCTCGACAGGTCGCGATCGCTCAACTGCTCGACCTGTTCCTTGTAGGAAGGCACGCGCTCGAGCCAGGGGATCGGCGTCACCATCTGGAACAGCAGATAGAGTTCCGCATGCTCCGGCACGAGCGATTGGATGAAGAAGGTGCTCTTCTCCGGATCCAGCCCGGCGCCAATCCAGTCGGCGACATTGTCGTAGGTGTTCGCGACAATCTCGCTGGTGTCGTTGTAATGGGTGGTCAGGGCGTGCCAGTCGACGATGCAATGGAACGAGTCGTACTTGGATTGCAGCGTGACCCAGTTCTGCAGCGCGCCAACGAGATGGCCGATATGAAGTTTTCCGGTCGGGCGCATCCCCGACAACACGCGCTGCTTCTTCACTGAATGTTGCTCATCTGTGTCATCTATGTCATCTGTGTCATCTGTGCCATCTGTGGCCTAGAATCCCAACAGATACCTGGAATAACCGACGACAGGCCCGAGAATGGTGCTGAGCGCACCGGTCAACATCAGGGCATACAGAATGAAGATGCCGTAGGGACGCAGCTGCTCAACCGCTCGCGCCGGGCCCGCCGGCAGCAGGCCCAGCAGCACATTGCCACCATCGAGCGGCGGCACCGGGATCATATTGAAGACCGCCAGCAGCACGTTCACGATCGCGAACAGAAAGAACAACTGCACCAGCGGTCCGGTCACCGCGCCCGCGGCGATATCTCCCGGGCCTGCCGCATTACGAGCCACCGACAGGATGATCGCGCCGATCACCGCCATCACAAGGTTGCTGGCCGGCCCCGCCGCCGCGATCAGCGCGAAATCGCGCTTGGGATGTTTCAGGAATCGCGGGTTCACCGGCACCGGCTTGGCCCATCCGATCAACGGCACGTTGGTCAGGAACGCGATCAAGGGGAACACCAGCGTTCCAATGGGGTCGATATGCACGATCGGGTTGAGCGATAGCCGGCCCAGCTGCCGCGCCGTCGGGTCGCCCAGGCGATCGGCCGCGAATGCGTGCGCGGCCTCGTGCACCGAGAGGGATGAGATCAGCACCACGAGAACGATGAGGATTTGTACGAGGTCGATGTTTTGCACGCAGAACCGAACACGAAAGCGTATCACACGGTCTTACTTACTAAGCCGCAGGGCCACACGCCGGATCGACGCGAGCAACCGGTCCGCGTCCGCGGGCCGGGTCCGAAAATTGACGATGCACGCGCGCAGCGCGAAGCGGCCACCGATGATGGCGTTCGACACGTAGGACTCGCCGTCTCGCTGCACCTCGACCATCAAGGCCTTGTTAAAGGCATCGTCTCCGTTGCGGTAGCGAAAACAGACGATGCTCAGCGGCGCCGGCGCAAGACGCTCGAAATCGTCGCTCGCGTCGATGGCCGCCGCCAGGTGTTGCGCCACCGCGATGTTGCCGTCGATCGCGGCTTGAATGGCTCGGGCGCCGTGGATTTTCAGCAGCAACCAGATCTTCAGGGCGCGGAACCGGCGCGAGAGCTCGGGGCCGCGTTCCCAATACGCGAACTCCGACATGTCGCGATCGGCGACCACGTCGATGTAGCCGGCGCCCTCCGAGAAGGCACGCCGCAGCGCCGCCGCGTTCCTGACCAGCAAGCAGCCCACATCGAGCGGCGCGTACAGCCATTTATGCGGGTCGAGCGAGAGCGAGTCGGCTCGATTGAGCGCCGCCATCGCGCCCTTGACGTGCGACGACTGCGCGGCGAGCGCCCCGTACGATCCATCGACGTGCAGCCACAGCCGCGAGTCCTCGCAGACATCCGCGATCGCGTCGAGCGGATCGATCGTGCCGGTGTTCACGTCGCCGGCGGTGGCGACGGCACACACCGGATGGAAGCCCGCGGTTCGATCGGATTGAATCTGCTGCCGAAGCGTGTCCGGCTGCATGCGCAGGTTGGCGTCCACGGGAATGCGGACGATCGCGTCTTTGCCGAGGCCGAGCATCGACGCCGCCTTCGGCATCGACAGGTGCGTCATCTCGGAGGTGTAAATGCGCGCGCGGCCCGGCAGGGCCGCTACCCCGCGCTGATTGAGGTCGACGTCGGTGCTGGCGCGAAGCGCGCTGGCCAGGCCGGCGAAGTTCGCGAACGACCCGCCGCTCAGCAGCACGCCCTCGCCCCCGGGATCGAAGCCGACGATCGTCTTCAGCCATTCGATCACCTGGTGCTCGATGGTGGTGGCCGCCGGCGCCGATCGCCAGGAGGTGACGTTCTGGTTGATCGCCGACGCGAGCAAATCGGCCACGACCCCGGCGAAGCTCCCGGAGGATTGCACGTAGCCGAACATCCGGGGATGACCGTTATGGCGTCCGTATCGCGCTACCTGATCGAAATCCGCCAGGACGTCGGCCGCCGACTGAGGATCGTTCGGCAGGCGACTGGCCAGCCGCGCCGTCAGCTCGCCGGCGCTGATCGTCGGATAAACGGGCACCTGCGCCTGTTCCGCGAAATATCGCAACGCCCAGTCGAGGGCGGCCCGGCCGAGCTGCTCGCGCGCCTCTGGTGTGAGGTCGAGGCCGGCGTCGCTCATGGATTGGCCGCGAAGTGGGCGATCACGGCCTCTGCCACCCTGGCGCCGACGACCCGGGCCAGCTCTTCGCGCGTGGCGCGGCGAACGCCCGCAAGACTGCCGAACGCCGTCAGCAGGGTCTTGCGGCGCCGCAGCCCAATCCCCGGCACCACGTCGAGCTCCGACTGCAAGTCACGCTTCGTCCGCGACCGCCGATGGAACGTCACCGCAAAACGGTGCGCCTCGTCTCGAATGCGCTGCAGCAATCGCAACGCCGCGCCGTGCGAGTCGAGGGCGAGCGGCTCCATGCTGTCGCGCGTGAACACCAGCTCCGCTTTCTTCGCGAGACCCACGGCGACGAGGTTCGATAGCCCAACCGCCTCCAACGCCTGATACGCGGCATTCAATTGGCCTTTACCACCGTCAATCACGATCAGATCCGGGAAGGGTCCGCCATTCTCCAACACGCGTGAGTAACGACGGCGAACTACCTGTTCCATGGCGGCGAAGTCATCGAGGAAACGGCCTTCGGCCGTGATGGGACCTGGGGCTTGGGGCTTGGGACGTGGGGCCAAGTCCTTTTTGACCTTGAATTTTCGATACTCTCCTTTCTTCATGCGGCCATCCTCACAGACGACCATTGAAGCGACGGTTTCGGCGCCCTGAATCGTCGAGATGTCGAAGCAGTCGATGCGGCGCGGCAGCTTCGGCAGCCGCAACACTTTCTGCAAGGACTCGAGCGCGTCGAAATTGGCGGTCGCGTCCGTGTCGAAACGCGTGCGGTAGGTCAGCGACGCATTCCGGTGCGCCAGCTCCATCATCCCCTTCTTGTGGCCGCGCTGCGGGACGATGATGCGGACCTTGTGACCGGCTTTCTGCGCGAGCCAGTCTTCGAGCAGTTCTTGTTCGACCGGCGCCACGTGGACGTGGATCTCCGGCGGTGGATCCTGGTCCGCATACAACTGCTGGATCGCGGCTTCCATCACCGTGGCTTCGGATTCGCCACTTTCCTGGCGACGGCTAAAGCCATCGCCCTCCGAACGATCCGCGTCCCAGACGAATTCGACCCGCTCGATGACGCGGCCACCGCGGACCAGGAATACCTGCACCACGGCGCCGCGGGGGCCGATCTTCACGCCGAAGACGTCGCGATCGCCGAGCTCCGCCGACGCCATCTTCTGCTGCCGCTCGCGCACCGCCTGCACGGTGCGCATCGCGTCGCGCAGCTGTGCGGCTTCTTCAAACCTTTCGTGATTGGCGGCCTCGACCATGCGCGCGCGCAGCTGGTCCGCGAGCTCCTCGTTGCGCCCTTCGAGAAACAGCTTCGTATCCGCGACCGCCACCGCGTAACGCTCCTCGGTGCAGACCGTGACCACACACGGCGCGAGACAGCGGCCGATGTCGTGTTCCAGGCACGGACGGCTGCGGAAGCCGGTGATCACCTCGTTGCACGAGCGAATGCCAAACACCTTGTGCGTCAGCGACATCGTCCGGCGCGCGAACTTGGCGGGCAGGAACGGGCCCGCATACACGTTGCCGTCCCGTTCCACGGATCGCGCCACCAGCACGCGCGGAAACGCCTCGGTGGTGGTGAGCTGCAGGTAGGGATAGTTCTTGTCGTCGCGAAGCAGGATGTTGTACTTCGGCGAGCGCTGCTTGATGAGGTTGTTCTCGAGCGCCAGCGCTTCGACCACCGAATCGGTGACGATCACTTCCAGGCGCACCGCTTCGTCGAGCAGGGCGTCGTGCCGCGGGCTCATCCCGTACGCGCCCAGGTACGAGCGCGTGCGATCGCGCAGCGCCCGGGCCTTG
This sequence comes from uncultured Acidobacterium sp., assembly GCA_964513235.1. Taxonomy (GTDB): domain Bacteria; phylum Acidobacteriota; class Vicinamibacteria; order Vicinamibacterales; family UBA2999; genus 12-FULL-67-14b. The sequence continues at coordinate 8,743 of CAZEMI010000254.1, forward strand.
CCCACGTAAATCGTTTCGCCTTGGTCGTTGTAGTAGAGGTAGACCCCCGGCTGCTCCGGCAAACGGGCGATCTGTTCCCTCAGGTCCTGAATCGCCATGCACCTTGTGCACCCTGTGCACCCCGTGCACCCTGTGCACCTGTGATCTTATGTGATGACGGCCGGCGCCGCCGGAGATTCTCTTGCCTTGAGAAGGCGGCGTCCATCGGCTACGCTTGACGCGACCTCATGACCGTCACTGGCGCAATCGGCGCCGTCTGCATGTTTCCCCTTCGGGCCGTCATCAATGCCTCGGTGGCCCTCGGCATTCACCCCAATACCCTGACGCTGATCGGCGTCCTGATCAACATCGTGGCCGCCTTCGCACTGGCGATGGACCGCTTCGTCCTGGCCGGGGTGATCATGATCGTCGCCAACATCTTCGACTTCATCGACGGCAAGGTCGCGCACATCACCGGCAAGCATTCGCCATTCGGCGCGTTTTGGGATTCCACGCTCGATCGCTTTTCCGATCTCGCGCTCTTTACCGGCTTGATCTGGCTGTATGCGGAGCTCGGGCGAAACGGCTACGTGCTGATCGCCACGCTGGCGCTGATCTTCTCGATCATGACCAGCTACGCGCGAGCCCGCGCCGAGTCGTTGATCGAGAAATGCAAGGTGGGGTTCATGGAGCGGCCGGAGCGCATCGTGCTGTTCATGATCGGCGCCTTTACCGATCGCATGGCCGCCGTGCTGTGGGTGATCCTGGTGCTCTCGATCATCACCGTCAGCAACCGCATCCACTACACGTATCTCGCACTCAACAACAAGCCGATGCCGGAAGGGGTGTTCGCGCGGTTCTTTTTCTGGCGGGACGAACGGGCGACGTTGCCCTACGACATCTGGGTCGTCGCCATTCTCTTGTTCGTGGGGCTGGTGCCGCCGGATGTGTTGCGCGATCCGACGGCCACCGGGATGGGACTACTGGCGCTTCTTCGGTAGTTTCTTTTTCGGCTTATCGCTGCCCCACACGGCCTTCCTCGCCATCAGTCCCTCCAAACACGACGCCCCGTAGAGGCGTCAAGATAATCAGGCGTCAGCTAGCCTTGCGCTTCTTCGCAGCGGCGGTCTTGCCCGCCTTGATGTTGGTCACCTTCTTGGCGGCTTCGGGCACCGCCTTCGCCGTCTTCTTCTTGCCCGAGCTCACCTGGTCGAGGCTCTTGCGCAGCGCTTCCATCAGGTCGACGACCTTCGGCGGCGCCTCGACATCGTCGGGGGTGACGATCTCCTCGCCCGCGACCTTCGCGTCGATGATCGCGCGCAGGCCTTCCTGGTATTCGTCCTTGTAGTCCTTGAGATCGAGGTCGCCTTCGATGCTCTCGATCACCTGGCGGGCCAGCTTCATCTCGGCCGGGTTGACCTTGCCGCGCACTTCGCGCAGCTCCTCGATCTGATCGATGGTGCGGATCTCGGCGGCGTGATGCAGCGTGTACATCACCAGGCCCTGCTTGTGCGGCTTCACGGCGACCAGATACTCGCGCCCGTGAATCGCGACCTTGCCGATGCCGGCCTTGCCCTGCATGCCTTCACGCATCACCGAGTAGGCGTCGGCGGCCATCGGGCCTTCAGGGGCGAGGTAATACGTCTTGTCCACGTACATCGGATCGATCGCGTCGACATCCGTGAACTGCAGCAGGTTGATGATCTTGGTGGACTCGGTCTTGACCTTGGCGATGTCCTCTTCTTCCATCACCACCCAGCGGCCCTTCTCGAACTCGTAACCCTTGACGATGTCGGCCTGCGTCAGCTCGATTTCGCACTTCGGGCACCACTTCTTCTGCTGGATCTTCGTCTGACACGCGGCATGCAGCTGGTTGAACGAAATCGTCGCGCTCGACTCGGTGGCCGGATAGACCTTGACCGGAATACTGACCAGACTGACTTTGATGTAGCCCTTCCAGGTCGGACGTGGAGGCATGACTCGCTCCCTTCTATCGGCCGTCAGCCGGCGGTCATCAGCTGGCGGCGTTCAGAAAATTTCACACCGGTTCCCGCTTTTCCGCCTTCGCGGCCGAAAGGCCGCTCCGGCGTGACCTCGCCGGAGCTCGCTTCGCGAGCGTAGGCGGGCCGGCCCCGGGTTACACAGATTCCCTCGTATCGCGCGAGCCTAGGTGAATTCCCCGACCCGCGTCGAATTCAATGTCGTGCGCGCCGATCTTCTCGCGCAGGAAGTGCCGCACCTCGCCGAGGTGCACTCCCGGCACGTTCAGGCGGCGCGCCAGCGTTTTCTGGCGCGAGGCAATCACCAGCGTATCGCTGCTCTTCCACGCCAGTCCGCCAATGTCGGCGTAGCGCATGAAGCCCGAATCGGTCCAAATCCCCTCTTGATACAACCCGCGTTTGATCCGCGTCGACAGCGGCAGCAGGTAGCCGTAGTACACGAACATCATGCCCACGCCGAACAGCGACGCGGTCGGCCGCAGCAGATACGCCGTCACGAACAGGAGGACGCCGAGCAGGACGCCGATGGCGAGGTTGATCGCGTAGAACGGCGGCTTCGGCGACGGCCACACCACCACGGCGCGCGCCCGGCGCCGCCACCAGCTGACGATCTGCCAGCCGACGCGTACGTTGACAATCACAAAGAGCAGGCCGAGGCCCAGCAGGATCTGCCGCATTGCCCAGGCAAGCTCCGCGGCCGTCATCGCGCCTTCCCGGCCGCTTCCTTGATGGCACGCGTTTCTTCCTCGCGCGACAGGGTGGGATCGAAACAGTGCCGGCAGCGCGCCTCGTAGGTGCCCTGCGCGCCGAGCAAGACGCGATCGGAGCTGGCGACCAGGCGTTGCGTATGGTTGGCAGGGTTGCCGCACACCATGCAGATGGCGCGCGTCTTGGTGATGTATTCGGCGATGGCGAGCAGCTGCGGCATCGGCTCGAACGGCTTGCCGAGATAATCCTGGTCGAGCCCGGCGACGATCACGCGTACCCCGCGCCTCGCCAGCTCTGAGGCCACCGCGGGAAGCTCGGCATCGAAGAACTGGCCCTCGTCGATGCCCACCACTTCGGTATCGGGCCGCACCTGTGCCAGCAGATCGGCCGCCGTGGGCGCGCTTTCCGACGGGATCCTGAGCTCGCTGTGGGACACGATGTGGTCGGCGTCGTATCGCGTATCCACCGACGGCTTGAAAATCTGGACGCGCTGGCGGGCGATCTGCGCGCGGCGCAGGCGGCGAATCAGCTCTTCGCTCTTGCCGCTGAACATGCTCCCGACGACGACTTCGATCCAGCCGGTCGCCGGGGTCCGAACTACGTCCATTTCTGGATTATATGATCTGTTGATCTGTTGACCTTTTGATCTGTTGATCTGCTGACAAGAGTTCAGATCAACCGATCACCAGGTCAACAGATCAATAGATTTGGGCGTCAGGCTCGGGTCTGGTATTCCCCGGTTTCCGTATTGACCCGGATCACATCCCCTTCGCCAATAAACGGCGGCACCTGGATCACCACACCCGTCTCGAGCGTGGCCGGCTTGGTCTGGTTGGTCGCTGTCGCGCCCTTGATGGCCGGCATGGTCTGGACAACCTTGAGGTCCACCGTCTGCGGCAGCTCGATGCCGATCGGGTTCTCGCCATAGAACTCGACCTGGATACTCATTTCCGGCTTGAGAAACCCGGCCGAATCCCCGATCAGGTCGGCCTGCAACTGCACCTGTTCGTACGACTCGGTGTCCATGAAGTGATAACCCTCGCCGTCGTTATAAAGATATTGCATGTCTTTCTGTTCGAGCGACACGCGCTCGACGATGTCTTCCGACCGGAACTTCTCCTCGGCCATCGACCCGTTCTTGATATTGCGCATCTTGACGCGCACGAAGCCGCGGAGGTTGCCGGGCGTCACGTGCTGGCGGTCGAAAATGCGATAGAGGGTGTTGTCGATCTTGACGATCATGCCCTTACGGAGCTGTGTTGCGAGCAGCGTGTCAGCCATAAAGCCTTTGTAATCAGTTAGTAGAACCTTACGAGTCTAGCACACGGCGCCGACGGCTTTCCACTTGAGGGCCCTCATGTCTGTGCTTTCGGCGCCCTCTGTGGCCCATGCTACGATGCGAGGGTTGTGGTGTTCGCGCGCTGGGATCCGTTTCGCGATCTGATCCGCATCCAGCACGGCCTCGAGCGGCTTGCCGCCCATGGTCCGCAAGGCTGGGCGCCGGCGGTTGACCTCTGCGAGACCCAGGACGCCTTCGTCTTCACGGTCGAGTTACCGGGCCTCGCCCGCGACCAGGTCCGCATCGACGTTCACGAAAACAAGTTGACCCTGCAGGGCCGCCGCGAGGCGCGCGTGTCGTGCGAGTCGTACATGCAGGTGGAGCGCGGGCATGGCGAATTCTGCCGGACCTTCCTCCTGCCGCACCCCGTCAACGCCGACGGCGTCAGCGCCGATCTCGCCGACGGCGTGCTGACGGTCACGGTGCCGAAGAGCCCGGCCGACGCGCCCCGTCGCGTCGTCGCATCGTAAGACGATCCATGTTCAAGAGCGTGTCCGTGATTGCCTTGCTGCTGGCGGGCGTGCTGGTGGGGCTGATCCTGTCGGGACGCGCGAGCGAACAGCCTGAGATGATCGCGCGCGCCCCGGCCGCTGCCGCGCCCCCGGCCATCGTCGAGCCCGCCGCCCCCGCCGCCCTGCCGCCGCAAGTCGTGGGCAACGCCGCCCCGGACTTTACGCGCGTGGCCGCGCAAACCGTCCGCGCCGTCACCAACATTTCGTCGGTGCAGGTGATGCGACGGTCCGCATCGCCGTTCGCGAACGATCCGTTCTTTCAGTACTTCTTCGGCGACACCGATGATCTGTTCGGCCGCAGCCGCGCGCAGCAGAGCCTCGGCTCGGGCGTGGTGATTTCCGCGGACGGCTTCGTCGTCACCAACCAGCATGTGATCGGCGAGAGCGAGGCCGAGGTCACCGTGACCATCGGCGATCGCCGCGAGGTGCGCGCGAAAATCATCGGCGTGGATTCGTGGACCGACCTTGCGCTGCTGAAAGTCGAGGACAAGAATCTCGCGGTGATTCCATGGGGCGATTCGTCGAAGCTCCGCGTGGCGGAATGGGTGATGGCGGTGGGCAACCCGTTCTCGCTGAATCAAACCGTGACGCTCGGCATTGTCAGCGCGCTCGGACGCGCCAACGTCGGCATCACGCAGTACGAGGATTTCATCCAGACCGATGCCGCGATCAACCCCGGTAATTCCGGCGGGGCGCTGATCAACGGGCGCGGCGAGCTGGTCGGGATCAACACGGCGATCTTCTCGCAGAGCGGCGGTTATCAGGGCATCGGCTTCGCCGTGCCCAGCAACCTGGTGCGCCGGGTGATCGACGACCTGACCAAATTCGGCCGGGTGCGCCGCGGCTCGATCGGTCTCATCGAGGTGATTCCGCTGACCGGACGGCTCGCGGACGAATTGCGGGCGCCGCGCAGCGACGGCATCGTCGTCAACCAGCTGCACCGCGAATCCGCGGCGTACAAGGCCGGCCTCGAGCCCGGCGACATCATTCTGTCGATCAACGGCACCACCATCTCGGATCCGTCGCAGTTTGTCAGGATGGTGTCCGACAGCGCGATCGGCTCGACCGCGCGCGTCGAGGTGCTGCGCGACGGGCGGCGCCAGACCATCCGCATCCCCATCGAGACGCAGCAAGAACGCCGAGTGCGGCGCCGCTAACCCATGCAGACGCCCGCCCAACCGGAGGCGCTGCAACCCATCATCAGCTTCGAGGCCTTCGCCGCGCTGGCGCTGGCCGCCCTCGTGGCGATGTCGATCGCCCTGCTCGTCGGGAAGCTGACGCGCCGCCTGCTCCGAGCCATCGAAGGGGATCGGTTCCAGACCCAGGCCATCGCCAACGCCACCGTCAAGGCCGTGCAGCGCGTCACATTCATCCTCAGCATGCTGGTGCTCGCGTTTCCGGCACTCGACATCGCCGGCGTGGAGCTGACGGTGGGTCTCCATCCCGAGGAGATCACGCGCTGGCTGACACGCAGCGGCGCGCGCCTCCTGCTGCTCTTCCTGCTGGCGCTGGCGGCAAACCGGTTCGCGGCATCGGTGATCAGGCGGGCCGAGCTCGAAATCGCCGACGGTGTGGAGACCGGCGCGGATGAGCGCCGTAAGCGCGCGCAGACGGTCGGCGCCACGTCGCGGCGGTTCTTCGCGATCCTGATCTGGACGGCCGCGATCCTGATGGCGCTGCGGGAGCTCGATGTCGACATCACGCCGGTCCTGACCGGCGCGGGCATCATCGGTCTGGCGATCGGCTTTGGCGCGCAGACGCTCGTGAAAGACATCATCTCGGGCCTGTTCCTGATCGCCGAGGACCAGGTCCGCATCGGCGATGTCGTCGCGATCAACGGCATCGGCGGCGCCGTCGAGGAGATCAACCTCCGGACGATCGTCCTGCGCGATCTCGAAGGCGTCGTGCACACGATCACCAACGGGGAAATCCACACGCTGGCCAACAAGAGCAAGGACTTCTCGTACTACCTGATCGACATCGGGGTCGGCTACGAGGACGACACCGATCAGATTGTCGAGGTGGTGCGCGAGACCGCTCGCGAGCTGATGCAGGACCCAGGCTACGCGGCCTCCATCCTCGAGCCACTCGAAGTGCTGGGCGTCGACGCCTTCAAGGCCTCGGAAGTGACGCTCCGGTTCCGGATCAAGACGCTGCCGCTCAAGCAATGGGAAGTGGGCCGCGAGCTGCGACGGCGGATCAAGAAGGCGTTCGACGCCAGGGGCATCCGGATCCCCTTCCCACAAATGGAAGTGACCCTGAAGAAGCAAGAAGTGAGAAGGGAGAAGTAGAAGGCTTCTCTCTTCCAACTTCTGACTTTTTACTTCCTCTGTACTCCTGCCACAGTTTTGCCACAGTCCTGACGCAGGCCGGCCATGCAGCCTGCGTCTCAGTAGGTATGAAGCGTCTTCTCTGGATTGTCGGCCTCTCGTTGATCGTCGGCGGCATCGGCATCATGAACATCATGCTGGTGTCGGTGACGGAGCGCACACGGGAGATCGGGCTGCGCCGCGCGCTGGACGCGAAGCGCATGGACGTGCGGCGGCAGTTCGTGGCGGAAGCGATGTCGCTGAGCCTCGCCGGCGGCACCATGGGCGTCGTGCTGGGCATCGCGTCGGCCTACGTGTTGAGCGCGGTGCTGAACTGGGCTACCGAGGTGTCGACCATCGCGATCGCGATGTCGTTCGGCTTCTCCGCGCTCGTCGGCGTGGTGTTCGGCTACGTGCCGGCCCGCCGCGCGGCCGCCCTAATGCCCACCGAAGCCTTGCGGTACGAGTAATTCGCTAAGTTGGGGTCAGACCGCGCTTTTTAGCGATTCGCTAAGTTGGGGTCAGACCTGAAGGGCGTTTCGCTAATTTTCGCAGTCTGACCCCAAGTTAGCGAGATAGCCGGATCTTCTTGGCGGACACGCACTTGTGGCCAGCCACGGTGGCTCGCCACATTCGGTCCTGGCCCACCCGAATGCCGATTCGCGGATCCCATACGATGTCGTGATGCGTGATGCCGCGATCGTGAATCGTGAGCGGCCCGCGCGTCAGCGGGCGCAGGTTATCGGCAAGGGTGATGCCCATCGCCCGGCACAGATTGCCCGGGCCACGACAGAGCGCGTGGTCCGGAACCGGCGGCTTCCCTTTTCGCCACGGGGCTCGCGAACGGCGGCGGCGCATCAGCGCCAGTCCCTCGAGCGGCTCGAGTGCGCGAATCAGCACGGCCGCCGGGTGACCTTCCGCTTCTGTCACCGCGTTCAACATGTCGTGCAATCCGTAATTGAGATACACGTAGGCACGGCCGGGCGGACCATACAGCGGCACATTGCGCGTGGTTGGACCGACAGCGGCGTGGCATGCGGGATCGTCCTCGCCAATGTAAGCCTCGACTTCCACGATCGCTCCGGCGGTCGTTCCTACTTTTGTTTTGTGAACGAGCACCTTGCCGATTAAGTCTCTGGCCACGGCCAACGTTGGACGGCTGTAGAAGTCAGTCCCCAGGATCATCGAATGCTAGGCGCGAATTCGTGGGAATACCTGATCGCCTGGATCCGGCGCGACTTGTCATCCATGGCCTGGCGGATCACTGCCATCGATGATCCGTCATTCAAGAGCCGCGCGCGCGCGAACGCGACCGCCAGCGCAGTGGCATCCTTCCCTTCTCCCCAACGATCCGTCACCAGTCGCTTCACGATTGCAATTGTCGACGGATCACCGATGCGCGCCAACGCCTCCAGCGCTCCCCCAGCGAGCGCGCGCCTGTTCACATTCCTGTAATACCAATAGCGTTCGGTAAGGGAAGTGACGGCCGTCGAGGCACGAATCAAGCCAAGCGCGTCCATCGCCGCAAGTTGCTCGGTTTCGTTGCTTTGATTCAACAATTCGAACAACGCATCAAGCACGCCGTTCGGATACGGTTCAGGCACGAGATCAAAATGGACGGCGAGGACCCGGCCAATGACGCGAGCGCCGGCGATCCGTGCCCGGCGATCCGGCGAGGCAATCAGTTCGACCAACGCGGACACAGCTGCGGTCCTATCGGCAAAATCCGGTATATAGCGGCCTGATTCTCCCGCGAGCGCGCCGAAAGCATAGGCAGCCTCCGTCCGCTCGCGCAGGCTTCCAGAGCGCAAGACGGCGAGTGGCATAGCGAGTGCTCCCGGTCGCACGCCGAGCGGCGAGGGCTCTTGACCATCGTCAAACGCGCCTTCAACGCCTCGACCGTCAAGCACGATCTTGTGCTCCCGCAGTAAATCCGCCAGGGAGATTTGCGCGGAGGCCGAAGACACACCGATCACGCCAAAGGCGAGCGCGAAGCTCGCTGTGCGAACGCTCAGCATCATCTATTTTACCGGGCTACTGTCTGGAGGAGCTTTCCAGAAGATAACACTTCCCGGAGGTACTTGCCCGTGTGCGACCCGGCGACGTGGGCCACCTGTTCGGGATTGGCCATCGCGAGCACGCGGCCGCCGTCCTCGCCGCCTCCAGGCCCCAGGTCGATGATCCAGTCCGCAACCTTGATCACGTCCATGTTGTGCTCGATGACGATGAGCGTGTGCCCGGCTTCGAGGAGCTTGCGGAAGGCGGCCAGCAGCTTGGCGATGTCGTCGAAGTGCAGGCCGGTGGTCGGTTCGTCGAGGATGTACAGCAGGCGATCGCCGGCATGCGCCGACAGGTGCGCGGCGATCTTGATGCGTTGCGCTTCTCCACCCGAGAGGGTGGTGGCGGGCTGGCCGAGCCTGAGATAGCCGAGGCCGATTTCGTCAAGCACCTGCAGCCGGCGCAACACTTTCGGCGTGGTCGCGAAGAACGACAGCGCCTCGCGGACCGTCAGGTCGAGCACTTGCGTGACGTTCTTGCCGCGGTAGCGGACGTCGAGCACCTGCGACTTGAAGCGCCGCCCGTCACATTGCTCGCACGGCACGAACACATCCGCCAGGAACTGCATTTCGACGCGCACTTCGCCTTCGCCCTGGCACGCCTCGCAGCGGCCGCCGGGGACGTTGAAGGAGAAATGGCTCGCCGTCAGGCCGCGCGACTTGGCGTCCTTGGTGGCGGCAAACAGCTCGCGGATCGGATCGAAGGCCTTGAGATAGGTCACCGGGTTCGAGCGGGGCGTCCGGCCGATCGGCGTCTGGTCGACCAGCACCACGTCACTCACGAACTCGTGGCCTTCGAGGCGCTGGTGCGCGCCGACCTTGCGATCCCAGTCCCCCTTCGCGCGCTTCAGCGCCGCATACAGCACATCGTGCACGAGCGTGGACTTGCCCGAACCGCTGACGCCGGTCACGCAGGTCAGCGTGTTGAGCGGAATCTCGATGTCCACGCCCTTCAGGTTGTGCTCGGTGGCGCCAAACAGCCGGATGCGCTGCGGCGTGCCCTTGCGGCGCGACGCCGGCACCGGAATGCTCAACTCGCCGCGGAGGTACTTCGCCGTCAGCGAGCGCGGTTCGATCTTCAGGCCCTCGAGCGATCCCGAATACACCACGCGGCCGCCGTGCTCGCCGGCGCCGAGGCCCATGTCGACGATGTGATCGGCCACGGCGATCATGTCGGCGTCGTGTTCGACCACGATCACGGTGTTGCCCTGATCGCGCAGCTGCCGGAGGATCGCGATCAGCCGCTCGTTGTCGCGCGTGTGGAGGCCAATCGACGGCTCGTCGAGCACATAGAGTGTGCCAACCAGCGCCGAGCCGAGCGAGGTGGCGAGGTTGATGCGCTGCGCTTCGCCGCCAGACAGCGTCGACGACAGGCGATCGAGGGTCAGGTAGTCGAGGCCGACGTCGCGCAGGAAGCCGAGGCGCCGCTGGATCTCCTTCAGCACCTTGTCGGCGATCGCCGCCTCTTTGTCGGTGAGCTGCAGATGGCTAAAAAACTGTTCCGCCTCACGAACGGTGCGCGCCGACGCCTTGTCGATGGTCACGCCGCCGACGTGCACGTCGCGCGCTTCGCGGCGCAGCCGCGTGCCCTGGCAATCCGGGCAGGTGAGGTAGCCGCGATAGCGGCTCAGGAACACGCGGACATGGACCTTATACTTCTTGCGCTCCAGCCAGCGGAAGAACCCGCGCACGCCCTCGAAGTCCTCGGAGTCTCCGTCCATGACGAAGGCGATCTCTTCGGCCGTCAGATCCGCCCACGGCACGTCGAGGCGAATCCGCTTTGACTTGGCCGCACGCTTCAGCTCGGCGAGCTGCGATCGGTAGTGCGGCTTGGTCCACGGCTCGATCGCGCCCTGGTTGATCGACTTGGCCTGATCCGGGACCACCAGCTCCTGATCGAGCTCGATGATGTTGCCAAAGCCGTGGCAGGTCGGGCACGCACCGAAGGGGTTGTTGAACGAGAACAGGCGCGGCTGCGGATCTTCGTACAGCAATCCGCAGGTGCGGCACTCGAACCGCTCGGAGAACTGATGCGTGATCGGAGCCAACTGTCCTGAGCGAGCGGGAACGTTTTCGGCGCCGCGAGTCGAAGGGTCCGGCAGCTGAATGGCCCACGCCGCGCCACCGCCCTCGGAGTACGAGGTCTCCACAGAATCGGTGATGCGCGTGCGCGCATCGGCCGACACCGTGATGCGGTCCACCACCACGCGCAGCGTGGTCATCGCCTTCAGTGCGGCCGCGTCCACGTCTTCGAACGCCACCGCCTGTTGGTCCACCAGCAGGCGCCCGAAGCCCTTGCGCCGCAGGTTCTCCAGGGCCAGGGCCGACGGCGACCCGACGGCAAACAGCGATTCGCCGGGCTCGTCACCCTCTTCCGACGGTTCATCGGCTGCCGCGCGCGAGGCGCCGCCGCTGATGACCACCTGATCGAAGCCCAGCATCAGGCGCGTGCCTTCGGGCAGCGCGAGCAGCCGGTTGGCCACCACTTCCGCCGTTTCGCGGATCACTTCCTGGCCGCACTTCCGGCAGATGGTGCGTCCGACGCGCGCAAACAGCAGGCGCATGTAGTCGTGAATTTCGGTGACCGTGCCGACGGTCGAGCGCGGGTTGCGGACGCTGTTCTTCTGGCGGATGGCAATCGACGGGCAGATGCCGTCGATGCGATCGACGTCCGGCTTCTCCATCCGCTCGAGGAATTGCCGCGCATACGCCGACAGGGACTCGACATAGCGCCGCTGTCCTTCGGCATAAATCGTGTCGAAGGCCAAAGACGACTTGCCGGATCCGCTAACACCTGTAAAAACGATCAGCTGTCCCGCTGGCAGCGTGAGATCGACATTTTTCAGGTTGTGCGTCCGCGCACCGCGTATGACGAGCGCTGAGTGGTCCACTGCCGTCACTTTCTGGGGTCCCGTAAACCGTTCATTTTATCAGCGTTCGGTGACAGATGCCGCCTTAACCACGACGGGCACGAAGGGGACGCCGTGCCCGTCGTGGCGGGGGCCGTTGATTTGACAAATTATTTTGTCTATTGATAGATTCCCTCCTGATGGCAACGAGCGCGGCCCCGGTCGGCGTGATTCGCGACGCTCCCAAGGCGGGAATGTTGCTGAAACCGCTCCGCCGCGAAATCCTCTCGCACGCCCGCACCCCCGTCTCGGCGGCCGGGATCGCCGCCACCATGAAGCGGCCGCGGCAGGTCATCAACTACCACGTGCGCGAGCTGGCCCGCGCCGGTTTCCTCCGGCGCGCCGGCCGGGCGCGCAAGCGCGGCCTCGTCGAGCAGCGCTACGTGGTCAGCGCCCAGGCGTTCGTGCTCGCTCCCGAACTGCTTGGCGCCATGGACGCCACCGCCGCCGGCCCGGCGACCGCCGACAAGGCCAGCGCCTCGTACCTGTTGATGCTGGCTACCCGGCTGCAGCGCGAGCTCAGCGAGTCGTGGCGCAAGTCGGAATCCGACGGCACTCCCCTGCCGCTGCTCTCGCTCGACACCGAGTTCGGCTTCGCCTCGGCGGCGGACCGCGCCCGGTTTGCCACCGCGCTCACCCAGGCCATCACGCGCGTGGTCGCTGACCACACCACGTCTCCCGCACGCGCCTGCGACCCTTCGACTTCGCTCAAGGCAGGTGGTGGATATCGACTCGTGCTCGGCTGCTACCCAACCCCCTAACTCACCAACTCACCACCTCACGAGATCAGCACATGACGCGCAAACATCACGGTCGCATCATCGACACCGCCATCCGCCTCAAGACCACGCCGATGAAGGCGTGGGAAGCGTGGGCCGATCCGCAGCAGATCGCCAACTGGTTCGTCGATCGCGCCTCCGGGGAAGCGAAGGCGGGCGCGACGATGAAGTGGTTCTTCGATACGTTCGGTTACGCGCTCGACGTACCGATCGCCGAGGCGGAACCGGGACGCACGTTCGTGACTGGCGGCGCCGACCATCCGGGACCCGACGGCATTCCGTACTTGATGGAGATCACCATCAACAAGGACGGCGACGAGACCGTGATGCACCTGGTGAACTCGGGCTTCTCGACCGACCCGAACAAAGACGATGACTTCAATGGCGTGGTGTCCGGATGGGCGGCCGCGCTCGCGAGGCTCAAGCTGTGGATCGAGCACTACCCGCTCCGGACGCGGCACCACAACCTGGTCGTGCGGCCGGCGGATTTCACCTGGGAAGGGCTGCGGCCGTTCTATGCGACCGCCGAGGCGCGCGCCCGCTGGATGGAACCGGATGTTCCCGCCGGCGGCACGGTCCTCTGCGATACCGGCGCGGAGCTGCTGCTCGCATTGGACGACCACGACGGCGCCCTGGACCTGAAAGCGTTCACGATGGGGCCGCAGCGGATGGTGGGATTGGATTTGTCGGTGTGGCCGGCGGAAGGGGTAAAGCCGGAAGACGCGAGGGCGCGGCTCAACCGCGCCCTCGATCGGTTGGTAAGTTTGCTTTAACGCGCGTCGGTCGTCGTGCCCGTGAACGGCTTGCCTTTCCAGAAGCTGTTCAACGTGGCCTGGCGTTCAGCGGCCAGCATCTTGTTGCCGGCGGCACGATGCGCCTTGATCGCGCCCATCAGCGAGCGCGCCCGGTTCGGCATGCGCAGCAGGCTGGTCTCGAACGCCTCGGCGGCGTCCTTCGCCTTGCCGGCCTGCAGCAGCACCTCGCCGAGCAACTCGTGTGACGGCTTGATCGGGTCGGCCGCGCCGTTTGGCGGACGCATGCTCTCTTCGATCTGCGCCGCTTCCTTCAGCAACGTGATCGCCTGATCGCTTTGGCCCTTGGCCTGCGCGATGAGCGCCTGCAGTTCCTTGTGCATGATGCGAACGCCCTTGCCGGCATCCGATCCGCCGCCCATGGCCGGAGCCGCGGGAGCGGGCTTGCCCGCCGTAGCCTCGGCAGAGGTGGGCGCCGCGCCATGCTCCGCGTGTGGATTTGAGGACGCGGCCGCGGCCCCAGGTGCGGCCTTCGCCTTGGCGGCGAGCATCGCTTCCATCTTCGCCGCGGTGGCCATATCGCCGGTCTTCACGGCGCTGAAACCATTGGCGAGAATGGTCTGGTTCGACGCGTCCTCCGCCACCGGCTGCACCTTCCACTCCTCGGTCTCGATGATGTAGCGCGCACGCACGAGCGACAACGCGCCGGTGGCGCGCTGGTTCTTGGTGGTCTCGACCATCCACTCGAACGCCTGGATGCGCTCGCGGGCACCCGCGTAGTCGCCCAGCTGCAGGAAGCCGTACTGGCCCCAGTCACCCGAGTGCGACATGTCGCCGGGCACATCGCCCGGCTGCCAGAGCTCCTTCGCGACGTTGAACGCGCGGATGTTCTGGTTCGCCACTTCATTCCACATCCCGTGCTGGATGAAGATGTGCGTCGGCATGTGGACCGCGTGGGACACGGCCGGAACGATCTTCGCGTAGGTGTGCGCGGCCTCGAGCGCGAGCGGCGCGTGCACCGGATCGTCGAACGCGTGAATGATGTAATGCACCGCGCCCGGGTGGCTCGGGTTCCGCTTGAACACGTCCATCGCGAGGGCGCCGGCCTTGACGTTCATGCGCGAGGTGCGGTCGTCCACGGCGCTCGCGCCGCTCAGGATCGACCGCGCATAGAACGTCTTCACCTCATCGTCATTCGGGAACTGCTTGTAGAGCCGCTCCATCGCGTTCATGTAAGCGAGGCGGCGCTGGCGCGAGTCGCCTTCGCCCCACAGCTCCTCGACCGCGTTCATGAACCCTTGTTCGCGGTCGGTCGGCGCCTTGGCGAGGCGCGACGCGCGATCGGCGCCGAGCCGCGCCAGCACGGCGCGCGGTTCCTTGGCGTCCATCTGCGAGTTCAGCGGATGGTTGTAGCTGAGCGATTCGCCCCAATACGCCAGCGCGAAATCCGGCTGCGCCTTCTGCGCGAGCTGGAATTCGGCAATCGCCTGCTTCCAGCCGAAACTGTGCAGGATGGCGACGCCACGCAGGAAGTGGCGTTGCGCTTCGGGCCTGGCTGAGGTGGGGAATGACAGGTTGCCGACGTTCTCGAGCTGGGCGGCTGCCGGGGCAGCCAGGGTGAGTGTGATAACGGCGCAGGCAAGCCAACAGCGCATGCGAAACCTCCAGCGCGCATTCTACCCTGTTGCGGCGGCCTCCAGGGCCTTGAGCTGATCGGGGTGCCCGAGCACCACCAGCTGGTCACCCGCGGCAATGATCGTCTCCGGGGACGGGTTGAATTCCATGTTGCCCGCCTTGCGTTCGATCGCCACCACGATCACGCCAAACTCCTGGCGCAGGTTGGCGTCCTTGATCGACCGTCCGACGAGACGCGTCGACGCAGCGACCTCGACCTGTTCCGCCGCCAGATCCAGTCGTTCCGAACTGGTCGCCAGGCGCATGAAGTCCACCACCGCTGGCCGGAGCGCCGTGGCCGCCATCTGCACGCCGCCAAGCTGATAGGGCGACAGCACGCGATTCGCGCCGGCGCGCATCAGCTTCGGCTCCGCGTCCGCCGACTCGATGCGCGCGATGATGTAGAGATCGGGGCGCAGCACGCGCGCGGTGAGCACGGTGTAGACGTTCTCGGCGTCGGTGCCGACCGCGGCAATCAGTCCGCGCGCGCGATCGATCCCGACGCGGCGAAGCACGTCTTCGCGACTCGCGTCGGCGGCCACCGCCGTCCCGCCGGCGGCGATCACCTCGTGCACGCGCTCGGTGTTGCGATCGATCACCACGTAAGGAATGCGTTGCCGCGAGAATTCCTCGGCGATGACTTGGCCGATGCGGCCGTAGCCGCAGAGGATGAAGTGGCCGGAGAGTTGATCGATCATGCGCGTGAACCGTCGATTCTCGAAGCGTTGGTAGAGTTCCCCTTCCACGACTTCCGCCATCACCAGCGAGGCGGTGTAAAAGAGGGTGGCGACGCCGGTGAGCGTGACGAGGATCGTCCACGCCTGGCCGACCGTCGACATGTCGTGCACCTCCCGGTACCCCACGGTGGTCACCGAGATCATCGTCATGTAGAAGGCGTCCCAGACCGGCCAGCCTTCGATGACGATGTAGCCGAGAGTGCCGGCAATGGCGACGGTCATGAACAAGAGCACCGCCAGGCCGAGACCGCGTCTCCATGAGAGACGCCGCAGTCGCGCGCCGCGTCCGGCCGGCATCATTGTCCCGCTCATTCTATGGCGCTGAGCGCGCCTGCTAACGGGATTTCCTGGCGAGCTCGGCGACGCGATTCGCGCGCACCTTCAGTGCCGCGCGCACCGCGGCACGAAGATGGTCCAGCGGCGCGGATTCGGCGAGCCGGCGCCAGGCCACCTCGCGCGGCTTGGTGCGCACACCGCGCGCGAGCTCGACATCGGCGAGCGCCTGGATGGCTTCGTCGCGCCACAGCAGGCAGGCGATCGCGTATGGGTCCGGTGACGGATTCCGCTGCGCATTGCGAATCACGCGCAGGCCTAACTGATCCTGCGTCTGGACGATGCGGATGATGCCCCACCAGCCGGGCGCGCGCGCCGCTTCGAGCGTCTTCTCCGTGGCGACGAGCCACGCCCGATCGACCACCGTCGAGTAGACGCGGCGCTGGTTGGGCCAGCGCGCCAGCGTGTCGGCGGGACTCTTGATCTCGAACGCGGAGAGCTCGTCGCCGACCGCGGCCACGTCGATGCGCACGTCGCCCTGGCACAGCCCGAGCTCGTCGAGCACCACCGTGTTGGCATCGATGAGGCTCTCGACGAGGTGCCGCTTCAGCAGATCTCTGACCTCGCCATCGCGGGCGGGCTTCGCGGAGATTCGCGGCGAGAGGGAGATGGGTGCGAGAACCGCCATCACCCCTGATTTCGGCTCGGCACGGATTCCGCGTTAGCCACGCCGCGGAGTTCGTACGACAAGTCTACTGTTCAAAAGGTGACAATCTGACTGGAATCAGAGAACCATAATACGAGAAGGCACATTCTGAGGTTGAGCTTCGATCGCTGGGTCGTCTTTGGATACGGGCCGTCGCT
>CAZEMI010000255.1:0-5374 GCA_964513235.1 uncultured Acidobacterium sp.
CGCATCGTCAGAGTAACCGTGCGCGGGGCAAAGTAGACACAATCCCGGCGAGATCGGGAAAGCGCTCGACCAGCTCGGCGGGCATCCGCGCCGTGACCGGCTCGTCCAGCATCTTCTTCAGCGTGGTGGCATTGGCAATCGACTGCGCGGAGAAGTGATTGTTCATGAACAGGTAGATCTTCTTCTTCAGCTCGCGGGCCCGGCGTGCCTTGTCGGCGATCGGCGCGAGTTCCTCTTCAGAATAAAAGTAGTTATAGCGATCCTCCGACTCCGCGTGGTCCCACCACTCCTTCGCGTTGCGGCCGTGCAGCCGGAGGTAATAGATGCCGGAGTCGCCGGCCGACAGATCCTGGCGGATGGACGACTCGAACTTCGGCTCGTCAATCTGCACCCACGACGCGCGGTGTTCGTTCAGCAGCGCGCTGGTCTCCGCCGCCGCGTCGCTCCACGATCGGTGCCGCAGCTCGATGGCCAGCTGGTAATCCGAAAACGCCTTCAAGAGCCAGCGAAGGTACTCAACGGCCTCGTCTCTCCGTTGGAAGCTGAAAGGGAATTGAACCAGGAGTGGTCCGAGCTTGCCGGCCGCGGCGAGCGGATCGATGCCGCCCTTGAACGCATCGACGTCGGCCTGCGTCACCGGCCCGGGATCGACGGCCATCCCTGGATGCGTGAACTTTTGATACATCTTCACGGCGAACTCGAAGTCCGGCGGCGTGCGCTTGACCCACCCGAGGGCGGCGTTGGCGCGCGGCTGGCCATAGAACGTGCTGTTCACCTCGACGGTGTTGAAGCGCTCCGCATAGAAGCGCAGCTCGTCAAAGCCGCGTTCGCGATCCTCCGGCAGCGGATAAAAGATGCCGTTCCACGACCCCTTGCCCGTAGGGTAGTTCCAGCCCGAGGTCCCGATTCGTATGGTCATGCGACTAAAATAATCCACCTACGTGCTTCGCGCTTCGGCGGATCATCTGATGCTGACGGTTAACGAGATATTCCATTCGATCCAGGGCGAGTCGACCCACGCCGGGCGGCCGTGTGTCTTCGTGCGCCTGACCGCGTGCGATCTGCGGTGCCGCTGGTGCGACACGCCGTATGCGTTTCACGAGGGCCGCAAGATGAGCGTCGACGAGGTGGTGGCCGACGTGGAGGCACGCGGCTGTGACGTCGTCGAGGTGACAGGGGGCGAGCCGCTGCTGCAGCCCGACGTCTATCCGCTGATGCAACGGCTGCTCGATTCCGGGAAGACCGTCCTGATTGAGACCGGCGGGCATCGCAGCATCGACCAGGTACCGGACGGGGTGATCAGGATCATGGACGTGAAGTGCCCCGGTTCGGGTGAGTCGGCAAAAAACGACTGGACCAACCTCGCGCATCTCGGCGCCAAAGACGAGGTGAAATTCGTGATCGCCGATCGCGCGGACTATGAGTTTGCGCGTGACGTGATGCAGCGGGAGCGATTGGTCGATCGAGTGAACGCGGTGCTGTTCTCGCCGGTGCATGGCGAGCTGGATCCGAAAGAGCTCTCGGCCTGGGTGATCGAGGATCGCCTGCCGGTTCGCGTCCAGCTACAGCTGCACAAGTACATCTGGAGTCCCACTACGCGTGGCGTTTGAAAGCGGGATCCGGGATGCTGTTGTCTTGCTAAGCGGCGGGCTGGATTCCTACACCGCGGCGGCGGTGGCCATTCGTGACGGGTTTTCGATTTCGGCCCTCAGCATCGACTACGGCCAGCGGCACGTGCGTGAGCTCGACGCGGCCAGGGCGGTGGCGCGGGCCCTTGGCGCCACCCGGCATCTCGAGCTCAACCTCGACCTGACGAAGATCGGCGGGTCGTCGCTGACCTCGCCGGCGATCGACGTGCCGAAGGATCAACCGATCGATCCCGCGGTCGTCCCCAGCACCTACGTCCCGGCACGAAACACGATCTTCCTGTCGCTCGCTCTGGGCTGGGCGGAAGTCCTCGGCGTTTCGGACATCTTCATCGGCGTCAACGCGCTGGATTATTCCGGTTACCCCGATTGCCGGCCCGAGTTCATTCGCGCCTTCGAACAGCTGGCGCGGCTGGCCACCAGAGCCGGCGTCGAGGGCCGGCCGCTGACGGTGCACACGCCGCTCATCCAGCTGTCCAAGGCCGACATCATCCGGCTGGGCATGTCGCTTGGCCTCGACTACGGACTGACGCACAGCTGCTACGACCCGAGAGACGACGGCCGGCCGTGCGGCCGGTGCGACAGTTGCCGGCTGCGCGCGTCGGGATTTGCAGAAGCCGGTGCAACCGACCCCCTGATTGGGCCGCAGGGCTGATACCATTCGCGACTAACTCGCTTTGGCCCAGCCCCTTCGCCGCCAGATCTTTTTCGTCGTCGTCATCCTCACGGTCGTGGTCTATGCCGCGATTGGCTACGGCGCTCGGCTGACCTACGACGAGCACGTGCGCCAGCTTGCCGCGCAGACCACTACGATGGCGGCGACGGTGGTCGTGTATCTGAACCGCAATCTCGAGACCGCTGATGCCGTGGCCGGCACCGCGTCGCGGCATCCGAGCATGCGGCAACTCGATCCGCGCGCGGCCAACGAAGTGCTGCTGCCCCTGGTCGGCGGGCGCGATGAGCTGCTGAACAATGCCTTGATGGCGGACGCGAACGGCACGCCGCTGGCGTGGGCCCGGCCACCGAATCCGGATGTCGAGGGCTCCATCGATTCCAAATGGCTGGCGCAGGTGGCGCGCACCGGCAAGACCCTCGTCAGCCCGATGCTCGGCAAGGCCGGCGGCGCCCACGCCATCGTGCTGGCCTACCCGATCGTCTCCGACAAGAACGAGCTCGTCGGCGTACTCGGTCTGTCAGTGCACCTCGAGGCGCTGGAGAAGGTCCTGGCGTCGATCCCGCTGCCACCGGGGTCGGTGGTGACCCTCACCGACGCGCAGAGCGTGGTCGTGGCCCGCAGCCTCGAAGCATCGCAATACGTGGGCCGTTCCGTGGCTCCAGGCGGCACCGCGAGGAACCCGTACGACGTGCCGGCATCGGTCGTCCTCACCGGTGTTGATGGCGTCGAACGCGTCTTCGGCAACGCGGTGGTCGAGCGCGGCCCGTGGCTGGCGAGCGTCGGCATTCCGACGTCGGTCGCGTGGTCGCGGACCTTGCCGATCTATCAGCGCAATTTCGCCGTCGCCATCGCCTCGACCGTGTTGATCATCTTGCTGACCTGGATTTTCGGCCGTCGATGGTTGAAGGCCTTCGATCATCTCGATGCCACCGCGAAGCGCGTCAGCCGTGGGGACTTGTCGCCGCTCGAAACGCGGTCGATGCCGACGGCCGAGATGGATCGGCTGCAACAAACCGTGAGCAGCATGATCACCAACCTGCAGAGCGCCCGCGCGTCGATTGCCTCGCAAGTAGACGATGAACGGCGGATGCGGCAGGAAGTGGAGTCGTTGCAGCAGCAGGTGGTCCGGCAGGAGCGGCTCGCGGCCATTGGCGTGCTGGTGTCGGGCGTGGCGCACGAGCTGAACAACCCTCTGCAGTCGATCCTCGGGTTCGCCGAGCTGTTGCAGATGCAGAAGGACATGCCCGAGCAGGCGCGCGACGATCTGTCGTTGATTCAGAAGGAAGGCGCCCGCGCGAGCGCGATCATCCGGAACCTGTCGCGCTTCGGCCGGCAGGTGCTGGAGCCGACACCGGTCCGGCTGCGCGACGTGGTCGCCTCCGTCATGGAGCTGCGCCAGCGCAAGCTCAACGAGTCGAACATCAGGGTCGAGGTTCACGAACAGTCGGTGGGGCTGGTGATGGCGATCTTCACCGAGCTGCAGCAGGTGCTGCTGAATTTTGCGATCAACGCCGAGCAGTCGATCGTGCAGGCCGATCCGCCACGACGGCAGATCGAGATCCGCACCGGCGACCGCGACGGCTGGGCGTGGATCGAGCTCGAAGACTCCGGCCCCGGCGTCCCGCCGGAGCACGAAGCCAAGCTGTTCCAGCCGTTCTACACGACCAAGCCTGTCGGCGAAGGCACCGGCCTTGGGCTGTCGGTGAGTTACGACATCATCCGATCGCACAACGGCCGCATCGGCTATCGCCGTGCCGCATCGGGAGGCGCGATCTTCTTCTTCGAGCTCCCCATCGTCACGCCCAGCCAGCTTGATCTATGACCGAACGGTTGTATTACACCGAGCCCCATCGAAAGACCTTTGATGCCACCGTCGTGCACGCCGAAAGCGTCGACGGCCGTTGGCAGGTCACGCTCGATCAGACGGCGTTCTATCCGACGTCGGGCGGCCAGCCGTTCGACACCGGCACCCTCGGCGGCGCCGCGGTCAGCGACGTCATCGATCGCGAGGACGGCACGATTACGCACCTCGTCTCCGGCCCCGTGAAGGCTGGCGACGTCGTGACCGGTGAGATCGACTGGGCGCGGCGCTTCGATCACATGCAACAGCACACCGGCCAGCATGTACTGTCGGCGGCGTTCGATCGCCTATTCGGTGTTCGCACCGAGAGCTTCCACATGGGGCAGCTGTCGGCCACGATCGATCTGGCGCGCGAGGTGACCGCCGCCGAAGTGGCAAAGGCCGAAGACGACGCTAATCGCGTGGTGTGGGAGGACCGGCCGGTCGTGGTGCGGTTCGCAACGACGGAAGAAGCCGCCGCCCTGCCGCTGCGGAAGGAATCTGGACGCACGGGTTCGTTGCGCCTCATCGACGTGCAGGATTACGACCTCTCCGCGTGCGGCGGCACGCACGTCGAACGCACCGGCGCGATCGGGGTGATCGCCATTGGCGGGTGGGAGAAGTTCCGCGGCGGATCGCGCGTCGAGTTCCTCTGCGGTACCCGCGCCTTGCAGCGGTTTCGGTTGTGGCGGGATGCCCTGGCCGCCACTCAGAAGAACCTGTCGGTGCCGCCCATCGAGATGGCCGCGTCAATCGAGCGCATGCAGGACGAGTCGAAGGCCCTGCAACGCACCATTCGTGGTTTCCAGGAGAAGCTCGCCGCTCACGAGGCCGCGGCCCTGCTGGCGAAGGGTTCGACGACGATCGTCGAGGCGCTCGAAGGCTGGGACGCGCACGGACTCAAAGGGATCGCCGCCGCGGCAACAGCGGCTCAACCCGACGCGGTTGTCGCGTTGTTCACGACCACGACCCCGGCGCTGGTGGTTGTGGCCCGAGGCGCGAATGCCAGCGTCGATGCCGGCGCCGTGTTGAAGCAGCTGACGGCGAAGTTCGGCGGGAAGGGTGGCGGAAAGCCGGACCTGGCGCAGGGCGGTGGTCTGATGGGGTCGTCCGCGCAACTGACCGAATCGGCGCGCGCTTTGCTTAGTTAGGAAAGTTGTCGTTGTCCGGAGCGCATCGACACCAGCGGTCGGTGCGCGACAAACCCGCGCC
>CAZEMI010000256.1:0-27609 GCA_964513235.1 uncultured Acidobacterium sp.
TAGCGTTGCGGATACGACGTCCAGCCCGCGGTCCAGTCGGCGGCTGGGGCGGGAGGTACCGCGCCGATGAAGGTCACCGCCTCGAAGAAGCCGTCGTTCGGCGGCAGGATTGGGGCCAGCTGCCCGCCGGCCAGCGTCGCCACCGACGAAGGCTGGAAGCTCGGGTTCTCGTGGTTCGAGCACTGACTGGCGGTCAGGCCGATGTTGCCCGGGTTGACCATCACGTTCGGGAACCGCCCGTTGGTCACGAACTGGCCGACGCTGGAGTGCAGCGGCGTCGTAGGGCCCGAGATGATGCCGGCGCCGATCTGGGTCACGCCCTCGTTGACCTGGTTGATCGAGGCCGCATCGTTGATCTGCATACCCAGCGTCTTGGAGCCGAGGATCAGGAAGTTGCGGAACGTCACCGCGGTGCCGACGCGAAACAGCGCGGCGCGCACGCTCTCGGCGCCTTCGTTTCGATCGGGGTCGCCGCAGATCGTCGTGTTGTAGATCAGCGGGTTCGATCGCGGCTGGAAGTTGTGGTTCGAGCTGGCGTTGTCGGCCTCGATGCCCCAGTCGGCATCGTCGCTGCGCTGCGAGATGGCAATGAACTGGGCGCGTCCCCGCCAGCCCTGCGTCCAGTCGAGACTGTCGTCGGCAATGTTGGTGAGCACCGCGTGCTTGAGGTCTACCGTGCCGCCGAAGTACTCGAGGCCGTCGTCGCGGTTCATGTGGATCTGCACGAAGTCCACCTGGGTGCCGCTGCCGACGCCCTGGAACGCGATGCCGTTCAGCTCGTTGTCGGGGCTGAACTCGATCCCCGCGAACTCGAGGCGCAGGTAACGGATGGTGCCGCTGTTGTCGTTGTCGTCGTCGCCGCCGTACTGACCGGTGTCGCCCTCGCCTGACGCCTGGCCGGACGGCGTGTTGAGCCGGGCGCGGCCGTTGATGATCAGGCCGCCCCAGTCGCCGCGGGCGCGACCGCCTGCCGGCTGATCGCTGGTCATCACGATCGGCTGCGACGCCGTGCCGATGGCATTGAGCCGGCCGCCGCGTGACACCACCAGCGTGCCGTTGCTCCAGCTCTCGCCGATCACCCGCGTGCCCGCCTGGATGTTCAGGCTGGCGCCATCGCGGACGAACACCGCGCCTCGGAGAACGTAGTAGTTGGTGCTCACCCAGGTTTCATTGCCGGTCACCGATCCGGTGACCACGATCACTGGTTTGTCGATCCCGGGGACGTTGACCGGCGGCGCCTGGTCGGTGGAGACCAGCGCACCCAGTGCCATGAACAGGCCCGTTACCACGGCGAAGCCGCGGGCAATACGTGAGAAGTGCATCATGATCGCGTGTCCTGTGCTCCTGTTGGTTCGCATGGTCAGAAGAGGTTGTAGCTGAATGACAGTCCCACCGTGCGGCCCAGCTGGTAGAACCGCTGCGTCCGCTCGATCGTGCCGGTGCCCTGCGTAAAGCGGTAATCGGCGTCGGTGAGGTTCTCGATGTTGAGACGCATCCCGAGGCCGCGCCACCGATAGGCCAGCACCGCATCGATCGAGCCGCGGCCCTGCTCGATGATGTCCGGCGCCTCGTTGGCACCGACATCGGAGATGCGGTCGTCATAGAAGTTATACAGAAGCCGCGCCGAAAAACCGCCGCCGGCGACCTCGCCCATCAGGTTGAACAGGTTCTTCGACTGGCCGGCCAGCGGGCGCTGCAGCGACGTCTGAATCGCCTGCTCGTTCGCGCCGAGCGTGATCTGCGAGTCGACGTAGGTGTAGTTGGCGTTGAAGTAGAAGTGGTTGCCGACGCTGCGCGCCGCCTCGAACTCAAAGCCGAAGTTGCGGGCGCGATCGGCGTTCTGGAACGTCGCCAGCGGCTGGGCGCCGGCCACGATGATCCGCTCGATCGGCTGGTCGAAGTGCTTGTAGAACGTGCTCAGCGCCAGCACCCCGCGAGCGCCGTTGAACATCTCCCACCGCGCATCCACGTTCTGAATCAGCGCGCGCTCGAGATTGGGATTGCCCTTCACGGCGTAGTTGCCGACGATGTCGGTGAATTCGAACTCGGCGAGCTCGCGGAACTCCGGCCGGTTGACCGTGGTGCTGTAGCCGATGCGCAGGTTCATGTCCGGCCTGAGCGTCTGGACGAAGTTGACGCTCGGGAAGATGTCGGTGTTGTTGTTCGCCGACGACACCCGCACCTCCGAGAAGCCGAACGGATCGAAGCTGTTCACCGTCTGGTCGAACTGCTCGACGCGGGCGCCGGCCACCAGCCGCGACCGCGCGCTCAGCCCGACGTCGATCATGCCGTAGCCCGACACCGTGGTCTGCTCGCCGTCATACGCGTCGGTCGGCCGGGTCTCCTCGGTCAGCCGGTACACCGAGCCGATGTTCTGCGAGGTGAGGATCTCCTCGGGCGGACGACTGATCAGCGAGGTGGGCAAGGCGTTGTCCTTCGACGTCACCGGGATGAAGTGGAAGCGGCGCGACTGGAAGTCGCGTTTGCGCTCGACGTAGCTGGCGCCGAACTTGAACTGGGTGGCCCGGCTGCCGGTGGTGCGGAACAGGCTCCAGTTCGCCGACGCGTCCACAGTGTCGTCGTCCAGGGTGTTGAACATCCGGAAGAGGCTCTGCGACTCGTCTGCCAGCACCGGTGTGCCGGTGGTGCTGAACGAACCGTCGGCGTTGGTGACCAGCGGTGACTGATAGAGCGTCTCGCGCAGATCCGGTTCGTCGCGGGTCGCGCGCGCGAAGGCGACGCGCCAGTCGATGCGGCTGTTGGTCAGGTTCTGGAAGAAGTGCTCGCCGCCAAGAGCGTTGGACACCAGTCCTTCTTCGATGAACTGCAGGCGGTTGTTGCGATACCAGAAGACGTTGTCGGTATTGGCGCCCTCGAAGAACCGGCCTTCGTCCTTGCCGGAGTGGGTATAGAGATTCTCGACCGCGATGCGGTGGTTCGGCGTGAACTGGTAGGCGATGTTGCCGACAATGCCGAGTTGCGCCTTTTGCGATCCGTACTGGAGATCGTAGGCACTGATCGTTTCGAGCTGATTGTTGGCCCCCACCGAGAAGAAGTTGCGCTCCTCTTCGACGTACTG
Organism: uncultured Acidobacterium sp.; assembly: GCA_964513235.1. GTDB lineage: Bacteria > Acidobacteriota > Vicinamibacteria > Vicinamibacterales > UBA2999 > 12-FULL-67-14b. The sequence goes on from CAZEMI010000256.1 coordinate 3,080, forward strand.
CTCCTTGTAGGAGTGGGACGCGCTGGCGATCACGCCCAGTTTGCCGAAGCGGTTGCCGAACACCATGCCCCAGTTCTGTCCAGGCGCGCCGTCGGCCATCTGCGGCCGCCAGGTGTTGTCCAACTGCCGGCCCAGTTCCGTGATTTCAGCGGCGCTGACCCCGATGCTGGGTGTGTAGAGGCCTTGACGCTGGATGCGCTGGGCTGGAAACCCGTTCGGCAACGCCCGCGCCCCGTTATCGAAACCCCAGAAGTCACGGCCCTGAAGGGGACTGAGCGGGATCTGCTTGCCGGTGGCCGTCGAGAAGAAGTTCACGCCATACGAGAAGTCCACCACCGGCTGGTTGGGAAACCGCAGCGGGACGATCTGCACCAGACCGCCGGCGAATTCCGCCGACTTGTCCGGCGTATACGACTTGGCCACCTGCACGCTGTCGATGAGGCCCGCCGGAAACATATCGAGCGGCACGACCTTCTTGTCGGGTTCGGTGGTGGGGAGCGTCGAGCCGGCCAGCGTGGTGTTGCTGTAGCGCTCGCCGAGGCCGCGCACGAACACATACTGGTTGTCGACCAGCGACATCCCGGTCACACGGGCCATCGCCGTAGCCGCATCCGAGTCGCCATTGGCGCGCATTTCCTGCGAGCCCATGTTGTCGGTGATCACTTGCGCGTTGCGGCGCTCGGTGAGCTGGGCCTCGGCCGACGACGTCTGCGCGTCGAGCGCCCGGCCCGTGACGGTGACGGTTTCCGCAAATCCGGTCATCGTCAGGCCGATGTCCGCCGTGACCGTGCGCTGGCCAGGCGTGATGTCGATCTTCAGGGTCTTGGTCTGATAGCCATCCATCGTGACCGCGATCTCATGCACGCCCGGCGCGAGCTGGAGGACGAACCGGCCGTCGACGTCGGTATAGACGACCTCTTTCGAGCTCACAATCTCGACCGGCACCCCAGGTAGCGAGATGGCATTTTTCTCGTCCTTCACCGTGCCCACCACGCGGGTGGTCCGTTCCGATTGTGCAAAGGCGGGCATGGCGGCGGTCATCGCCGCAAGAAGTGCCCAGCAGAAGAAGACCAGTCGAACCGTTCCTTGCTTTCGGAAGCGCATACTCTCCTCAGTCTGTAGATGTGTTGGCGCGTCTACGTCCACTGACTGTATGAGGGGGCCGATCCCCGGCGATGACGGTTTGGTTAACTCTGCGTAAACTGATGTGGCGGCGGTGGGCGAGCGGCGACCGTCGTTGATAGTGCGAGAGATGCCTTTGACGTAACAACGGTGTGACGTTGGTCGAAGATCACGCGGCGGCAGCCGGTGGGCGGCTTGCCCTGATCACGGACGTCAACCACGGAGGTCCACGAAGCACGCGGAGAAATGTTTTTCAAAATACCAAAGCTGCTTAGCAGCACTGGCGTTTAGAAAAACGATTCTCCGTGTTCTTCGTGCGCGCCGTGGTTAACGTCCGTGATCAGTGAACGTCCGTGATCACTCCGCGCGTAACGCGATCGTCGGGCTCAATGCGGCGGCGCGGCGGGCCGGTAACCAGCACGCGATCAACGCCACCAGCTGCAGCGCGATCGCCATCGACGTGAACACCACCGGGTCGCGCGGGCTGATGACACCGAGAATCAACGAGACGATCGCCGCGATGGCCGAGGAGCACCATCGTCAACGTCATCTGCGCGGAGGCACGGTCCACCATCTGCTGCAGGGTCGTCACGGCCGCCACGGGCAAGTTCGGGTCGAACGTCTTGAGCGCCTCGCGGATCGACGGCACCAGATCTTCCGGCGCGGTGGATGCGCGCACGACCTCGCTCAGCGTGCCGATGCCTGGCGCAATCCGCTGTTCGTTGGTGGCTCGAGCCGGATCTCGTGCAGGCGCGGCAGCGAATTGGGCGCCAGCTGCGGAAGCACGCGCCGCGCCGCCCATGCCGTGAACAACCCGATCGCGCCGCCGGCGAGGGCCAGCAGCGCGCTCTCGGTGAAGAAGATGCGGCCAAGGCCGAAGCGCGCCGCGCCGAGCGCGCGCCGGATGGCAATCTCACGCTGGCGCATCTCCGAGCGAACCAGGAATAGGTTGGCCACATTCGCGCACGCCACGAGGAGCACCACGCCAACCGCCGCCAGTAAGATGCAGAGCCGTGCTGATTGGATTACGAAGCGATATATCGCGCTGAAAGAAATGCGCGAGACCTTGTTCTGGCTTCGGCTGTTGCGCGATTCGTCGACCACGAAGACCGCCGCTGATCTGCCGTGGCTGATCGACGAGGCCAATCAACTCGTGGCCATCCTTACCGCGACTGTCAGATCCGCGCGATCAATCGCAGGTCTTAACTTCTGACTTCTAACCTCTCGCTTCCGACCTTTAGGGGCAACGTCACCGTAAATAGCGCGCCGCCGCCCTGCTGGTTCGACGCCGTGACCTCGCCGTCCAGCAGCTGCACGAGGTGTTTGACGATCGACAGGCCCAGTCCCGTCCCGCCGGGCCGGGTGCGCGATTTGTCGACCCGGTAGAACCGCTCGAAGACGCGCGCCAGGTCGTCGGGCGCAATGCCGTGGCCGGTATCGGAGACCGTGAGCTGAAACCGGCCGTTGGCCACCGTGGCGCGCACATCAATTGCGCCGCCCTCCGGCGTGTAGTTCACCGCGTTCTCGATCAGGTTGCGGGCGATGTCGTGCAGCTTGGCGGCGTCGGTCACCAGCGTAGCCGCCCCGGGCGCCACGCGCGCGTCGATCGATTGCTGCTTCTGCGCGGCGATCGGCTCGAAGTCGTTGACGATGCCTTTCAGCAAGCCGTCGACGTCGCAGGGCACCAGCTCGACGCCTTCCTGGCCGGCGTCGAGCCTGGCCAGCCGCAGCAAGTCCTTCACCAGGCGCTCCATCCGCGTGGCATGCCGGTGGATGATGTCGAGGAACTTCTCCCGCGCCTCCGCATCGTCGGCGTCATCGAGCAGCGCTTCAGCGTAGCCCTTGATCGCGGTGAGCGGCGTCCGCAGCTCGTGTGAGACGTTGGCCACGAAGTCGCGGCGGACGAGATCGGCCTTCCGCAGCTCGGTGATGTCGTGCATCACGAGCACGGCGCCGCGGCCGGCGGCCACCACCGGCGTGACCCGCGCCACCAGCGTGCGCGTGGTGTCGCGCGTGACCGACAGCTCGAGACCCTCGGTGTCGTCGCCGGCGAGCGCGCGGCCGATGTGCTCGACGATGCCGGGATGGCGAATCGCTTCGACGTACGAGCGGTTGAGGGATTCTTTCTCCAGCTTCAGGATGCGGCGGGCCGCTTCGTTCACCAGCTGCAGCCGTCCCTGTTCGTCGACCACCAGCACCCCCTCGATCATGCTCGAGAGGATCGCTTCCATCCGCGCGCGATCGCGCGTCAGGCCATCGACGCGGCGCCCCAGCTCCTGCACCGCCTGGTCCATCGCGCGCGCCACGCTGCCCAGGTCGTCGTCGCCGTAATCCGGAGCCGGGCGGCTGAGATCGCCAAGCAGGTAACGGCGCGCCACCGAGAGGGTGGCTTCGACGCGATCCTTGTCGCGACCGGCGATGGTCGATCGATAGAGAAACACCGCGACCACGGCGCTCAAGACGCCGGCGGCAAACGCGAGGGCAATGACAACGCTGGTCGGCAATCGGTGCCTAATCGGTGAGAATCGGTGGCCGGTGTCTAATCGGTGTCAATCGGTGGCTGTCAATCAGCGGCCGGTGGCGGGTCGAGCAGCTTGTAGCCGAATTGCTTGACGGTCACAATCGCGTCCGCCAGCATCGGCACTTTCTCGCGCAACCGGCGCACGTGGACGTCCACGGTGCGGGTGCCGCCGGTGTAAGAGTAACTCCAGACGTCCGAGAGCAGCAGATCGCGCGACAGCACCCGCCCGCGGTGCTGCATCAAATACTGCAGCAGCAGAAACTCTTTCGCGGTGAGCTTGACTTCGTCGCCGTCGACCTTGACCACGTGGCGATCGACGTCCACGGTGAGCGTGCCGTAGGTCAGGCGATTGTCGGCCGGCGCGGCGCGATGCGCGCGGCGCAGCAGCGCGCGCACGCGCGCCACCACTTCATTCGGGCTGAACGGCTTGGTGATGTAATCGTCGGCCCCAAGTTCGAGACCGACAATGCGATCCGACTCTTCCGCTTTCGCGGTCAGCATGATGATCGGAATGGCCGCGGTGTTGGGGTCGGATCGGATCGTGCGGCAGATCTGCAGGCCGTCCAGGCCGGGCAGCATCAGATCCAGCACCACCAAATCCGGCGCGTCGCGCTTGACCTGGGGCATCACGTCGCGGCCCGAGGCAACCAGGGTCGCGAGGAACCCCGCCTTCTTGAGGTAATGCTCGAGCAGGCTCCCGATGTCGGGATCGTCTTCGGCGACGAGGATCCTCGTGGGTGGACGCACCGACATGGGGTTTCGCGATTCTAGCAGCTAGGGTATCTTTGCAACGTGAGAAGCCTGCTCGTTGCCGCTACCTGCGCCTTTTCGACCCTCGGTGTTTTCGCCCAAACCCCGTCAAACCCCTTCGACTCCGTTGCCGGCCAGGGGGCCGCCAACGTCGCTCAGGGCCTTCGGCCGCTCCGTAACGACACCATGCACCTGACGGTGCATACCTCGATCAGCGACACGGTGGTGACGCCTGGGAAGAAGCTGTCACTCGCGTTCGACGTCACGCCCAAGCGCAGCATGCACGTCTACGCGCCCGGCAAGCACGACTACCAGGTGATCACCGTCAAGGTCGATCCACAGCCGTGGCTGAAGGTCGAACCCACGAACTATCCGCCGTCGGAGATCTACCACTTCAAGGAGCTCGACGAGAAAGTCGAGACCTACGGCAAGCCGTTCAAGCTGGTGCAGGACCTCACGATTCTCAACACAGCGGCGGCGAAGAAAGCGCTGGCCTCGGCGTCGCCGATCAAGCTGAGCGGCCGCCTCGAATACCAGGCGTGTGACGACAAGGTGTGTTACGCGCCGGCGCGGATTCCCGTCAGCTTTTCCCTCACGGTGAAATGAAGCGCGTGCTCGACCGCGTCGCGTTACGACATGGTACTATTCGGCGGTAATGAAAGTCCGTAAGCCGAGAGGCGCGCTCTCCAGCAGATTCGACCCCTATCAGGGTAGGGATCCACGCGAAATTCCAGCCTACACGGCTGCGCAGGCTGCGCACTATCTCTGGGTGCCCGAGAATACTCTTCGTACCTGGACCAGAGGACGAGACTATCCGACGGGTAAGGGTCATTCAGCTCCGGTGGTCATTCCCGCGGACCCAGTGGATGGGCTCTTGTCCTTCGTTAACCTGCTTGAACTGCATGTGCTATCCGCTATTCGTCGCCATCATGGTGTCGATCTGCCACGCGTTCGACGGGCGTTGCGCTATCTCGCGGATCGGTACGGACACAAGCATCCTCTGATCGACGAGAAGATGGAGACAGACGGAACGGATCTCTTTGTCGAGAAGCTGGGTCAGCTGGAAAACATTTCGAAGGACGGGCAGCTGGCGATGCGCGCCGTCCTAGAAGTCCATCTGAAGCGGATCGAATGGGATCAGAAAGGCGTGGCCGTACGCATGTTCCCATTCACCAGACCCGCCGGGGATCGGGCGAATGCACCGAAATCAATTTCCATCGATCCGCGCGTAGCCTTCGGACGGCCAGTAATTGCTGGATCACGCGTTCCTACTGCAGAAATCGCCTCGCGCTTTGCTGCCGGCGATTCCCACGCCGATCTGATACGTGAGTTTGCGCTTGCTCCGGAGGACATAGACCAAGCGATCCGTTGTGAGCTCCGCAAAGTCGCCGCGTAAGAAAGAGCCCCAATATCTGGTGGACGAGTGCCTCGGTAGGCACGACGTGGTCGTCGCCCTTCGGAGTGAAGGAGCGACTGTGATTGCGCACCATGAGCGTTTTCCACCGTCATCGCGGTCCATTCATAGCTGCAGCGCACGCCGGGGGATCGGTCGAACTGTTGAAAATCAGGAAGTCGAGACGAACTAAACGGGGTCGAGGACTATAATCCAGCCATTGTGAGTGCCGAAGGCGCCCGCCAGACTCTCGCGTGTCTGATGTTGGTCACCGCACTCGGAGTGTGCGCGTCCGCCAATCAAGCCTCGCAATTTATCGATCTCGAAGGCGTGCTCGAGCGCGCCGGCGCGCGCGTCACCGAATACTTCGCGCGGGCGCAGAGCCTCATGTGCCTCGAGAAGGTCTCGCTGCAGAAGCTGGGTTTCGGGTTTTCCGCGGAGGGCCCGGCCCGGTTCGTCGAATCCGAGCTGCGATTGTCGTGGGAACCCTCGCCGGAGGATCCCACGCCGAAAGAGGCGCGCACGCTGCGGCAGGTCCTGAGAGTGAATGGCCACCCGCCGCGCAAGAAGGATTTCGACAACTGCACCACGCCGGAGCAGCAGGACTCCGAAGTGCAGCCGCTGTCGATTCTGCTGCCGGATCAGCGCGTCGAGCTGGCGTTCGCCTACGAAGGCCGTGGCCAACTGGACGGGCGTGACGCGATTATCGTGACCTACCGCGAGACGATAAAGCCCACCGTGGACGTGTCGCTCGTCGACGACAACGAGAACTGCGTCAGCTTCGACATCGACGGCGGCACGCGCGGCAAGATCTGGATCGACGCGGAGACGCACGACGTGCTCCGCCTCGATCGATCGCTGGCCGGCCTGATCGAGATCCCGCTGCCGCGCCAGGCGCAGCGCTTCGGCCTCACGAATCGCTGGACGATGGAGCGGTGGGATTCGTCGATCCGGTTCCGGCCCGTGAAGTTCAACGACCCGCCGGAAACGCTGGTGCTTCCGGTGACCGCGTCGACGCTGCAAGTCACCCGCGGCGCCGGCACGCCGCGTCTTCGCACCAGCACGCAGTACACGTCCTATCGCCGCTTCATCACCGGCGCGCGGGTCGTGCCCCAGCAGTAGTCGTTTTCCTCCGTGTTCTCGCGCTTCTTGACTCCGTGTCCCCGTTAGAGTATTTTGACTATTCAAAATACGAGTTTAGATGACCCAATTACATAGTTTTGCGCATTGGAAGTCCCAACTCGCCGTAGTGTTCCTGATGATTGGCGCGCCTGTGTTCGCGCAGACGCCTCAACCATCGGGCTCGCGCGAGGGCATACCCACGCTCTCCGGCTACATGGAAATTCATCTCAACAAGGAACAGGACCTGCCGACGGAAGCCGACCTCCACCGGTTCGTGCTGATGGTCGGACATTCCTTCACCGACCGGTTGAAATTCTGGTCCGAGATTGAGGTCGAGCACGCGTTTGTCGAAGGCGCGGAAGAAAGCGGTGAGGTGGCGATCGAGCAGGCCTACATCGATCTGATGCTGCATCGACGCTTCAACCTGCGCGCCGGGATGGTCCTGGTGCCCGTCGGCATCATCAACGAGCGCCACGAGCCGCCGACGTTTCACGGGGTGGAGCGCACCTTCGTCGACAGCGTGATCGTGCCGACGACATGGCGGGATACCGGCATCGGCGCCTTCGGCGATCTCGGCCGCGGGTTCTCGTATCGGGCGTTTGTGGTGCCGGGCCTTGATGCCACTGGATTCACCGCTGAAGAGGGCATCAAGGACGGACGCCAGCAAGGCGGCCACGCCGATGCGAGCGATCCGGCGGTGACCGGCCGCCTCGAATATCGCCACGCCGGTCTCACGGCCGGAGGCAGTTTCTGGACGGGGGGCAGCGGCTTTGGACTCATTCGCCTCGACATCGAGACGCCGAGCGTCACGGTGGGGTCGATCGATGCGCGCTACCGGCGCGGCCGTCATGAGGCGCGCGGGCAGTGGTCGGTGGTCAGCATCGGCGGCGCCGGCGATCTCAACCGCGCCCTGCAGTTGCGGTCGGGCAACAGTCCCAACATTGCCAGCCGCCTGCTCGGCGCCTACGGCGAGCTGGCCACCCGGGTGTCGCCCGATCGCTGGATGCACGAAGTCGTGGCGTTCGGTCGCTATGAGATTTTCGACACGCAGCACAAGATGCCCGACGGCTTCCTGCCGCTGCAAGAGTTACAGCGCTCCGCGATCGTCCTCGGGGCGACGTATTTTCCCGATCCCGACGTCGCGTTCAAGTTCGACGTCAGCCGCGAACGCAACAAGAGTGAAGGCGTGCGCGGGCCCTTACGAGTCAACTTCGGCGTTGGTTGGTGGTTTTAATCATGATGATCCCGTTGTTTCTTTCGCTCGCGTTGTTGGCTGGGCCACCAGCCCCAAGTCCCAAGACCCAAGACCCAAAGGTGATCCGTGTCACCGCCGAGCGTTTTGCGTTCACCCCCTCAGAGATCGTCGTCGAGCGCGGCACGGTGATCGAGTTTCACCTGACGAGTGATGATACCGATCACGGCTTCCGCATCGTCGGTACCGAGGTGAATGTGGGGATTCCGAAACGGCGTCGCGGTGAGACGGTGGTCACATACACCGCCGACACCGCCGGCCGGTTTGTGATCGAATGTTCGCGCCCATGCGGCGCCGGGCATACGGCGATGCGGGCGACGCTGGTGGTCAAATGAGACGCGGGCTCGTGCTGGCGGCGGCAGGTTCGCTGTTGATCGTCACGGCCCTGCGTGTCTCCGGGCAATCGCCGATCGTGGCCGGCGATCCGCTCCCTGGCATCACGCCGACCGAGTTTCAGGAGTTCCGCCTCGGCCTGGAGGACTTCCGCGAGATCGAAGAGGCGAGCGAGGGATTGGGCCCGCTGTTCAACGGCACCGGCTGCGCCGTTTGCCACAACGTGCCGGCGATCGGCGGCAGCAGCCCGATGACCGAGTTGCGCGGCGGTTTCCGCGACGCGTCCGGCCGCTTTCACGTGGTCGGCGGCACCACGTTGTTTCAGATGTTTTCGCTGCCCGACCATCGCTGCCAGGCGATAATCCCGGCAGAGGCGAATGTCATCGCGCGGCGCGCGCCGATTCCGCTGTTCGGATCGGGACTCGTGGAGGCCGTGCCCGATGAGACGCTGCTGGCGCTCGAGGATCCGTTCGATCGCGATCGCGACGGCATCAGCGGCCGGGCGGCGGTGGTGGTCGACCAGGCCACCGGCCAGCGCCGGATCGGCCGCTTCGGCTGGAAGGCGCAGATTGCCACGCTGCTGACCTTCTCCGGCGACGCGTATACCAACGAGATGGGCATCACCAACGACGTGTTCCCCGAAGAACCGCGTGGTGGCATTTCTGAGGCGCGGCTGCGTGAATGCGATCGTCTTCACGATCCGGAGGATCGCGTCGATCCGCGCACCGGCAAGCGTGCGATCGACAACTTCGAAGCGTTCATGAGATTTCTGGCTCCCGCGCCCCGAGGGACGATTACCGACGAGGCGCGGCTGGGCGAGCAGGTGTTCACCTCGATCGGCTGCAGCTCGTGTCACGTGCCCGCGCTGTCGACGGGCGCCAACGCGTCGCCGGCGCTCCATCGCAAGACGTTGATGCTGTTCTCCGACTTACTCCTGCACGAGCTCGGCACTGGCGACGGCATCGAGCAAGGCGCCGCGGAGCCCGACGAGATCCGAACCCCCGCGCTGTGGGGCCTCCGCCTGCGCCGGCCGCTGATGCACGACGGCAGCGCCGCCACGCCCGCCGATGCGATCGGACAGCATGCTGGAGAGGCGAGTGGCGTGATGGAAAACTATCGCCGCCTGAGCGATGACCTGCGCCGCGCGTTGCTGGCGTTTCTCGATTCGCTCTGATCACGGACGTTAACCACGGAGGCCACGAAGCCCACAAAGCATATTTTTCTAAATACTATTGCCGCTAAGCAGCACTTGCGTTTCGAAAAGTATTCTCCGCGTGCTTCGTGAGCTTCGTGGTTAACGTCCGTGACGGCCCGTTCACAGCGTCTTGTAGAGCCAGGACTTCTCGACCCATACCTTGCCGAGGTGCCAGCGCCAGCCTGGTTGACGCAACGTCACTGCCGGTTTCGGCTCGGCGTAGAAGTCGCCGCCGCCGAAGCCAGCTTTCCCGCCGCCGATTTCGATGAAGCATGCGCCATGGCCATCGAACCGCGCGGGCTGCGGCTGGCCGGCGATGGCATGGGCGATGTTCTCCGCCACGACATCGGCTTGCCGGTGCGCGAAGACCCCGGCTTTTGGGAGCGGTTTTGCCGAGCGCGAGCGGGATCGACACGACGTCGCCGATGGCGTAGACGTTGTGCCACCGTGTCTGCGGGGATGGCGATCGACCGCCATCCACCCGCTCTCATTCGTGAGACCGCTGTCGCGGATCACCGTCGGCGCCCGGTGGGGCGGCACGTACGCCAGCAGGTCGAAGTCGGCCTGTCTCCCGTTGGCAAACGTGAGTCGCTTCCGATCGCCATCCACCGTCGTCACCTGGTGCTCCGGGTGGTACGGGATGCCCTTCGCGGCGAGCAACTGTGTAACTGCGCTGGAGACGTGCGGCCCGGCCACACCCATCGGCGCCGGCTCGGCGGCGTAGACGTCGATGTGCACGCCATCGCGGGGGCCGCGCTTCCGGAGCCAGGCATCGATCAGCATCGCGGCCTCGTACGGCGCCGCCGGGCACTTGTACGCCGGCGCCGCCGTGAGAACGACGATGCGGCCGGCGCGCAGATTCTGGAGGGCGCCCCACAGTGATTCGGCGCCGCTTCGTGTGTAGAAGTCATGGCCCGCCGGGGCGAGGCCGGGAATCGCCTCCGGTGCCAGGTCGGCACCCAACGTGATCACCAGATAATCGGCGCGAAGAGCCTCGCCCGCGACCGTCACCATCCGCCCTGCTGGGTTGATGTGCTCGACGTTGCCGACGCGAACCTCAATGCCTTTTCCGCGCCAGGCGCGCCAGCGGGCGGGTGATCGCGTCAGCGGTGCGCTGGCCGACCATGAGCCACAGCAGCGACGGTGCAAACACGTGATCGCGCGCGCGGTCCACCAGCACGACGCGATGCGTTGAGGCCAGGCGCTTGCGGAGTGCGCGCGCGGTTGCGACGCCACCGACACCGCCGCCCAGGATGAGAATGGTCTTCGAGTCAGCCATGGGTCAACCGCCTTTCGCTAGAACACCAGCGTGCGATCCGCCCACTGCACCCAATTGGTGAGCTCTTCGAGCGAGCTGCGATGCGTGGGACTCCATTAACCATTGAGTTCGTCGGCCGGTGAGAGTGTTTCACGCATGCGCGCCGCCGACACGGCACCCGACACAAACGTCAGCGCGGCGATGAGCCACATCGCGGCCGGCAACCCGAACGCATCGGCGGTCAGTCCGGCCAGCAGCGCCCCGATGGCGTAGCCGAGGTCGCGCCACAAGCGATACACACCGACCGCCGAGGCGCGCCACGACGGGTGGGCCACATCACCGATGGCGGCAAGGAGCGTCGGATACACCATGGCCGTGCCGATTCCGAGTAACACCGCACCCACCGCAAACCCGGCGAAGTCGCGGACGCCGGTCATCACGGCAATGCCGGCGGCCTGGATCCACATGCCCCAGACGATGAGCGGCTTGCGCCCGACGCGGTCCGACAGGGCGCCGGTCACCAACTGCGCAAACCCCCACGTGGCCGGATAAATGGCCGCGAGCAATCCGACCTGCGCCAGGTCCATCCCGGCCGCGGCAAACACCAGCGGGAAGAGGCCCCAGGCCATGCCGTCGTTCAGATTGTTGACCAGCCCCGCCTGGCTGATGCTCGACAGGTTGCGATCGAACAGCGTGGTCCGCCAGAAGACCTCGCCAGGCGTGGGCATGCGGCCGGCGGGCGGCGTCCCGAGTAGCGCCGATTCGTGCGCGACGTGATGACGTGTTTCGCGCACCAGGAAAGCGGACAGCGCGAGCCCCACGGCGACGAACACCACACCGAGATAGAACGGCTGAGGGCGGACACCGTAATGCGCGGCAATCCAACCCGTGGCGAGCGCGCTCGCGGCCAGGGCGACGTATCCCGCAAACTCGTTCAACCCCATGGCCAGCCCGCGCTGTCGCGCGCCGACGAGGTCGATCTTCATGATCACGGTCGTCGACCACGTGAGTCCCTGGCTGACGCCCAGCAGCACGTTGGCAAATAAAATCCAGTTCCAGCTGGGCGCCCACATCAGCAGGAACGGCACCGGTGTGGCCACCAGCCAGCCGAGCACCAGGATGGATTTGCGGCCAAAGCGATCCGACCAGCGTCCGGCGCCATAGTTGGTGAGCGCCTTGGCGACGCCGAACACGACGATGAAAGACAGGATGGCCGAGCGCGCGGCGAGAGCAAACTCCTGTTCGGCAATCGCCGGCAGGATGCTGCGTTCGATGCCGACCATCGCCCCGACGAAGGCGTTGACGACGACCAGCAGGGTGAACTGCGCCGCATTCTCGCGCAGGCCGAGGAAGACCGCAGGCGACGAGACCGCGGAGTGACTCATCACCTGCTCAGCGTGCGGCGGCCGGCACACCGGTTTCGACGGGCAGACCGGCCGACTGCCATTCCGGAAAACCGGCCGCAAGCCGCTGAGCCTGCCGCCCGGTTTTTCGCAGCCGCGCCACGGCCTGATCCGCATAGACGCAGTACGGACCGCGGCAATACGCCACGTAGCGCCTGGACTTGGGCAGACTGCGGAGCCGGCGGTGCAGATCATCGATCGGCACCGAGATGGCGCCGGCGATGTGGCCGGCCGCGTACTCGCGCGCCGGCCGCGCGTCGAGAATCACGACGTCGCCGGCCCGGGCGCGCCTGAGCAGTTCAGCCATCTGCACCGGCTCGGCGCCGGAACGATCGCCGAGGTGATCGCTGACGATGCGGTCCAGGTCCGCGTACTGCGTTTCGGCGACGGTCCGCATCGCCGCGCACAGCCGGGAGACACTGGGATCGGCGAGGCGGTAGTAGACGAACAGCCCATCCTTTCGGGTCTCGACCAGGCCGGCGCGGCGGAGCGCTTGTAAGTGCTGCGAGGCATTGGCGGCGGAGGCCCCGATCTCGGTGGCCAGCGACTCGACGGTCCGTTCGCTCTGCGCCAGCAGGTCGAGCAGCTCGAGGCGATGCGGGCTGGCGAGCGCCTTGCCGAGCCTGGCAAATTGCCCGTAGAGCCGGGTCCTGAACTGCCGGTGGCGGGCGCCGGTCATAATCAACTAATCAATATATTACTTGAATATGACGGAACGTCAAGGACCGGCCGTGTCCGGTGGCGGCGGCGTCAGACGTCTTTGAGGCCGTGGCCCCGAATCAGGAAGAACAGCGCGATCACGGTGAGCAGCACGCCGTTCACCATCAGGACGGCCGGCGCGGAGCCGACTTGCGTGACCAGCCAGCCGCTCGCGAGTCCGCCGAGCGGTGAGCCGCCGCGGAATGCGAGCATATAAATGCTGACGACGCGGCCGCGTAATTCAGCCGGCGCCAGCAGCTGCGCCAGCGACGTGGTCAGCGAGAAACTCATCACCAGCAGCGCGCCGGCCACGAAGAGAATCGCCGCGCTCAGCGCCGGAATTCTCGACAACGAGAACAACGCCATCGCCATGCCAAACAGGGCGAGGAAGATCAGCAGCAGGCGGCCGATGTGGCGGTGCTTGCCGATATAGGCGACGACCAGGGCGCCCGTCACCGCTCCGGCGCCCGAAAACGTCATCAGCCTCGAATAGAACCCGACGTCCTGCTGAAACACGTCGCGCGTGATGACGGGAAGAAATGTCAGCAACGGCAGACCGAGAAACGCGGCGATGAAGCCCAGCAGGGTCACCGCTTTCAGATTGTGCGAGTGGCGCACGTAGTTCAGTCCGTCCTTCATCTGATCGACGAGGCTGACGGTGGCGGCGGGCGGCACGTGGATATCGCGAAGGGCGAGGATGGCGGCGATCACGAACAGGAACGAAATGCTGTTCAAGCCGAAACACGCGACCATGCCGAAGGACGCGAGCGTGACGCCGGCCACGATCGGGCCGATTACGCGCGCCAGGTTGAACTGGATCGAGTTGAGCGCCACGGCGTTCGGCAGGTCCTCCTTGCCGACCAGCGTGGGGATCAGCGACTGATACGCAGGACCGCCAAACGCCTGCGCGCAGCCGGCGAAGAACGACAGCGTCAGCACCATCCAGATCTGAATCAGCTCCGTGAAGACCAGCAGGGCCAGCATGATCGCGACGCCCATCTGGATCCCCTGCGAGACCAGCATCATGTGGCGGCGATCGCGGCGGTCGGCGACGACGCCGCCGATCAAGGTGAAGAGCAGGATGGGCACTTCGCCGGCGAAACTATCCAGACCCAGGTAAAAAGCAGACGCGGAGCCGGTCATCGTGACGATCAGCCACGCCTGCGCCACTTTCTGCATCCACGTGCCAATGCTCGAGGTCAGCGCGCCGAACCAGAGCAGCCGGAAATTACGGTGGGTCAGGGCGGCCGCGATGCGGTAGGCCGCCTGGATCAATTGCGCCTGCAAGAATGCCGATCTTATCGCATACTAGTCGTCCGCCTACGCTCGCCCGGAAACGGGCGAGCTACGGCGCGACGGCGCGCCGGAGCGGCTTCGCCGCGAAGGCGGCCGGCCGGGACAAAGGATCACTCATGAAAACACTCGATACCACTCGTCGGCGGTTCATGGCCACCTTCGCCGGGGCGGGACTGGGGTCCACGCTCGTGCCAGGCGTGGTGTGGGCGCGCATGCAGGACAGCGGCGCGCCGCGCGTCACGCCGGCCATGGTCACCGAGGCCCTGAAGCTGTCGGGCATCGACATCAGCGAGGAAGAGAAGAACACCCTCGTCGAGACCGCGAATCGCAACCTGGCGGGCTACGAGGACATTCGCAAGCTGCACATCCCGCCCGATGTGTCACCGCCGTTCCATTTCAGTCCGCTGGTGCCCGGCATGCCGGTGAACAAGACGCGGCAGCCGATCCGCTTGAGCGCGGCGCCGGGCGTGAGGCGTCCGTCGAGCCTCGAAGACGTCGCGTTCTGGCCGCTGCGCAACCTCGGCGAGCTGATTCGCACCAGGCAGGTCACCTCGCTCGAGCTGACCGACATGTATCTCGCGCGGCTGCATCGCTACAACCCGCTGCTGAACAACGTCGTCACGTTCCTCGATGACTACGGCCGCGCCGAAGCGAGGCGCGCCGACGCCGAAATCGCCGCGGGCAAGTACAAAGGCCCGCTGCACGGCATTCCGTGGGGCGCCAAGGACATCATCTCGGTGAAGGGCTACAAGACCACGTGGGGATCGAACGCGTTCAAGGATCAGGTCCTTGATTACGACGCCTCAGTAGTGGAGCAGCTGCGCGACGCGGGCGCGGTGTTGATCGCGAAGGTCGCTACCGGCGAGCTCGCCGGCGGCGACAACTGGTTTGGCGGACAGACGAAAAGCCCGTGGGATCCCACGCAAGGGTCGAGCGGGTCGTCGGCCGGACCGTCGTCGGCCACCGCCGCCGGCTGCATCGCGTTTGGCATCGGCACCGAAACCAGCGGCTCGATTCTGAGCCCGTCCGCGCGCTGCGGGCTGGCGGGCCTGCGTCCGACGTTTGGCCGCGTCAGCCGCTACGGCGTGATGGCGCTGTCGTGGACGCAGGATCGCCTCGGTCCGATCTGCCGCTATGCCGAAGACAACGCCATCGTGATGCAGGCGATCGCCAGACCCGACGGCCGCGACATGAGCGTCAGCGACGTGCCGTTCAACTACAACGCGCAGCTCGACATCAGGAAGCTGAGGGTCGGGATCATCCAGGACTCGTTCGACACCATCATCAACGCGTCGGCGAAGGCCAACGCGGAGAAGATGCTGCAGACATTCCGGTCGCTCGGCATCACGCGGTTGGTGCCGATCGACGTGCCGGTGTTCCCGGTGAGCACGGGCAGCTTCGGCGTCGAGCGCGCCGCCTACTTCGACGAGCACGCGCGTGCCGGCCGCATGAAGGGCACTCGCGGCGGCGGATCGCCGGCGCCGGCGCGGTTGACCCCCGCGCCCGAGTACCTGCAGCAGCAGCGCGCCCGCATGATGATGATGATGGAGCTCGCCAAGGCCACCGGGCACGTGGATGTGTATGTCGTGGGTTCGAACAACACCGGCGTGGGTGGACCACCGCGCCGGGAAGGCGCGACTCCGACGCCGCCGCCGGCGCGGCGTCCCGATCGCGAGCAGTCACCAACGCAGCGCCACTTCGGCTACGCCAACCTCGCCGGCTATCCGGCGATCAACCTGCCGAACGGATTTGCGGATACCGGCGGCCCCACCAACGCGGTGATCTACGCGCAGCCATTCCGCGAGATGGAGATTCTCGCGTTAGCGAAGGCGTATCAGGATGCCGCGGGGTTCCATCTGATCAAACCGACGAAGCTGGATCAGACAACGACGACCCAAGACCCAAGACCTCTCTAACGGGCCTGAATTTCCCGCGCGATCGTATACACGTAATCGCCATCCGCGCGCTCATCGCCGTTGGCCGCGTTGGCGGCCACGTGAAACACCACGGACCCAGGCGTCGTGGGCGCCGTCCACACCAGCGTCCATCGTGATGCGTCAGGCATCACGACCGCGGCTCCCTCGCGACGTTGACCGGCGTATTGCACGCCCGACTCCGTATCGATCCCCACGCGCGCATCCGAAGATGAGTCCTTCGCCAGCGCGCCCGCTTGCGCGCCATCGTCCTTGAAGCGTGCGGTCAGTTGGAAGCCAGCGAGCTTCATTCCGGGCTGTGTGAGAGAGATCGTGACGCGATAAGGCTCGCCGGCGGCAAACCGATCCGGCACGCCCTCGAGGGCAAGGGCACCTGGCCCCGTGTTCGGGGCCGCGTGGAAGTGGCAGGCGTCGCACGACTGCTCGGTGAAGCCGCCCGAAAATCCGGGCGGCGCCCCCTCCGCGTAGCGATGCAACAGCGCCGGTCTCACCATCGTCCGAAGGTCCTCGACCGGGACCGGCGGGCGGGTGACCGCCACCGCCAGCGCGAGAGCACTGGCGGTGATGGTGAGCGCCAGCGGGAAGATCACCTGGTCTTCTGCAGCGCGATGCGGCCCACCTTGTTGGCGTCGGTGCCGAACCACATCATGCGCGTCTGGTTGTCGAAGTACATGTGGCGGATCGTGCCGCTCACTTCGATGTTGGCGAAGAACTTCTCCGTCTTCGGGTCGAACCCGATGAGGCGCTTCGCCGGACCGGTTTCCGTGAACCAGATGCGGCCCTGATCATCGCGGGTGAGCGCGTACGGACGCGACTCGGCGCCGCCCGGGGCCGCCCATTCCTTGGCTTCACCGGTGGCAAGGTTGATGCGGCCGAGATAGCCGCGTGCCTCGTCGCCGTACCAAGCCGTGCCGTCGGGCAGGATGTCTAACCGGCGCGAGCGTGACCCGTCGTTGGCGTACTTGAACTTCGTCACGGCGAGCGTCGCCGGATCGACCTTGGCGATCGTGTTGGTGCGCAGCAGCGCGATGTATGGTGAGCCGTTGTGCATCACGATGCCGTACGGGTTTGAGGGCGTGTCGTTCGGCACGACGAGGTCCACCTTCTCGGTGCTCATGTTGAGACGGCCGATGCGGTTCGATCCCTGCGACGTGAACCAGATGTTGCCCTTGCCGTCGAACACCATCGTGTGCGGATCCTTCGCTTCGCCCGTCATGATGGTCTTGATGGCGCCGGTCGACGGATCGAGCTTGCCGATGCGGCCGTTGCGGTTGCCCGCGTACCACACCGTGCCCTGCGCATCGACGATCAGCGTGTGCGGGTTGGTGCCGGAATCGATCTCGAAGCGCTTCTGCTGACCAGACTTGGGATCAAGGTAGGCGAGGTAGTTGCCCGCCTGTCCCACGAACCAGACCTTGCCGTCTGGCGCCACGTAGGGATCGCGAGTGCGCCCGCCCCACTCCACATCCCACTCTTTGAGGTCGAACGTATCGGTGGTCTGGGCCACCGCCGGCAGGGTTGCCCCAGCGAGCATCACGGAGGCCACGAACATGACGATCTGCTTCACACCACACCTCCAGTACAACTCCCAACAGTCTACCGCTGTACCGGTCTATTTCAGTTTCGACGCCCACTCGGCGAGGCTCGTCGGCCTGATGCCGTACTCTTGCGCGTTCGCCGGAATGTCTACGTCGTAGCCGACGCGCTCGAACCATTCGAGCATCAACGCAAAATCCTCGCTGTTCTTGCGGACTTCGCTCATCGGGATCTGCAGGTACTCGATCGGGCGGCCCATCGCCGAGCTGAGCGTCGCCGCCGCCTGCGGCAACGTGACGGCATCGCCGGCGATATCCAGCTCGAGGTTCTTGAATGCGGCGGTATCGGTAAACGCGCGTGCCCCGTATTGACCAATGTCCTGCACGGCGATCATCTGCAGCATGGTGCCGGGATTGAGCGCCGAGACCAGCTTGTCGCCGTTGAGGAACCACGGGCTGGGCAGGTTCTCCATGAAGAACACGGGGCGGATGATGGCGTAGGACGGAAAGCCGAGGCCGCGGATCGTGTCTTCGACGCGCGCCTTGTTGTCGAAATGGGGAATGCCCGTCTTGCGATCGGCCGAGGCGACCGACGCATAGACGTAGTGCTGCACGCCGGCGTCTTTCGCGGCCTTCGCGAAACGATGGCCCTGGGCTTCTTCACCCTCGACACCCGCCGTCCACGTGTTCTGCACCGCGTACGCCCCCCAGGCACCGCGCAGCGCATTGCGCACCGACGCCTCGTCGTCGAGGTCGGTCTGCACGATGTCGGCGCCCAGTCCCGTGAGGGCCCGTGCGGCGTCGCTGTCGGGCTTGCGCGTCAGCGCGCGGATGCTGAATCCCTTGCCCGCGAGGGCACGTGCGGTGGCGCCACCCTGCTGTCCAGTGGCGCCGCTGATTACCACGACTCGGTTGCTCATCGATATGCTCCTGCCGGAGTTAGATGCCGGGCTGGAGCAGAGCGGTGCATTTAATCGTTGCGCAATGCGGTCATGGGGAGCACATTCGCCGCGCGCCGCGCCGGCACGGCCGAAGCAATCAACGACGACACCCCGAGAATGGCGGCCGCGCCGGCAAGCGTCACCGGATCGAACGGGCTCACCTGGTAGATGACCGCGCTCAGGCCCCAGCCGAGCAGGATGCCCAGGCCCAGGCCGATCGCCAGCCCAACTGACGTGGTCGCGGCTGCCTCTTTCAACACCAGCCGCATCACGTCCGCCGGCGCCGCGCCCACCGCCATGCGCACGCCGAACTCGCGCGTGCGGCGCGACACCAGGTAACTGCGGACGCCGTAGAGACCGACCACGGCCACAAACGCCGCCGCCAGGCCCAGCGTGAGGAACAACCGCGCCGCGGCGCGCAGCACCCAGATCTGCGCGCTGCGTTCGTGCAGTGACCGGAAGCTTTGCACGCGCATGATCGGCAGCGCGGCGTCGACCGATCGCAGCTGGTCGCGTACCGTCGCCACCATCGTGTCGCCGCTCTGCGCTCCCGCGGTGCGCGCATACAGGAACATCCTCGTGTTGCCGGTGGCGCCGAAGGGCAGGTAGAGATGCGGCTCCGGCTCGGCGCTGAACAGCTCGTGCCGCAAGCCGGGCGCCACGCCGATGATCAGCATCGGCTTCGCGTCGGCGCGGTCCGAGTCGGCGCCATACTGCAGCAACTGGCCCACCGGATCCTCGTTGGCGAAGAGGCGATCGGCCAGCGCCTTGTCGATCACCACCGGCGGCGTGCCGCCGATGCCGATCTCCTCGCCCGAGTTGAACTCGCGCCCGCGCAGCATCGGCAGGCCGAGCGTGCGGAAGTAGTCCGCGGTCACCACGTACTCCATCGACCGCACCAGCTTGCCGCGCGCCTCGGGATCTTCGTTGCGCAGCCGGGGACCCTCGCGCTGCACGACCGCCGTCATCGTGTAATCGCCAAACGGCATCACCGACGCTGCCGTGGCCGCCTCGATGCCCGCCGTGCCGCGCACGCGCTCCAGCACGCGGCGGCGCAGATCGCGGCTTTGCGTGTCATCGAAGCCGCCGAGCCGCGGATCGATCTCCGAGACCACGAGCGGATCGAGCGCGAAACCGGGATCGGCCGAAATGCCCGCCGCCGCGCCGCGGACGAAGAGTCCGCTGAGCACCAGCAGCGCGAGCGACAAGGCGAGCTGCGCGGTGACCAGCGCGCCGCGCACCGTCACGCGTCCGGCGAGGCGGCCGCTGACTTCGCCGGCCTGGTCTTTGAGCGACGTCAGCAGATCGGGCCGCGACAGCCGCAGTGCCGGCCAGAGGCCGAATGCCACCGTGGCGAACGTGCAGAACGCGAACGTCACCGCGATCACGCGCCGGTCGGGCGTCACGTCGAGCAGCAGCGCAATCGGCAGGATGGTGGAGACTTCCGACATCAGCAGCTGCGCGGCCCATGACGAGATCACCAGGCCGAGCGCGCCGCCGGCGAAGGAGAGCAGCAGGCCCTGCACGAGCAGCTGGCGGACGATCCGCGCGCGGGCGCCGCCGATGGCGAGGCGAATGGCGATCTCCTTCTGACGCGCCGACCCGAACGCCAGCATCATGTTCGCCAGGTTCAGGCACGAGGTCAGCAGCACCGCGGCGGCCAGCCCCTGCAACATGGCGACCGGCAGCCACAATTGCGTGTCGTCCTGCGGGCTGGTGCTGATGCTCAGGCGGCTGAGCGGGCTGACCATCAGATCCTGATTCTTGTTCTCCACCGGGAACGCCGCTTCGTGCGCGGCGGCGATCACCTTGAGCTGCTGGTCCGCCTGCTGCCGCGTGATGTCCGGCTCGAGGCGGCCGACGAGGATCAGCGACCGGTTGCGGCGATCGGCGAGCGGGAAGCTGTCGCGCGAATCGAAGTCGCTTTCGATCACGTCGTGGACGCCGAGCGGCAGGAAGAACTCGGTGGCGATGACCGCCGTGGTGCCGCCGAAGTTCGGCGGAGCGACGCCGACCACGCCGTAGTCCTGGCCGTTGATGCGCACCGTGCGCGTGAGCACGTCGGGATCGAAATCCCGCCGCTCCCAATGGGTGTAGCTGACGATGACCGGCCGGGCGTGGGTGCCGGGTCGTTCCTCTTCCAGTGAGAAGTCCCGGCCGTGGATCGGCCGGACGCCGAGCGCGTCGAAATAGCCCGTGCTGATGACGTCGACAAACGTCTGGCGCGTGGTGGTGCCTTCGGTGACGCCGGCCAGCGCCACGTTGTGCGCGGCCAGGTGCGCGAATGGTCCCTCCGCCGATCGCAGGTCCTCAAACCCGGGATAGGAGAAGGCGTGGTAGCCGCGCGTGGTGGTGCGGTCCTTGCTGAACACGCCGACGCGCTCGCCCGGCGCTTCCGCGCCGGCCAGCGGGCGCAGCAGCAGGCCGTTGATGATCCCGAAGATGCCGGCGTTGACGCCGATGCCGAGCATCAGCACGGCGATGGCGGTCAGGCTGAAGCCCGGATGCTTCACGAGAAGGCGCACGCTATATCGGAGGTCCTGCCAGAGTGTCCACATAAGCCACAGAATGTAGACGAATTGTTCAAGGTGGTTGTTTCACGCCAGGAGGGCTTGAGGTCTTGAGGTCTTGAGGTCCTGAGGTCACCTACAGGCTGCGCTCAGTTAACGCCTCGACGGTGCTGACGAGTAGGGCGGCAGTGTCTTGGTCCATATCGACGAAACGGACGGCTACTCCGGACGGGTCGCGATACACCGTTTCGGCGTTCACGGTAATCAGGCCGAGAGGCAGATCGATATTCAGCGTTAATGTCGCTTCCGCGGGCTGCTCGTCACCGAAATTTACGAAACCGCCACCGAGGTTCAAATCGTAAATCAGGACGGGTGTCCCGGGCGTGCCCAGGTGGTAACCGTCAAACGGTCCGCGCACGCGAACGTACCTTCGGGTCGAATGACCGCTTTTGATTTCGTGCGCCATAACTGGTGCTCCCGTTTTTGTTATCGGATGTTGTCCGGGATTGCTACAGCCCTCAAGGCCTCAAGCCCTCCTGTCAATGCGTCATCGCGTACAGCACGACGTTGATGCCCACGGCATAGGCATCCGGCGAAAAGCTGAAGAAGTATTCGGGGTCCTCGGCTTCGCGCTCCCAGCCGTCGGGCAGATCGGTGTTGTGCAGCATCACGACCATCAGGCGCCCATGCCGATCCGCGATTCCCCGCGCGCTGGCACCCGCCCCGTTCTCGTTCCACCGTTCCAGCACTCCGCCGGTCCGCCGCCACGTATGGATCGAGGCCATTTGCGGCAGGCGCGCCACCGCGAACATCGTCCGCCAGATCGCGTGGTCGGGCGGCGTCAGGTCGACGATGGGATACTGCGCCCGCGGCAGGGCGCGCCCGATCTCATCGTCGAACTGCTCCTGCGCGTAGGTGCCGTGATAGTCCGTGACGAGCAGAAAGCCGCCCTTCAGCAGATACTCCCGCAGCCGATCGATCTCCGCGCCGCTGAAACGCGCGGTGCCGGCATCCTCGATCATCGTGAACGGACATTGAAATAGCGCCTCGTCCGTCAACCGGACCACGACCGCGTCGGGCGTCTCATCCTCGCTACCTTCGTGATTCATCTTCACGTTCACCTTGGTGAGCTCGGAGAGCCGGACGCTGAAATTGAGGTCGGCGCCAGGGTAATCCGTGCCCCAGCCTTGCTTCTCGCGACGATCGCTCCTGAACATCACGCGGCAGAAGTTGAAGTGGCCGGCGAAGGTGGTGGCGGTGGCAAACTTCGGCGGCGTGCGCCCGAACCAGCCACCCCGGATTTGCTGGGCATGGCCGAGCGCGATGGCGCCGATGACGCCGATGGCCACCATGGTCCAGACGAGACGCGTGCCGCCTTTCATCGGTTCCCTCGTTCACGACGACCAACGTCGTGTCTTCCCTGATGGTAGCCCGATTTCGCCCTGGCGAAGCGGAGCCGAGTCGTCAACGCTCGCCGGTCTGAAGTGGAGCCTCGCTGGCATATGATTCGGAACTGTTATGAAGATCCTTGCTGCGCTCCTCGCCCTCGTTACCGCCGTGGCCTCCAACCAGCCCGCCACGGTGGAGCCCGCCACGATGGTGTTGCGGAATGGAAAGATCGTCACCGTCGACGAAAAGTTGCCGGAGGCGCAGGCCGTCGCGATCCGCGGCGACCGCATCGCCGCGGTCGGCAGCAACGCCGACATCCAGCGCTACATCGGGCCCGGCACCAGGGTGATCGACCTCGCCGGACAACTCGCGATCCCGGGACTGGTCGAGAGCCATGGCCACTTCATGGGCTTTGGGCAGTCCAAGATGACGCTCGATCTCATGGACGTGAAGGACTGGAACGAGATCATTTCGATGGTGGCGGCGGCGGCGAAGCAGGCCAAGCCGGGCGAGTGGATCGTCGGACGCGGCTGGCACCAGGAAAAATGGGCCAGCGTCCCGCAGCCCAACGTCGAAGGCTTTCCGTTTCACGATGCGCTGAGCAAGGTGTCGCCGAACAACCCGGTGATGCTGACGCACGCCAGCGGCCATGCGAGCTTCGTCAATGCGGCGGCGATGGCGGCCGCGGGGTTGACCGCGAAGACGCCGGACCCGGCCGGCGGCGAGATCCTCAAGGACAAGACCGGACGGCCGATTGGCCTGCTCCGCGAAACCGCCTCCGGCATCGCCGGCCGCGCGCTCGAGGCGTGGCGCGCAACGAAGACGCCGGCAGAGCGGCTGGCCGATGCCCGGCGGCAGATCGCGCTGGCGGTGCAGGCGAGCCTCGAGAAAGGCGTGACGAGCTTTCACGACGCCGGCGCCAACCTCGCGACGGTCGATTTCTACAAGCAAGCGGCCGCCGATGGCAGTCTTGGCGTGCGGTTGTGGGTGATGGTGCGCGACAGCAACGACAACCTGCGCGCCAGGCTGGCGCAATCCAAGGCGGTTGGCCTGAGCAATCATCATCTGACGATCGCGGCGATCAAGGTCACCGCCGATGGCGCGCTCGGCTCGCGCGGCGCGTTGATGCTCGAGCCCTACACGGATTCGCCGTCGAGCACGGGCATGGCCACGGTGCCGATCGAGAGCATTGCGGACACGGCGAAGATCGCGATCGACAACAGCGTGCAGCTCTGCGTGCACGCGATCGGCGATCGCGCCAATCGCGAGGTCCTCAACGTCTTCGAGCGCACGTTCGCGCAGTATCCCAGGGAAAAGGATCTGCGGTGGCGCATCGAGCACGCGCAGCACATTCATCCGGCTGATATTCCGCGTTTCGGCAAGCTCGGTGTGATCGCCGCGATGCAGGGCATTCACGCCACCTCCGATGCGCCGTATGTGCTGGCGCGGCTCGGCCCCACGCGCGCGGAAGGCGGCGCCTACGTGTGGCAGAAGCTGATGCAGAGCGGCGCGATCGTCGCCAACGGCACCGACGTGCCGGTGGAGCGGATCGATCCGATGGCCAGCTTCCACGCCACCGTGACGCGGAAGACGAAGGATGGCTCGGTGTTCTACGGCGATCAGAAGATGACGCGCGCCCAGGCGCTGAAGTCCTACACGTGGAACGGCGCGTACGCGGCCAAGGAAGAATCGCTCAAAGGGTCGATCGCGGTCGGCAAGCTCGCCGACATCACGGTGCTGTCGAAAGACATCATGACCGTGGCCGAAGATGAAATCCCATCGACGACGGTGGTTTACACCATCGTCGGCGGCAAGGTCGCGTATTCACGGCCGTAGAAGGGGTCGCAGCAATCAGAGCGCCAGCCTGCCCTGAGCGA
>CAZEMI010000257.1:0-4158 GCA_964513235.1 uncultured Acidobacterium sp.
GCTCGCTCCCGGCAGGCCTGGCGAGTCCCCGAGCAACACGCAGTACGACAGCGAACTCCAGCGTCTCTACGCGCGCGTCGTCGACACGCCCGGCATCTACACGCAGCCGATGTTGATCAGCCAGTTCAACAACATCCAGCGGATGGTGACGCAGGCCGACCAGAAGATCGGCAAGGACGCCTACGATCGGTACAGCGATCTGATCAAAGAGATGGCGGCGATCGAAGCGCAGCTGAAGAAGCTCGCCGGCTCGTAGGGCTTACTGCGGAACGTGACATTGCCGGCAACGCGCCCGTTCTGGGTGCGTGGTCCGGATCTCCACTCGTGACGCGGGTCCCGAGTGGCACGACAGGCAGTTCTCCCGCAGCTGCAGCGTGTGCGGAATCGTCGGCGGCGCGCCCGGGGTGGCGCGCCCACCCTTCCACGGGCCCTGCGGCATTCCACTGAAGACCGACGCCACCATCACCGCCTGCGTTGCCACCGGCACGTGGCATTGGCGGCAACGGCGCATCGCGCCGGACGCCGCCGCGCTGCCATGCGGCGATGCAGGCGCGACGCCAATCCCCGCGATCTCGCTGCCATCATCGTCGTGACAGGTGGTGCAGTGCCCAATCAGCGCATGGGGAATCACCGGCGGCGCGCCGTCGTAGGCGCGGCCGGCGGCACGCACCTCGATCGAGCGTGCCACTGCCACCGGGGCCGCCTCGCGGCAGCCCGCCAGCAGCATCACCGACAACAGCGCGAGCGTTACAGCCGCTCGATGCGAATCGCACATTTCTTGTAATCCGGCTGCTTGCTGATGTTGCACATCGCATCCAGCGTGACGAGGTTGACGAGCTTCGCTTCGTCGAAGAACGGCACGAACACCGTGCCGCGCGGCGGGCCGCCGCGGCCATCCCCATCGACGACCAGCTCCAGGCTGCCGCGCCGGCTCACGATCTTCACGCGGTCACCCTTTTTCACGCTCATCTCTTCCGCGTCGGCCCGGTTCATCTCGAGGTAGGCGGCCGGCACCGCCTGGTGCAACTGCTTGATGCGCTGGGTCATCGACCCCGAATGCCAATGCTCGAGCACGCGGCCGGTGGTCAGCCAGAACGGAAATTCCTTGTCGGGCGATTCCGCCGGCGGATGATACGGCCGCAGCCAGAACGCCGCCTTCTCGCCGTAGCCCACCGCCTTGTAGAAGTGCGCGCCCTGTGCCTTCTTCACGTACGGGTCGTAACCCGCGGTGTAGCGATAAAACGTCTCCTTGCCGTTGACCACCGGCCACACCATGCCGCGAGTCTCGCGCAGCTGTGCGTAGCTCGCCAGGTCCTTGCCATGGCCGACGCCGAAGCGGCGGTACTCCTCGAACATGGGCTCGTGCCAGTTGTCGTCGGGCCACGGGAACAGGTTCCCCATCCCCATCCGCTTGGCCACCTGGATGATCGCCCACGCGTCCTCCCGCGCCTCGCCGGGCGGGTCCACCAACTTGTCCCAGTGCTGCGTGCGGCGCTCGGTGTTGCCGAACATGCCCTCGCGCTCCACCCACGCCGCGGCGGGAAGGATCAAGTCGGCCATTGCCGTCGTCGGGGTCGGGTAGATGTCGCTGACGACGATGAACTTGCCGTCATTCGGCGTGCGGTCGAAACGCGAGCGATTCGGCAGCGTGACCCAGGGGTTGGTGGTCTGGATCCACATCGTCTTGATGTCGCCGCGCTTGAGGGCGCGGAACATGTCGACGGCGTGATGGCCCACCTTGGCCGGGATCGTGCCGGCCGGCACGTTCCAGATGCGCTCGGCCTCGGCGCGATGCTCGGGGTTGGTGACCACCATGTCGGCGGGCAGGCGATTGCTGCTGGTGCCGACCTCACGCGCGGTGCCGCAGGCGCTCGGCTGGCCGGTCAGGCTCAACGGGTTGGCGCCCGGCCGGCAGATCTTCCCGGTGATCAGGTGCAGGTCGGTGATCAGGTTGTTCATCCACGTGCCGCGCACGTGTTGGTTGACGCCCATGCACCATAGACTCACGGTGCCGCGCGGCAGGTCGCCATAGATCGCGGCCAGCGCGTGGATCTGCTCCAGCGGCACGCCGGTGATGCCGCTCACCTTGTCCGGCGTGTAATCCGCCAGGAACGTCGTCAACTCCGCCAGCGAACTTGGCTTCGCCACATCCTCGAAGGTGTAGCGCTCTTTCTGATCGTCGAAGCAGCCGTAGCCGATCTGCTTCAGGTCCTCGATGCCGCGCCGGAACACCACATTCTCGTCGATGAACGGCTGGTGGATGCGGCCCTGCGCCACCAGCAGGTGCAGGATGCCGTTGGCCAGCGCGAGGTCGGTGCCGGGCTTGAACAGTACGTGCATGTCCGAGTAGTCGGTGGTCGGCGTGCGCCGAGTGGCGATGTCAATGATGCGGGTCGCCGGTTTGACGCGCTTGGTCTCGAGGATGCGGCTGAAGAGCACGGGGTGCATCTCCGCCATGTTGTTGCCCCACAGCACGAAGTCGTCGCCGCGCTCGAGGTCCTGGTAGCAACCCAGCGGCTCGTCGCTCTGGAACTGCGTCATGAAGCCCGAGACGGCGCTGGCCATGCACAGCCGCGCGTTGGGCTCGAGGTTGTTGCTGCGCAGGCCCGCCTTCATCCACTTGAGCGCTGCGTAGCCGTCGAACACGGCCCACTGCCCCGACCCGTACATCGCCACGGCGTCTGGCCCGTGCTGCGCCAGCGTGTCCCTGAACTTGCTCGCGATCAGATCGAGCGCCTCGTCCCACGTGATGCGGCTGAACGTGCCATCCGCGTTGCGTTTCTGCGGATACAGCAGCCGGTCCTCGCCGTAGAGAAGCCCCGGCAGGTGATACCCCTTCACGCACAGCAGGCCGCGATTGACCGGGCTGGCTTCATCGCCGCGGACCGCGACGACGCGGCCCTGCTCGACGCCGACCATCACGCCGCAGCCGGTGCCGCAGAACCGGCACGGCGCCTTTCCCCACCTCACCGACGCGCGATCGATCGGGTCGGTGTTGGCCATCAGCCGATCCGCCTCGTCGCGATCGGCGCAGGAATACGCGGCCACGGCGGGCACCGCCACGCCGGCCATCTTCAGGAAGGTCCGCCGTTTCATCTCGCTCATGACGTGTAGTCCCTGATCTGTGTCATCTGCGTCATCTGCGGCCCTGGTGTGACCTGCGCCATCTGGGTCATCTGCGGCCCTGGCCGTACTTGCGTTGCATCTCCTGCTGAATCGCGTCGGCCTGTTCCTCGGCGCCCTTCAGCAGCCACTGGTGTTCGGGACGCCGGAGGATCTCGTCGATGACCGTGTCCGCCGCGCGGGCGGCCTGCGCCCGGCCGCCGCGGCTGGCCGCCTGCGTGATCTCGCGCGCCTCCGGGATCAGCTTCATGTAGAAGCGCTCCGCCACCTCGAACATGCCATGCCACTGCGTATAGTCGGGCGCCATCATCGACGCGCCCATGCGCGCGCGGCGGCCTTCGTGGTGCCACAGGTAGTACCAGGTCCACTCGATCTGCTCGTCGTACTGCGTCTTGGTGAGCAGGCCGTTCGACGCCAGCGCCGCCATGATCGCCTGGCCCGGCTTGGCGAACTTCTCGTTGTAGTTGATCACCACGTCGTCGTACTGGCGGTAGAAGAGGTTGATGTAGTCGGGCGTGTGGCAGGTGGAGCACACCTGCTTCATCCGGTTGCGCTTGGCCTCCGCGGTGTCGGCGATCGCCGCACGGCGTTTTCCGGGATCGGTTTCGGTGACCACGGCGTGGTTGACGTCGGTGTCCATCACCAGGCTGACCGGCGGCCGGTTGGTCCACGAGATGCGCTCGCCGGGGTCGTGCGTGATCTTCATGCCGTTGCGGAGATTGGCGCTCATGTGGCACGTCGCGCACGTCGGCGCCGCGCTGTAGTCCCTGCCCACCACCCACGGGCGCGCGTCCAGGTTCATCTCGCCGATCAGATCCCGGAACGCCACGCCGTGCTTCGACTCGTCGTAGATCTCCTTCTGCGGATGATCCGGACCGAGGTGGCACTTGCCGCAGTTTTCGGGCTGGCGCGCGCGCCGGGCCGAAAAGTCGTGCCGGCTATGGCACGCCGCGCACGAACCCAGCGAGCCGTCGAGGTTGATGCGGCCGATGCCGGTGTTGGGCCAGCTGGTGTGGCTCAACAGCGGCTTGCCGC
>CAZEMI010000258.1:0-30387 GCA_964513235.1 uncultured Acidobacterium sp.
GCGATCGTGGCGTCGCTCCTGGTGGCGCGGCGGCCTTCGCCCGGGACCATCCGGCTGTTCCAGGCCGTGATGGTGTTGTTCCTGCTCAGCGGTGTGGTCGGGATGGCGCTGCACTTCCAGGTCAACATGGAATTCCAGCTCGAGATGGATCCGGCGCTCAACGGAATGGCGCTCTTCCAGAAGGCGATTCTCGCCAAGACGCCGCCAGCTCTGGCGCCGGGCGCGATGATCCAACTGGGGCTGATTGGACTAGCCTATACGTTCAGGCATCCGGCCCTTCGCCCCGGCGTAGCGGGGCAAGAATAAACCTGCCGCCCGGGAGGATATGCATGACTCGTTTCGTCGCACTCACCTTGGCCCTGCTGCTCGCGGCTCCGGCAGCAGCGCAAGTCGGCAAGTCACTCGGCGTCGTCGATGCCAACACCGTGTCGGAAGCGGATCTGACGAAGATGCCGGGTGTCACGCCGGCCATCGCCAAGGCGCTGGTGGCGGCGCGGCCGTTTGACAGTATTACCGCGCTCAACACGTTCCTGCTCGGGCAGAAGCTGACGCAGGATCAAGCCAATGCGCTCTATCGTCAGATGTTCATTCACATCAACCTGAATACCGCCACCGCCGCGGAGATCATGCTGATTCCCGGCGCCGGCAAGCGCATGGCGCACGAGTTCGAGGAGTACCGCCCGTGGCGCTCCTACGCGCAATTCGACAAGGAGATCGGCAAGTACGTCGACGCGAAGGAAGTGGCGCGGCTCGCGCAGTACACCTTCATTCCGCTCAACCTCAACACCGCCACCGAAGCCGACTTCATGACCATCCCCGGCGCCGGCAAGCGCATGGCGCACGAGTTCGACGAGTATCGGCCGTGGAAGGCGCAGGCGCAGTTTGAGAAGGAGATCGGCAAGTACGTTGACGCCAAGGAAGTGAAACGCTTGTGGCGCTACGTCTACATCCCGTAGTTCGCGACCTCGGACGGGCGCGCGGCTTCAGTGCGCTCGTCATCCTCACGCTCGCCCTCGGCATCGGCGCCACGACGGCGATGTTCACTGTCGTCGATACGGTCTTGTTGCGTCGGCTTCCTTATCCAGGGATCGAGCGATTCGCGGAGATCCAAGCTTCGCAGCCCGGCCCGATGCAGTCCTCGGGTGTGCCCGGCACGGCGATGCCCGCGTTGCGAAAAGAACTTGGCGATATCGCGGCGATTGAAGGCTTCCGCATGGGCTCGGCGACAATCACCGGCGGGCGCGAGCCCGAGATTGTCGGCTCACCCAGCATCACACCGAACTTGTTGTCGTTGGTCGGCGCCACGCCGCACCTCGGTCGTCTCTTCACCGATGGCGATCTGAGCAGCACCTCGCGGAACGTCATCATCAGTCAGCGGTTGTGGACGACGAACTTCGGCGCCGCGGCGGACATTATCGGCCGCGCGATCGACGTGGACGACGAGCCACATACCGTGATTGGCGTGATGTCGTCCCGCGTGCGCTATCCGGAAGCCAACGCCGCGATCTGGCGGCCTCTCAATCTCGACACGGTCGGTCAGTCGCGCCAGCGTGTCCAGCTGGTCGCGGTCCGATTTCCAGGTGTAAGCGCCGATCAGTTCGCGGCTCGGCTCCGCGGGATTGAAGCCACTCTCAAAGAAGCCAAGCTCCTCCCGGACGCACAAGCACTCCAGACGGTCGCCCTGCTCCAGGAACGCTTCGCACGCCAGGACAGTCGCGGGCTGTGGCTGATGTTCGGCGCTGTCACGCTGGTCTTGCTGGTGGCATGCGTCAATGTCAGCAACCTGCTCCTCGCGCGCGCGTCGCGGCAGCACGGCGCGCTTGCCCTGCGAAGCGCACTCGGGGCGAATCGCCGACGTCTGCTTGCTTCGGCGCTGGCTGAAGCACTCATCCTTGCGACGGTAGGAGGCGTGGTGGGTGTAGGAGTTGCACTGGCGTTGCTATCCGTGCTTCTGCAGATCCTGCCGCCACAGCTGACGTATCTGACGGCAACGGCGCCGCAAATCGATCTCCGAATTTTGCTGTTCGCACTGTTCGTCTGTCTCGTGACATGTTTGCTGGCGGGACTGGCGCCTGCCATTCGCGCGTCCAAGACCGATCCGCTCGATGCCATCAAGCAGCAGGCCCAGGCCGTGATCGGCGCGCGTGATGACTGGTGGCAATCCGTCTTGATGGCGGGTCAGCTGTCACTGGTCCTTATGTTGCTGGCCGGTGCGGGTGTGTTGTTGCGAAGCTTCGTCACGCTCTCGAACGTGGACCCCGGTTTCGATCCGGACGGCCTCGCGATGGTCAACGTGGAGATGACGACGCGTAACTACAACACCGGCGGCGCGGCGCTGGTGTTCGTCGAGGACCTCGAGCGACGGCTCGAGGCGTCCGGCATGGAAGTGACGATCGCCAGCGGCGCGCCCATGTTCGGCGTCGGCGTGTACGGCAACATCCAGCCGGAGGCTGACGGTGGGCTCGATCGCGATTTCACAGGGCAGATCATGCCGCGCATGGAGGTTGGTCCCGATTACTTCGAAACGGTTCGCATCCCGATCGTGGCCGGCCGGTCGTTTTCGCTCGCGGACGGGCCGGACGTGCTCGTCATCAACGACGAACTGGCCTCGTACTACTGGGGCGAGGCGTCGCCGATCGGCCGGCGGTTCCGGCTCGACGCGAAAGAACCGTGGCTTACCGTGGTCGGTGTCGTCGGTGACGTAAAGCAGGTGAGCCTGACGGATCCGATGTCGCACGGGATGGAGGTCTATTTCCCTCACCGCCGGAATCGGGGCGGGGGCTTCTATTCGATCCTGGCGCGGAGCAATCGCGATCCAGACGTGACGATCGCTTCCGTGAGGCAGTCGATCTGGTCGATGGACCCGCGCATTCCGATTGATGCGATGCCGATGACGACGCGGATCGGCGAGTCGTTGTACCGGCAGCGCTTCTTCGTGCGGTTGTCTTTGGCGTTCACGGTGATCGCGGCGCTGCTGGCGATCATCGGGGTCTATGGCACGACGGCGTACTGGGTGGCGCGGCGGCGCCGCGAGCTGGCGATTCGCATCGCCGTCGGCGCGTCGCCGCGGACCATCGTGGCCGCCGTGATCGCCCGCGGCATCCGGCTGGCGGCGGTCGGCGGCGCGGTGGGGTTGGCGATCGCCTGGGCGGGAGCGCGGCTCATCCAGTCGCTGCTGTTCAAGACCGACGCGCGCGATCCGGCCACGCTCGCAATGGTGACGTTGTTGTTGTTCGCCGCGGCCATCGTGGCCTGCGCGATCCCGGCGCTGCGCGCGGCGCGGGTTGACCCAATTACAACGCTCCGTGCCGAGTAGTGATACCTGCGGCGCGATTCGGCCAATTCTCGAGTATATGAAACGAGTCCTCGTCGTCACTCTCGCGATCGTGGGTAGTGTCATCGTGCAGGGTCAGACGCCAACGCCGCTCTTCGAGCTCCCGGCGCCGACCGGCAAGTCACCGGTCGGCACCACCCGATGGGTGGTCGGCGATCCTTCGCGGCCGGAAACCTTCGCGCCTGGTAGGACGCGCGAGGTGGAAGTGATCGCGTGGTATCCGGCGGCGACGAGCGTCGGTCCGACGGCTCCGTACATGCGCAACGGCATGGAAGAGGTGTTGAGCTTCGCGCATCTCGCCAAACTTGGCGACGCCTACAACGGTCTCGCAAGCGTGAAGACGCATTCGGTGCTCGACGCGACGCCCGCCAGAACGCCGGCACGGTTCCCCGTCATCGTGTTCTCGCACGGTTACACCGGCCTGCCGAGCTCGCACACCGCGATGTTCGAAGATCTCGCATCGCATGGCTGGGCGGTGTTGCACGTCGTCCATCCTTATGAGGCCGCGTCGACGTTGTCGGACGGCACGTTCGTCACCTTCACCGACGAGAAGAACGCGATGCGCCCGGGAATCATGGCCGTGCTCAACGAGTGGCGCCCCGAAGGCGCGACGATGGACAAGGTGGTGGCGGCCACGGACGAAGCGGAGAAGGAAAGACTATTGCGCGCGTATCTCGCCACCTTGAAGAACACCGATCAAGTGGTGGAGCGGTGGGTGCTCGATGTGAAGCTGGTGCTCGATCGACTGCCGAAGAGCGGTGCGGGCTCGGCGCTGGCGCCGCGGCTCGACCTGTCGCGGCTCGGCGTCGCCGGCCACTCCATGGGCGGCGTGATGGCGGGGCAGTTCTGCGTCGAGGATCGCCGCTGCCAGGCGGGGCTGAACTTCGACGGCATTCCGCAATATGGCACGATGATCGACACGCCGATGCTGGCGCCGTTCCTGATGGTGTATTCGGGACGGCCCGGCCGCGCCGGCGCGAGTGACCTTATATACCGGCGCTCGGCGAAGTATTACCGGGCCGATGTGGCCGACACCCTGCACATCGATTTCACCGAGATGAACATGTGGGGCGGGCCGCTCCGCCAGCGCGGCGCCTTCGGCAAGATCGCGCCGGAGCGCGCCGTCGAGCTCACGCGCCTCCTCGCGCGCGAGTACTTCGGCCAGGAGATTCTCGGCCGCGAGTCGCTCCTGCTAAGGGGTGATGCCCAGCCCATCGCTGGTCTGACCCTCCGGGAATTACGTAAGCCCTGACTACGTGTATGAAGAATAGTAGGAAGCAGGTTCCCTGTTACGTAAAAGGAAAAAATGAAGCAGGTTCCCGTGTTCGTGTTCAATCGCGAGGGCAAGCTCGTCGGGCCGTTGGAGCTGCCGCGCGTGGAAAAAACTGACGAGGAGTGGCAGGAATTGCTCACGCCCGAGCAGTTCGCCGTCGCGCGCGCGCACGGCACGGAGCGGCCCTTCTGCGGCACGCTGCTCGACAACAAGCGCGCCGGCGTCTACTCGTGCATCTGCTGCGGGTTACCGCTATTTTCTTCGAATGCGAAATTCGAGTCGGGCACCGGGTGGCCGAGCTTCTTCCAGCCGATTGCGGACGAGAACGTCGCCACCCACAGCGACCGCAGCTACGGCATGGTGCGCGTCGAGATTCTCTGCGCGCGTTGCGGCTGCCATCTCGGTCACGTCTTCCCGGATGGACCGCCGCCGACGCGGCAGCGGCACTGCGTGAATTCCGAGTCGCTGAAATTTACCGGCGTCGACCAGCTGTCGCTGCTCGCCGACCCCGCCGCGGACGGGTAGGCGCTGCGTTCAGGGCTTCCAGGGACGCACGAGTTTCGCGTCGATGATCGCGCGGTCCAACGTGAGTACCGGGAGCTGATGCACTCGTCCGGTCGAGACGATGATGCGATCTGCCGGATCTCGCCGAAATTTTGGCGGAAGTCGGGCAAGGTCGATCGCGATTTCGGGCGTGATCGGCAGTACGCGCACCGTCTTTGCGTCAGCCGCCTTGGCCAGCCACGTCTCAAAGCTCGGTTGGAATTCCAGTCGTGCCAGGCTGACGAGTGTGGCCGCCTCCCACAGACTAATCGCGCTCAGACAAGGGCGATTGGCTTGGTCGAGCGCGTCCAACCGCGCGACGAAGCGCGCGTCCAGACGTCGATTCCCGTCCACCCACCAAATCCACGCATGGGTGTCGAGAAGCGGAGCGATCACTTGAATGCCTCGATCTCCTCCGGAGCCACCGCCGGTTCGAATGGATCGTCGTAGCGCACGAGTTGGCCGCGCAGGGCAAGCCACGGCCTCTCACCCAAGTCGTGCTCCGGGACCAACTTCGCCACCACCCGACCCCGTTTCGTGATCGTGATCGACTCGCCCTTGGTGTGAACCCGGTCGATTAAAGCCAGACACTTCGCTTTGAATTCCGTCGCAGTAACCTTCATATGACCAGTCTAAATGACCAGTCACTATGACGTCAAGGATCCTGTGTCAGCGGAGCGGCGGAGTACTTTCCGGTGGCCGCCGATGCCGCGTTGCCTGCTCGTACGCGTAGGCGTATTTGATCAGCGCGGGTTCCGACCACGCACGGCCGAAGAACGTGATGCCCGCGGGCAGCCGTCCGCCTCTCGTGTAACCCATCGGCACCTGGATCGACGGAAATCCCGTGGTCGGCGAGAAGAACTGGCTGTTGTCGCCGCCGGGCGTGTTCAAGTCGCCGATCAATCGCGGCACATTGCTCCAGGTCGGATACACCCACGCGTCGATCTTCTGCGCGTCCATCGCCTTGTTGACCGCGGCCCGCACCTGCTCGCGGTACGTCATCTCCGCTTGGCACGCCTCCGACTCGGGACCATTCGCGGCGCCGGCTTCGGCCTGCTCGAGCCGCAGCCGCACGGTGGGATGGAACCGCCCGGATTTGACGATCTCGGTCAGGCTCTTCATCGGAATGCGATCGCCATGCGAGGCGAGATACCGGTTGATGTCGTACTTGAATCCCATGCACGGGCCCACGCCCTGCCGGCGTCGAATCTCGGCGATGCCTTCCACGACGCCAGGATCGATGATGGTGGCGCCGGCGTCGCGCAGATCGTCGACCGCCCGCATGAACACCTGCACGATCTCGGGATCGGTGCTGTCGCGTTCGTAGGCGAATCGCAGCACGCCGATGCGCGCCCCCTTGAGACCGTCGCGGACGAGCGACGCGGCGTAGCTCTGCGGCAGATGCGACGCCGCCGCCACGGTCGCGGCATCGTCCGGATCGCTGCCGACGATCACCTGAAACACGGTGACGGCGTCTTCGACCGTTCGCGCCATCGGTCCGGCGATGTCGGCCAGGAGGTTGAGCGGCATCACGCCCGCGCGACTCGTCAATCCCATGGTCGAGCGAATGCCCGCCAACGCCTGGTGCGATGACGGTCCGCGGATCGAATTGCCGGTGTCGCTGCCGAAGCCGACCGTGCCGAAGCTGGCGGCCACCGCGGCAGCCGTGCCGCCGCTCGATCCGGCGGTGACGCGATCGAGCGCGTACGGATTCTTGGTATAGCCGGGCAGGATCGAGCTGAGCGTCTCGTTCGGCGTAAACGCCCACTCGGCCATGTTCGACTTGGCAATCACGATCGCGCCGGCCTCCTTGATCTTGCGGACTTGAAACGCATCCTTGTTCGAGACAAATCCGGCGAGGGCCAGCGAGCCGTTGGCGCTCTGCAGCCCGATCGTCTCGAAATTGTCTTTGACGATGGTGGGGATGCAGTGGAGCGGGCCTGAGAGACCGCCCTGCTTGAAGCGCTGATCCATGGCGTCAGCCTGCGGCAAGGCGTCGGGATTGGTGATCACGATGGCATTGATCGCTGGCCCGTTCCTGTCGAAGGTGTCGATGCGCCGGAGATACTGCTCCACCAGCCCGCGGCAGGTGAGGCGGCCTGCCTTCATCGCGTCGTGAACCTGCCTGATCGAGGCTTCTTGTACTTCGAAGGGAGGCGGCGCCTGCGCCGCCGGTTGAGAAACCAGGCCAAGCATCAAAACTGGAATGAGCTTCTTGATCACCGGCGTATGATACCCGCGCATATGCTTCGAACCATCATCCTCGTCCTGTTCGGCTCTGTGGCAACCCTGGGACAGGCCGCGACGCCGGTCTTCGAACCGATGCAGCCGGAGCTGCTCGGGTCCGGATCGACCTTCACCAACGCGTTCGCCGATTTCGACGGCGACGGCGATCCCGACATGCTCGTCGGCTTTGACGGCAAGCCGAATCGGCTGTATCGCAACGACCAGGGCACGTTCGTCGACGTGGCGGCCGAGGCCGGCGTCGTCGACTCACGGCCAACGCGGGCGGCGGCGTGGGGGGACTTCGACGGCGACGGCGATCCCGATCTGCTGCTGGGCTTCACGCCGTCAACCAACACGTCCGTGCTCAAGCTCTATCGCAACACCGCCGGCACGTTTACGGATACCACGACCGACGTGGGCCTGGCCGTGCCGACCGGCGCGGTGCGCCAGCCGGCGTGGATCGATTTCGATGGCGACGGCGATCTCGATCTGTTCATCGCCTATCGCGATCGCGCCAACGCGCTGTATCGCAACGACGCCGGGAAGTTCATGGACGTGGCCCCGGCGCTGGGATTGGCGGACACGCGCCGCACGGTGGGCGCGGTGTGGTTCGACTTCGATGAAGACGGCGATCTCGATGTGGCGGTCGCGAACATGGACGGCGACGCCAACGGGCTGTTCCGCAACGACGGTGCGACGTTCACCGATGTGGCGGAGGCGGCGGGTGTGGCGTGGGGCGGACGCATGCCGAAGGCCGCGAGCAACGGAACGGTGCGGGTCTGCGCGGCCGACGTCGACAACGATGGCCGCTTCGATCTGTTTGCCGCCAACTATGGTCCGCTCGGGTTCTTCAGCAACCGCGGCAAGGGCACGTTCGAGGATCGCTCCGCGGCCTGGAACATCGCGATCGACTCACGCTACGATGCGTGCGCGTTCGCCGACTTCGATCACGACGGCCGGCTCGATCTCTATGTCAACGGCACGGTGACCGGCGGGGCGAGCTGGCAGGATACGCTCTTTAGAAACACCGGCTCGGCCTTCGTCGACGTCACGCCGCCATCGATCCGGCGGCTGCAGGCCGATCACGGCGTGCAGTGGGTGGATGCCGACGGCGATCACGATCTCGACCTGGCACTCACCGGGGCGCGCCTCGACGGCACGCACCTGGTGATGCGCAACCTGCTGGCCGCGCCCGACGCCGCTCGCGGCCTGCACGTGAGAGTGGTGGATGCGCGGGGCCGTGCGACGCGCGCCGGGGCCGAAGTGCGGGTGTTTGCCGCCGGCACGACGCGCCTGGTGGGCGCGCGGCTCGTCGACAGCGGCTCGGGCTACGACGCGCAGAGCGACGTGCCCGTGCACGTCGGCGTGCCGGCCGGCGTCGCGCGTGTGGATGTGCAGGTGATGATGCCGCGCCTGGGCACCCGCACCGCCACCTGGCAGCGCCGCGTGGCGCCAGGCCGGACGATTACGGTTCGAACGAAGTAATCGGCTCGACGCGGAACAGCGTCATCACGCCGTCGACGACCATGTGCCAGCGAATGGCGCCGGCGAGCGTCACCTCGAAGGCTTCGGTCGGTCCGCTCGATCCGTTGCGGCCCTTGACCATGCCGAACGCGATCAGCGTATTGCCGTTCGGCAGCCGTCGCGCGGAGCTGACCGCGGAGGCATAGTTGTCCTTCGGCGGCCGCCACTCCCACACCTGCTTCGCGGTGCTGCCGTCGATCTGGTACTCCACCGCGCGCGAATACGGCGGTTGCAGTGCCGTACGGTTGTCGAACATGAGGATGCGGCCGGGCGCGAGCTCCGCCGCGGTGTGCTGCGCCGAGGTCTGCTGATCCTTCGGCACCACAATCGTCGGCCGCACTCCGCCGAGGCGCCACTGGATTGACTTCCAGTCCGGCGCGATCGAGATCACCTGATCGATGTAGTGAAAACTCAGCAGGATGTTGCCGCTCGGTCCGACCGATAACGAGTTGCCGTGCAGCCACTCGCCGGCTGTTCGCGCCGACCGATCGAGCGCCGGATCCATGAAATCCCACGACCGCCACCGCTTCACGTCCGCGCCGGTGTCGGGATTCCATTCCCAGATCGCCTCGCCCTTCAGCGGCTTGCCGTTGAACGACTCGGTATCGAACGCGAGATAGAGCACCGTGTCGTGCGGCGTCACGACGAGGGCGTGGTGCATTTCACGCTCGGGATCGCGCTGCGTCAACTCATGCACGATCGCACCGGTGCGATCGACTTCAACCAGGCCGTGCCCTTTGTCCATGAACACGAAGTTGCCGTTCTTCCGGCGGTCGGAGGCAAACGGGTAATCCTTGGTGCGGTAGTGCCACGCGATGCGGCCGGCCGAGTCGACGAGCGCGTAGCCCTTGTAGCCCTTCTCGGCAAACAGGTGCACGAGCGCGTAGTTCGGTGTCAGCGTTCCAGTGGTGGTGATGGTGATCGCCTGAAGGTCTGCCGGCAGCGGGCCCGGCTCACTCGCGCCGAGCGTCGCGAGCGCGCCCACCATCATGCCGCCAAACAATATTCGTTGCATGAAACCTCGATCACCGCGCATCGCCGGGCGCGGGCGCGACGCGAGAGTGGGGGATCCTATCACGCGAGCACAATCGTCCAGCACTCCGGCATGGTGTGATTGTATGATCGGCTCGTTCACATGAAGCCGGCCATCGCCCTCGTCCTCACGCTGCTGCTCGTCCCCTTCGACTCGAGTGAGACGGCGGGCCGTCTCACTCTCGCTCAGGGCCTTCGGGAAGGGCGTGGTCCAAAGCTGGTGGTGTTGATCTCCATCGATCAGATGCGTGGCGACTATATCGATCGCTACCGTCACCAGTGGACGAAGGGCCTGAATCGGCTGATCACCGAGGGTGCGTGGTTTCGGCAGGCCGACTATCCGTACTACAACACCGTGACGTGCGCCGGCCACGCCAGCATCAGCACCGGCACGGTCCCGGCGATCCACGGCATGGTGCTCAACCAGTGGTGGGAGCGCAACAACAGCCGGCAGGTCAGTTGCACGGACGATGAGCAACAAAAGCTGATCACGTACGGCGTCCCCGTGAAGGGCGTCGGTCACAGCGCGCGGAACCTGATGACCAACACGCTGGCCGACGAGATGCGGCTGCAGGGATGGCCGACGCCGAAAGTGGTGAGCATCTCGCTCAAGGCGCGTTCGGCGATCACGCTAGCCGGCCACAAGCCTGATGCCGTGATCTGGCTCGACGAGGCCGATGGCGAATGGGTGACCTCCACGGCGTTCGCCACGGCGCCGAACTCCTTCTTCGCGGACTACATCGTCCGGCATCCGCTGCGCGGCGAGATGGGCCGCCGTTGGGAACGCTCGCTGCCGCTCGATCAGTACGTGTATGACTACACGACGGAAGACCGGCGGCGCATCGCGCTGGTCACGAAGGAGTTCCCGCACACCGTGAAAGGCACTGGAGCGGAGGTCGGCGGCGCCTTCACCGATGCGTGGGAATCGAGCCCGTATTCGGATGCCTACCTCGCGTCCCTGGCTCACGTGGCAATCGACGGGATGAAACTGGGCCGCGGCGCGGCCACCGATTTCCTCGCGATTGGCTTCTCCGCGCTGGATAAGGTCGGCCATGACTTCGGGCCAGACTCTCATGAAGCCCAGGATGTGCTGGTGCATCTCGACACGCAGATCGGCCTGCTGCTCGACAAGCTCGATCGCGACGTCGGCAAAGGCAACTACGTCGTCGGGGTGTCGTCGGATCACGGCGTGGCGCCGGTACCCGAGCGCGTCAAGGCGCTCGGCTTCGATGCCGGGCGGGTCAGCACGACCGCGATCGGGCTGAAAATCGACGACGTGCTCGCGCGCGAACTGGGCGGCGGACCGTACCGCACGCGCGTGATCTATACCGAGATCTATTTCAACGAAGGCGTGTATGCGCGCCTGCTGCAAAACCCCAAGGTGATGGAGGCGGTGCTCGACACCGTGCGCAAGTCGGAAGGCGTGTGGCGCGTCTATCGGAAGGAAGAACTGTCGGCCATCGATCCGCTGACGAGCGCGCCGGCGTTCAGCCACTACGAAGGCCGGAGCGGCGACATCAAGATCCTCGGGCGCGCGTATTGGATCGCCTCGACGAGCACGACCACACACGGCACCGGGCATCGCTACGACACGCGCGTGCCGGTGGTGCTGTTTGGCTACGGAATCAAGAGCGGGGAATACCTCCAGCCGGCGGCGCCGATCGATCTCGCGCCGACGCTGGCGTTCCTGAACGGCATCACGTTGCCGGATGCGATGGGGCGCCTATTGGTAGAAGCGCTGCGCACGCCTTGAATCTGTTGATCTTGTGAACTGTTGATCTGTTGAACTGAAGATCACCCGTTCAACCGCTCAATCGATCACAAGATTTGGGGTTCCAGTACCGAGCGGACATCATCGAGGTTTGGAACCGAGGCCATGGCTCCGGCGCGCGTGCAACTGATGGCGGCCGCGGCATTCGCAAAACGCAGCATCTCGTGCGGCTGCGCGCCATCGAGCAGCGCGTAGATGAACGCGGCGCGAAACACGTCGCCCGCGGCCGTGGTATCCACCGCCGCCACTTCGAAACCAGGCTCGTAGACGAGCTCGTTGCCCGCCAGCATCATCGCGCCGCTCGCGCCCAGCGTGACGCAGAGCATGCCGTTGTGCGACTGGCGCAGCTTGGTCAGCGCCCGGTGAATGTTGGATTCGCCGGTGAACTTGGGCAGCGTGTGCTCGTTGAACATCGGGATGGTGACCGCGGCGACGAGATCGCCGGTCCGGTTCGTCAGGCGATCGATGTCGCTGGTCACGTGGACCTTGGCCGCGCGGCCGATCTGCGCCGCGCGAATGGCCGCCTCCTCGTCCTCATCGTCCACGTGGACGACGCGAGCGGAGGCGATCAGTTCCGGGCGAATCTCGTCGGGCGCCAAGTTGAGCCGCGCGTCACGGTCCCACCACACCATCCGCTCGCCGGTCTGGTTGTCGACGGCGATGACGGCAAACCGATTCGGGCCGCCGCGCGTCAGCACATGAGAGACGTCCACGCCCAGGCGTTCGAGCTCCGCCTTGACACGCTGGCCATTCTCGTCGCCGCCGATGGCGCCAAGGTAGGCGGCGCGGAGACCCAACGCCGCGCAGGCGGCCATGGCCGTCGCGGTCTGGCCGCCATACATCACCGAATGGCTGCTGATGCGCATTTTCGCGGTCGGGCTGTCGGCGCGCGGGGCGGCGGGGAGGCGATAGACGAAATCGACGGAGTTACAGCCCACGCCAAGGACATCCAGCGGCTTCTGATCCGGCATGTAGCGGTCAGTATAGGATGCGAATATGCGGCTTGTCTTAGTGCTGCTGCTCACGGCCACTGTTGCTGCCGACACGCAGACGGCGCCACCCTTCGACTCGCGTGAGTCGGCGAGCCGACTCACGCTCGCTCAGGACGCCGCCGATGCATCTCAGACGGCGGCGCCACCCCAGGTGCCAACATTCCGCGCTGGCACGGACCTCGTCCGCGTCGACGTGACCGCGACCACCAACGGCGACGAGCCGGTGACCGATCTGCAGGCCAGCGACTTCGACGTCACCGAAGACGGCGTGCCGCAGACCGTGGACACGATCAAGTTCGTGCGCGTTGACGGCACGCGGACCTCGAACCTCGACGAGCCGCTCGAGATTCGATCGAAGGAGCACGCGCTGCTCGAGGCGGCGCGCGAAGACGTCCGGATCTTCGCCCTCTTCCTGGACGACTACCACATCGACAAACGGCCCGACATCACGCTGCCGCTGCGCGACACGTTGACCAGGTTCATCAAGCAGCTCGGCCCCAACGATCTCGTCGTCCTGATGGAGCCGCTGACGACGTTGTACGACCTGAAGTACACGCGTGCGAAAGACGAGCTGCTGCAGCGCATTCGCGCGTTCGAAGGACGCCG
Organism: uncultured Acidobacterium sp.; assembly: GCA_964513235.1. Taxonomy (GTDB): domain Bacteria; phylum Acidobacteriota; class Vicinamibacteria; order Vicinamibacterales; family UBA2999; genus 12-FULL-67-14b. Next base: position 13,302 of record CAZEMI010000258.1, read on the forward strand.
CGGCGAGATTTACCCCGTGAAGAGCGTCATCGAAGAAGCGCAACTGACACAGCGCAACTGGCAAGAGCTGCGGGCCGGCGTCACGCTCTCCGCACTCGAGGCCTTGGCCACGCAAATGGGCGGGCTGCGTGAGGGCCGCAAATCGATCCTGTTCTTCAGCCAGGGCCCGCCGCTGCCGCCGAGCAGCCCAAACGAGCAGCGCTACCAGTCCGCCATGGAAGCCGCCAATCGCGGCAATGTCACCATCCACGTGATCGATCCGCGCCCATTGGGATCGGCCGGGTTTGGCGCCGCCAACACGCTGCGCCGGATCGCCGCCGACACCGGCGGCCGGGCCATCGTCAACACGAACGATCCGACCGAACAACTCAACGGCGTGATGGCGGATGCCAGCGCGTATTACCTGATTGGCTACACGCCCACGCGCCGCGGCAACGACGGCAGGTTCCACGAGATCAAAGTGCGCGTGAAGCGGCGCGGCGTCCGCGTCACCGCCCGGCGAGGCTACTGGTCCGCGAGCGAGAAAGAGCTCACGGCGGCGGCAGAAGCGGCGGCGACGCCGGTGAACGTCGGACTCACGACCGCGCTTGGGGCGCTGTCGGATTCCGTCAACACCCGCGCTGTGGCGGTGTGGACGGGATTTGCCAGAGGCGAGGGCGATCGAACGCGCGTGACCTTTGCCTGGGAACCGAATCCAGGTCCGGACAAACCGGCGCGGCTCGAGATTCAACCGGTGGACGATGCCGGAAAAGAAGCGATGCCTGCGCAAGTGATTGGCGGCGCGCCTGGCGAGCTGCCGTTAGCGGCGCACTTTCAGATGGCGTCGGGCCGCCAGCGCATTCGCTTCACCTCGCTCAGCGCCGCGGGCGACATCATCGATCGCTGGGTGCAGGCGCAGCCGGTGCCCGATCTGACCAGGCAGACGCTCGTGCTGTCGACACCGCGACTGCTGCGCGCCCGAAACATGCTCGAGTTCCGCGCGATCGAGAGCAACCCCAACGCGTCGCCCACCGCCTCGACGCGATTTGGCCCCACCGATCGCGTGCTCGTCGAGCTCGAAGCGCAGGCACCGGGAGGCGAGACGCCGCAGATCAAGGTCGAGTTGCTCAATGCGAAGGGCGACCTGCTCCGCGGCCTCGATGTTCCGCCGCTCGCCGGCGGCAAAGTCCGTATGCCGCTGCCGGTCGGCAGTCTTGCCAACAGCACCTATGTGCTCAGGGTCGAGGCGACCCTCGGCGATCAGTCGGCGGAGCAGTGGGTGGCCTTCCGCGTGGCTCGCTAAATCAGCGTCGCTGCTTCGCCTTGCTGTCCTGCCACCGGACCCGCGCCGCGCGCACATCAGGCTGCGTCGACACTTCCGCCACCGGCACGTCCCACCAGGATTCGTAGCCAGGCACGCCCTTGTCCGGATCGACTTCGGCGTAGATCACCGCCGTGCGATCGGCGGCGCGCGCGGAGTGCAGTGCGGCATCAAAGGCGGCGCGATCGGTGGCCCGATACACTACCGCGCCGAGCGACTCGGCATTGGCGGCGAGATCAACAGGGACCTTGTGGTTGAACTGCGTGCCGAAGCCTCCGGAACCGATCGATCGCGACAAACCGCCGATGCTGGCGTAGCCGTGGCTGTCAAGCAGGATGATGATCAGCTTGAAGCCCTCCTGAATGGAGGTGACGATCTCCTGCGCCATCATCAGGTACGAGCCGTCGCCGACCATCACAAACACGTCGCGCAGCGGATCGGCCATCTTCACGCCCAACCCGCCGGCGATCTCGTACCCCATGCACGAGTAGCCGTACTCGAGGTGATAGGTGTTAGGCTCCCGCGCCCGCCACAATTTGTGGAGATCGCCGGGAAGACTGCCGGCGGCACCGACCACCACGTCCTTCGGACGCGCGAACGCATTCACCGTGCCGACGAGCTCGCTTTGGGCGAAAGGTGCGCGAGATGTGGCGGCAGTCGTGACGCGATCGACCTCCGCATGCCACTCCCGTTTCAAGCCATCGACCGTCCGGCGATAATCTGCGGTGGTCGCAAAACCCTTCACCCGCGAGGCGATCTCGTCGATGGCGGAGCGCGCGTCGGCCACCACCGGAATCGCCGCGTGCTTGAAGGCGTCCATCTCGCATACGTTGATGCCGATGAAGCGCACATCGGGATGCGCAAACGCGCTATTCGACATCGTCGTGAAGTCCGAGAGACGCGTGCCGATCGCGATCACGAGATCGGCATCGCGGGCGAGCCGGTTCGCCGCGAACGTGCCGGTGACGCCAATCGCGCCGACCGCCTGCGGGTGGTCCCAGGCGATGGCGCTCTTGCCGGCCTGGGTTTCGGCCACTGCGATGCCGGTGGCTTCGGCAAACTTGCGCAAGGCCTCCGAGGCCTCGCTGTAAAGCACACCGCCGCCGGCCACGATCAACGGCGATCGGCTCGCTCGCACCGCGTCCACGGCGCGCCCGATGGCGGCGGCATCGCCGCGCTGGCGCGGAACGTTCCAGACCCGCTCTGTGAAGAACGCATCGGGATAGTCGAACGCTTCCGTCTGCGTGTCTTGCGGCAACGACAGCACCACGGCGCCGGTGTCGGCAGGCGAGGTGAGCACGCGCATCGCCTCGGGCAACGCGGTGAGGAGCTGTTCGGCGCGAGCGATCCGATCCCAATACCGCGAGACCGGGCGAAAGCAATCGTTGACCGACACGTCCTGGGTGTCGCCCGACTCGAGCTGCTGCAGCACCGGCGCCGGCGCGCGGCTGGCAAAGATGTCGCCTGGCAGGAGCAGCACCGGCAAGCGATTGATCGTGGCGCCGGCCGCGCCGGTGATCATGTTGGTGGCGCCGGGGCCGATCGAGGTCGTGCACGCCAGCGTCCGCAAGCGATTCGACATTTTCGCGAAGGCGGCCGCGGTATGGACCATTGCCTGTTCGTTCCGGCATTGGTAGTAGCGCAGTCCCTCGCCGCCGAGTTGATCGAGCGCCTGGCCAACACCGGCGACGTTGCCATGGCCAAATATTCCAAACATGCCGGCAAAGAACCGCTGTTGCCGCCCATCGCGCTCGCTGAGCTGCGCGCCCAGAAAGCGGACCAGGGCCTGGCCCATCGTGAGCCGGCTCATTTGGTGTCGGGGCTCGGGATCATCACGTCGCGCACGAGTTGACGGAGATCGTCACTGGCGCCGAGGAACTGCCGCAGGGTCCGGCGCGTCGGGGCAAAATCGTCGAACTCGTCGATGCGAAGACCGCCGGGATCGTAGGCCCGGCGGAAATCGGCGAAGCGGTGATGGAGATCGTCGACGATCCGTGGATCGACCGGGGTCTCGATGCGTGGCTTGACCTCGATGTCGCTTGCCGCGAACCGCTTCTGCCACGCCGCCGGTGGTGAGATCACCACGTCGCCGCCGATCAGCTCGCTCCAGTGCAGGTGATTGCGAAACGCCGCGGACAGCAGGCGAGTGCGATAGCCCCGCTCGCGATAGAGCGCGTAGGCCTGCTTGAACACCGCCACACCCGCCCATTCGAGATTTCCGGGGTCGGTGGTGATCGCGTCACGTTCCATCACCGCCTTCAGCCAGTCGTCAAGGCGGCCGACCATGATCGTGCACACCGGACCGATGCCCGACACGTCGTGGCCATCGGCTTCGCGGCGCTGCAGGCCGCGCTCAACCGCTTCCGCAACCGCCAGGCACTGCGGCACCGTGAACGACACGGTGGCATTGATGCTGATGCCCAGCGCGGTGACCTGTTCGATGGCCGCGAGCCCGGCGCGGGTCGCGGGAATCTTGACGATCATGTTCGGCGCCAGCGCATCGAACCGGATGGCCTGTTCGACGATGGCGCCGGCATTCCGAAACAGGCGCGGATCGGTCTGGATCGACAAGCGGCCGTTGCGCCCGCGGTGCCTGGTGAACGCGGGAATCAGCAACGCGGCGGCGTCGATCGACAGCGCTTCGACCGCGGCCCATCCGATGTCGTCCTCGGTGGCCAGCGGCCGCTGCGCGATCAGGTCCGCGATGCGCGGCCGCCATTCCGCCATGCGGGATTTCAAGACCGCGTGCGCAATCACCGGATTGCAGGTGGCGCCCACGCCGCCCTGGTCGATGCTCCAGCGCAACTCGTCGAGATCCGCGGAGTCGTTCCAGAGGCACGTCGGCGTGGTCTGGGTCATCTCGTGCAGCGGACTCTTCCACGCCGCGCCGGCTTTCATGCCTGGCATCATAAGGTGTTCTTCAAGCCCCAGGTCCCAAGCCCCAAGCCCTCAGATTCCGAGCGCGCGTAAATACCCGCGGCTCTTCTGCGCGCTCTGCCTCGGCGTGCCATAGCCAGGAAACACATCCTGCTCGACGACGATCCAACCGTCGTAGTGTGCGGCGGTGAGCGCCCGCGTCATCGCCGGGAAATCCACCGCTCCCGATCCGAGCTCGCAAAACAGCTGCGAGCGGACGGCGGCGAGGTAGCCGAGTCCCTGCGCCCGCACCGCCTTCGCGACTTTCAGATCGCAGTCCTTGAAGTGGACATGCCGCACGCGATCGCGGTGCGCCTCGAACACCTCCACCGGGTCGCCACCCGCGTAGAGCACGTGGCCGGTGTCGAGCACCAGGCCGAGCCGGGCGGGATCGGTCAAGCGCATCAGCTCGTCGATCTCGTCCGGCGTTTCCACGTACCCGCCGCAGTGCGGATGAAAAACAGTGTGCAAGCCGGTCTGCTCCCACACCGCGCGCGCGACCCGATCGGCGCCGGCGGCAAATGTGGTCCAGGCCTCTTCCGGCAAATGGTGCTCCGCGCGGATGCGCCCCGCCTGCTGCTCACGTTCGGGGACCGATCCGTTGTCATCAGACAGCACGATGAACGCTCCCGTGGCGCCGGCGTCGCGCATCAACGACGCGGTCTCGACCGCGGTGGCCAGGCCCGCGTCATGCGTGGATGCGTCCGCGAACGCGATCGGCACGAACGCGCCGACCAACTGGAGTTGCCGCGCCGCAAGCTCGGCGGCGAGCCGCCGGGGATCGGTGGGCATGAAGCCCCAGTCGCCGAGCTCGGTGCCGGCGTACCCCGTGGCGTGCATCTCATCGAGCACGGTGGCGTAGTCAGCCGGTTCCGCGCCGCGGGCAAATTCCAGAATGCCCCACGAACAGGGCGCGTTCGCAACACGAATCATTGGCGGTGATAGTATCGCCCCGTTGGCGACCCGCGTGTTGTACCGATCCTCGCCGCCGCCACCACATCGCACGGGCACTGCGATTGAAGTGACCCGCGCGCGCGCGGGGTGGCGGTTCGTGCATTTCGCCGTGCGGCACGTCGCGCCGGGCAAGCCGTGGGCCGGCCACACCGGCGCCGAGGAGTGCTGTCTCGTCCTGCTCGCCGGGGAGTGCCGCATCACCATTGACGGCCGTGAGGAACGGCTCGGGCCGCGCACGAGCGTCTTTGCCGGCTACCCGTACGCCATCTATCTCCCGCCGCAAACATCATTTCGTGTGCAAGCCGACACGCCCACTGAACTCGCCGACGGCCGCGCGCCGTCGCGGCGCCGCGATCTGAAAGTTCGTGCCATCACGCCCGGGCAGTGCGGGTTCGAGATTCGCGGCGGCGGCAACGCCACGCGCCAGATCGTCGACATCATCCGCCCCGAATTTCCCGCCGATCGACTGCTGGTGTGCGAGGTCTACACGCCCGCGGGCAACTGGTCCAGCTATCCGCCCCACAAGCACGATGTCGATCGCCCTCCCGGCGAAGTGAAGCTCGAAGAGATTTATTACTACCGGTTCGAACATCCGGATGCCTTTGGCTTCCAGCGGCTTTATGATCGGCGCGCGGATCGCACGGTCACGGTCGGTCACGGCGACGTCGTACTGGTGAGATCCGGTTATCACCCGTTTGTTACGGCGCACGGTTATAACGCCTACTACTTGAATGTGTTGGCCGGCACGCGCCGATCGATGGCGGCCAGCGATGATCCCCGCTACGCCGCGTTCCGCTCGTGGCCCGCGCCCGATGCGCGGGTGCCGCTCGTGGCGCCGCCGCACGGGGTGTGAATGGTGACGGGAGTGAGGAGGAACACATGTCTCGATTCGTTCAGCGGATAACCATGATGGCGGCCACGTTGGTGTTGGTGGCGGGTGCGGCCCACGCGCAGGTGGACCGCGCCACCCTTACCGGTGTGGTTCGCGATCCATCCGACGCCGTGCTGCGGGGCGCCAAAGTCACGATCACCAGTCTCGCCACGGGGGTGTCGTCGACCGTGACGACGTCCAACGAGGGCGTGTATCTCGCGCTCAACCTCGCGCCGGGCGAATATCTCGTGCAGGCCGAAGCCGCCGGGTTCCAGCGGTTCGAGCAGACCATCAGCCTCGAGCTCGGCGCCCGCTCGCGCCTCGACATGTCGCTGGCGGTCGGGTCGATCGGGGAAACGGTAAAGGTCGAAGGCATCACGCCGCTTCTCAGCACTGAATCGGCGGTGCTGGGCACCGTGGTCGACACCAACGAAATGGACAAGCTGCCGCTGGCGATCCGCAACTGGGACGACCTGCTGGCGATGGTGCCCGGCGTGCAGAGCGACCGCTACACGGAACAGGCCGGCGGCACCTCGGCCGGCCGAACCGGCGGGGTGAGCGTACACGGCAATCGCAGCCTGCAGAACAACTTCCTGCTCGACGGCGTGGCCAACAACAGCTTCTCGACCAACGTGCAGGAGCTCACCACGCAGCTGTCGCGTCCCTCGGTGGACGCGCTCGACGAGTTCAAAGTGGTGACCAGTCCCTACGCCGCCGAATACGGCTGGTCGCCGGGCGCGGCTATCATCGTCAGCACCAAGTCCGGCACCAATCGCTTCCGCGGCACGGCCTACGACTTCTACCGCGACGATCGGATGGACACCATCAACTACTTCGCCAAGGCCGCCAACCAGCCGAAGGCCACCAACAACCAGAACCAGTTCGGCGGCAACTTCGGCGGACCGTTGATGCGCAATCGCGTGTTCTTCTTCGCGGACTACGAAGGCACCCGGTTGAAGCAGGGCGTGCTGCGCACGGGCAACGTGATGACCGCCGACCAGCGGCGCGGCGTCTTCACGTCGACGATTCGCGATCCGCTGACGGGCCAGCCATTCCCGAACAACACCATTCCTGCCAATCGCCTCGACCCGGTGGCGGCCGCCGTGATGAACCTGGTGCCGCTGCCCAACACCACCGGCAGCAACAACTTCATCCGGCAGCCCAACGTCGAAGACGAGTCGGATCGGTATCTCGTGCGTCTCGACCTGCCGATCGGCAACGCCAACAACCTGTTCGTGCGCTACATCGGCAGCAACCGCGTGCGCTTCGTGCCGGGCTGGTTTGGCGGCATCGTCGACGGCACCTCGACGTCGGCCTGGGGCCGGAACTTCCTCGACTCGCACGCGGTGGTCGGCGGCTGGAACAAGGTGCTCGGCTCGAGCCTGGTCAACGAGTCGCGCGTGTCGTACGCCCGTGGCACCAACGACGGCAACCAAGATCCGTTCGGCGAGAGCGGCATGGATCAGATCGGCTTCCGCGGCGTGCCCAACGATCCGCGCGTGGCCGGCGGCATCGTCGGCATCGACATCTCCGGCCACCTCCGTCTCGGGTCGCCGAACTTCATGCCGAAGTTCCAGCACACCAGCCAGGTGCAGTGGATGAACACCACCACCTGGATGCGCGGCAAGCACCAGATCAAGTTCGGCGTCGATTTGATGATGCCGATGACCAACGAGTACTTCGACGTGGCGCCGACGCGCGGCAACCTGCGCTTCCAGGCCACGTTCACCGGGCACGCCTACGCCGACTTCCTGCTCGGGTATCCGGATCGCGCCGAGCTGACCAACGTGTTCGTGGTCACGCAGGAGCTGTGGTCGAGCTCGTTTTACGTGCAGGACGACTGGAAGCCGACCGACAAGCTGACGCTCAACCTCGGGCTGCGCTATGACTTCATGCCGCCGGCCACCGAGAAGGAGAACCGGGTGGCGAACTTCGATCCCGCGGCCAACGGCGGCCGCGGTGGCCTGGTCTTCGCCAGCGACGGCTCGCTGGCCGATCGCGCGCTCGTCAATCCGGACAAGAACAACTTCGCGCCCCGCATCGGCGCGATCTATCGCATCAACGACCGCACGCTCGTTCGCGGCGGCTACGGGGTGTTCTTCAACCAGTTCGATCGCATCGGCTCCGAGGATCAGCTCGCGCTCAACCCGCCGGGGCTGCGCAACATCCAGGTCAACTCGAGCGGCAACACCAACCCGGTGTTCCTGATGCGCGAGGGGTTCCCGGCGAACTACCTCGACGAATCGAACCTCGTGATCCGCAACCTGAAGCTGCGCGCCGCGTTCGAGGACTCGCCGCGGACGATGGTCCAGCAGTTTGGCGCGGGGATCGAACGCGAGCTCACCGGCAACATGGTGGTGTCGGCCGATGCGGTGGGTTCCTTCACGAAGCACCTCGCCGTGCTGCGCAACCTCAATCAGCCGCTCCCGGGCACGCGCGACGCCAACGGCGCGGTGCCGTTCCCGGATTTCGGGAACATCCAGACGCGCGAAATGAGCGGCGAGGCCAATTACAAGGGCGTCGATCTGTCGTTCGAGAAGCGCTTCAGCGACGGCATCGGCTATCGCGCGTCGTACACCATCGGCGAAGCCCGCGATCAGGCACCGGAACACCTCAACGCCTCGTCCGGGCGCGCCCAGAACTCGCGGGATCTGGAATCGTGGGAAGGACCGAGCGACTTCGACATCCGCCATCGCTTCGTCGCCAACTTCATCGTCGAGCTGCCGTTCGGCGAAGGGAAAGCGATGTTGCAGGACGGCGTGGCCGCCAAGATCCTCGGCGGCTGGTTGCTGAGCGGCATCTACAGTGCCCGGTCAGGGCGTGCCTTCACCGTCACGCAGGGCAACAACAACGTCGGCGCCGATCACTCGGGCCTGCCGAATCTGACCGGCGACCCCAAGGGTGCGGAAACCGTGCAGCAGTGGTTCAACCCGGCGGCGTTCACGCAAGTCCCGTCGGGCACGTTCGGCAATGCCGGCCGCAACATCCTGCGCGGGCCGGGCTGGATCACGTTCGACATGAGCGTGCAGCGGCGCATCAACTTCACCAGCCGTCTCAACGCCACATTCCGGGCCGACATCTTCAACGTCTTTAATCGCGCCAACTTCGGCCTGCCGGCGGGAAATATTGCCGCCAGCAACGCCGGCGTGATCTCGTCGCTGGCCGGCGATCCGCGCGTGATGCAGTTGTCGTTGAGACTTGGCTTTTAAGCTCTGGTCGGCCCGGGGTCTTCGGATCCCGGGCCTCGCCCTCGTCTTTGCGTTGCTCGTCGCGTGCGTGCGCGTCGACAACGGATTCAGCGGTCTTGGACTGGAAACCGTCTTCACCTCCACCGGCAATGCCGAAGCGGTGGCACGGATCAGGATCGATTGCGACGCGTGTGCCTGGGACAGGGCCGGCAGCGAGGGCGTCGTCTTCGCGGTCACGATCGACGATCGCGCCCCGTTGCATTTCCCTGTCGTGCGTCGCGGTGAGGCGGAGTACCGCGTGATGCTGGGCGCGGTCGCCAGCGGCACGCATACGATCAAGATCGAGCAAGATCCCAATCTCACGGCGGCGTCGTTGCGAGGGAAGGCCGTCGACGGGCTCGATGTCGCGATCGATCAGACAGCCGCCGCCGATTCCACCTATCAGGCCCTGTCGCTCGCACCATTCGTCTACGCGCGCCCCGACACGGTCGGTCGCTTCACCGACGTGCCGTTGCTGATGTGGTACGAGATCGAACCGACCGAGCGTGGCACGAGGTACCGCTATTCCGTGATCTTCTCGAACGAAGACGGCGGCACGCCCGCCGATCGCCTGATGGCCACGTGGGGCCGCACCACCGACATCGAGTACGTCTACAGCGTTGAAGTCGACGCGAGCGGCGCCATTCTCAGCGAAGACATGCAGGGCCCCAAGCACGAGATCCTGCCGTTCAAAGGCCAGCGGGAAGGCCGCCATCCGTTGTTGTGGGTGAGCACCGACAACAACATGGTGCTGGATCACGGCACCACCGCCGTTCGCTACGCGCCCGCGCCGGTGCTTGCGGAATTGACCGATGTTTCGCGTGAACAGGTCATGGACGCGAACCCCTGGACCTATGAGGTGATGACGAAAGAGCTGGTGCGCGAAGGGAAGATCGTCGCCGATGCGCCGACCGGCCAGGGCACGATTCCCGATCCGCGGCGTTATGTGTTCCTCGAAGGCTGCGGCGAGGCCGGGAATAACGCCATCGCCGTCAGTGTGAACGTCGATGACAAATGGTTCTCGTCCGATCGCGGGGTGACGGAGTATCGCATCGTGCGTGACGGATGCTTCCGCGCGGCGATCCCGCTGCCGGGAACGGCGAATGCGCGTGATGTGCGCGCGCTACGCGTGCAGGCCTTTCCGCGGAAAGACAAACCCACGAGCACGCCGTCGCGTTTTACGCGCCTCAACACCCTGTTCGCGCTCAACGAGCGCTTCGCCCCGGGCCCGCGCCTCATGCGGTGGGAAGGGGAAACCATGCTTCAACCCGGCGGGGCGCCGTACGAGATTCCGGTGAAATGAGCCGCGTCCTCGAGATGCGGGGCATCCGCAAGGCGTTTCCGGGCGTCGTCGCGCTCGATGGCGTCGGTCTCACGCTCAACGCCGGTGAAGTGCACATGCTGCTCGGCGAGAACGGCGCCGGCAAGTCCACGCTGATGAAGATCCTCAGCGGCGCCTACCGCAAGGACAGCGGTGAGATCCGCATGCAAGGCCAACCCGTCGAGATCGCCAGTCCTCGCGATGCGCTGCAGCTCGGCATTCGCGTTATCTACCAGGAACTGACTCTCGTGTCGCATTTGTCGGTGGCAGAGAACGTGTTTCTCGGCGCCGCACCGACTCGATTCCCCGGATTCATCGACTGGCGGCAGTTGTCCGAATCGACATCACGTCTGCTCGCCGATCTGGGGATGAACATCGGGGCCGACACGCCTCTCTACCGGTTGAGCCTCGCGCACCGCCAGATGGTGGAGATCGCCAAAGCGCTTCGTGGACAACCGTCGATCCTGGTGATGGACGAGCCCACCTCTGCGCTGACGTCGCGTGAGGTCGATCAACTGTTTGCGCTGATCGCGCGCCTGGTCGCGCGCGGCGTCGCGGTGGTCTACATCACGCATCGGCTGGACGAGGTGTATCGCATCGGCCATCGCGTCACCGTGCTGCGGGATGGCAGGCACGTGGCCACCACGTTGCTCGCGGACGTCACCGTCGACGCGCTGGTTCGGATGATGGCCAACCGCGATCTCAAGGCGCACTTTCCGAAACGTCGTGTGACACCCGGCACCGAACTGCTGAAGGTCGAGGGACTCGGGCGCAAAGGCGCATTGCACGACATCAGTTTCTGCCTGCGCGCCGGTGAAGTGGTGGGGATCGCCGGACTGCTCGGAGCGGGGCGGACCGAGCTCGCGCGCGTGCTGGCCGGCGCCGATCGCTCGGACACCGGCCGCATGTTCCGTGATGGCGAGATCGTCTCGTTCCACACGCCCGCCGATGCGATTCGCAAAGGGATCGGCCTGCTGCCCGAGGATCGCAAGGCCCAGGGGCTGGTCGCCGCGTTAACGGTGGCGCGCAACATAGCGCTGCCGCACGGCCGCACGCTGGCGCGCGCGGGATTTCTGCCGCGTGGGTGCGAAGAGCGGCTCGCCGCGCCGCTGGTCAACGATCTGCGCGTCAAGGCCACGCCCACGCAGGCGGTCACGGTGCTGAGCGGTGGCAACCAGCAGAAAGTGGTCCTCGGCAAGTGGCTGGCCGGCGACGCGCGCGTGTTCATCTTCGACGAGCCCACGCGCGGCGTCGACGTCGGCTCCAAGGTCGAGATCTACCACCTGATGAACCGCCTGACCGAGTCGGGCGCGGGGATCATCATGATCTCCTCCGAGCTGCCCGAACTGCTCGGCATGAGCGATCGCATCCTCGTGATGCGCGGCGGGCGGATCGAGGATGAATTCGATGCCACCGTCGCTACGCAGGAGAAGATCCTGAGCGCCGCCCTGGGTGTGAGCACCAAATGAGGGCGCGCCGCTTCGGCACGGTCATCGGGCTGCTGTTCCTGTGTGCAGTGCTATGGGCGCTCACGCCGCACTTCCTCACCGTCTCGAACCTCCTCAACATCGTCCAGCAAACCAGCATCAACGCCATCGTCGCGGCGGGCATGACGTTCGTGATCATCTCCGGCGGGATCGATCTGTCGGTGGGATCGATCGTGGCCCTGTCGGGTGTGGTGCTCGGCACGCTGTTGCAGAGCGGCCAACCCGTAGCCATAGCGATTCCGGCTGCCGCGGCCGTCGGCATCGGCTGCGGCCTGCTCAATGGCGCGCTGGTCAGCTGTGGCAGACTGCCGCCGTTCATTGCCACGCTCGGCATGATGAGCGTGGCCCGCGGCGCGGCTCTCGTGTTCACCGAGGGCAGGCCAGTGTCCGGATTCGACGCGGGTTTCCGCTGGCTCGCCACCGGCAACGCCGGTGTCATCCCCGCGCCGGTGATCGTGATGCTGCTGGTCTACGCCCTGGCGCACGTTGCGCTGACTCGCACGACGTTCGGGCGCTACGTGTATGCGATTGGTGGCAACGAAGAGGCGACTCGGCTGTCGGGTGTCGCGGTCCGCTTTCACAAGACGGCCATTTACGGCGTCTCGGGCCTGATGAGCGCCGTGGCGGCGATCGTCCTGACGGCGCGTCTCAACTCCGCGCAGCCGATCGCCGGGATGATGTACGAGCTCGACGCGATTGCGGCAACCGTGATCGGCGGCACCAGCCTGATGGGCGGCGAAGGGTCACTTGGCGGCACGCTCGTCGGCGCGCTGATCATGGGCGTGCTTCGCAACGGGCTCAACCTGCTTGGTGTATCGTCTTTCCTCCAGCAGATCGTGATTGGCGCGGTGATCGTCGGCGCCGTCCTCGTGGACACGATGCTGAAACGACAGCGAGCCTAATATTTGGCCTGAACCCATGCGAACACTCTCAGCGCTCCTCGTCCTGGCGTGCGTCGTGGTGTCGGTGTCGTGCAACCGGGAAACGCCCGCGAGCGGCGACCGGAAGACCGTGGCGCTGGTGCTCAAGACCCTGAACCACCCGTTCTTCGTGGACATGAGGCGCGGCGCGCAGGAAGCCGCCGACCGCCTCGGGGTGACGCTGCTGGTGCAGGCGGCCGAGCGCGAGATCGATGTCGACAAGCAGATGCAGATCGTCGAGAACCTGCTGCAGACCGGCATCGACGTGCTGGCGATCACGCCGAGCGGCTCACGCGAGATCGTGGCCGCGCTGGTGAAGGCGACCAACGCGAATGTGCCGATCGTGATCGTCGACACGCGTCTCGACGCCAAGGCCGCGGCCGACGCCGGCGTCCAGGCGCGGACGTTCATCGGCTCCGACAACTACGAAGGTGGCAAGCTCGCCGGCGAGCACGTCGTGAAGATCACCAACGGGAAGGCCCGCGTCGGCATCCTCGAAGGCATTCCCGGTCACGAGACCGGCGATTCGCGGCTGCGCGGCTTCCGCGACGCGGTCGCCAAGGCGCCCGGCATTACCGTGGTGGCGTCGCAACCCGCCAATTGGGAACGCGACCAGGGCTTCAACGTGTTCCAGAACATGCTGCAGGCCCACGTTGACATCGACACCGTGTTTGCCGCCAGCGATCTGATGGCGCTCGGCGCCATCGAAGCCATTGCCGCCGCCGGCAGGACCGGCAGGATTCGCGTGGTCGGCTTCGACGCGCTCGACGACGCGAAGAAGGCAATCGAGGCCGGAACCATGGACGCGTCGGTGGCGCAGTTTCCGTATGAGATGGGGAAGGCCGCGGTCGAGAGCGCGGTCAAGATCATGGCCGGCGAAGCGCTGCCGCCCGACATCATGGTGAAGCTCGAGATGGTGACACAACAGCGATGAAGCGACTGAACGTTGGTGTGATTGGTCTTGGGCGCCTGGGCCGCGTCTACGCGCGCGATCTTGCCGGGCGCATTCCAGAAACCAGGCTCGTGGCGGTGGCCGATCCGCTTGGCAGTCTTGCGAAGGACATCGCCGAAGAATTCGACGTGCCGACGTCGTACACCGATCCGCTGGCATTGATCGACGACACGAACGTCGAGGCCATCGTCATCGTCACGCCCACGCACGTGCATCGCGAGCAGGTGATCGCCGGGGCGAAGAGCCGGAAGCCGACGTTCTGCGAAAAGCCCCCGGCGCTGTCTCTCGCCGAAGTGGCGGAGATGAAATCGGCGATCGAGAAGTCGGGCGTGTTCTTTCAGATGGGCTTCATGCGCCGCTTCGACGCCGGCTACGCCGCCGCGAAGAAAGCGATCGACGGCGGCCGCATCGGCATGCCGCTCGTGTTCAAAGCGACGTCGCGCGATCCGTTTCGCCCGAGCCTCGAGTACGCCAACCCCGCCAGCAGCGGCGGCATGCTGATCGACATGGGCATCCACGATTTCGATCTCGCGCGCTGGTTCATGGGCGACGTCAAGACCGTGTCGGCGATCGGCGCGACCATTGCGTATCCGGAGCTGGCCACCGTCGGCGACATCGACAACGCGATTGCCAGCCTGACGTTCACGAGCGGCAAGCTCGGTGTGGTCGATCTGACGCGCAGCGGCATCTACGGCTACGATATCTCGACCGAGATTCTCGGCCTCGAAGGCACGATTCGCATCGGCTATTTGCGCGAGACCCCGATCGTGGTGATGACCAAAGCGAACGGCGTGTCGCACGACACCGTCCCGTATTTCATGGAACGCTTCCGCGACGCCTATACGAATCAGCTGCAGAACTTCGCGCAGAACGTGCTGCAGGACCGGCCGGCGCCGATCACGATCGACGATGGCATGGAGGCGCTGCGAGTCGGAGTGGCTGCGACCCGCGCCCGTGAATCTGGGGGCGCGGTGACGGTGTCGGACATCAAAGGCTGACGGGGGGCACTGCTTGACGGGGTGGGCACTGCTTGACGGGGCGGCACCTCTTGACGGGGCGGCACTGCTTGACGGGACAGCACTGCTTGACGGGGGGTGCTTGTGCGAGTAGTGACTTCTCAATGAGTAGTTCGTGCCCGCCATAAGGCGACGCCTGATCGACATTCGGCCAGTATTCTGAGACGGCCTGGTGGCATCCGGTATGCGATCGGACCGGCATGCCGCAAGTCAACTCGTTCCGCGATCTGGAAGTGTGGCTGCTGTCCATGGATCGCGATGGGTTCCGAGGCCGAATTGGAGACGCAAATCGAAGTGTGCTTTAGGAATAAGTTTCTGATTCGGGATGACTGGAAGAATACGACTCAGCTGCTGATGCGCGCGCGATTGATGCTCGACCGTCTGTACGATTCGTTGGACTAACACCGGCGCGCTCGGCGCGTACGACGTCGAGCCCGCGCGCAAGCGGCCCTTCGCGCGCCAGAGACTGTCGGTGTTATGTCGTGCGACGCGCGGTCCTTAAGCCGAGCGCCATCGCGCCGATCATCAGCAGGATGCCTATTAGCGCGGCGCCAGGCGCGTCATCGGTGTCCCCGATGTAGATGCCGGCGGCGCCAACGGCGACGCCGATGGCGACGAGGCCAAGAGCCTTGACTAAGTTCGTGACAGAGGATTTCATGAGGTCCTTTCTGAGGTTGGACTCGCCGCCGCCAGAGGCGTTGTCGACAATCATAAAAGAACTTTGCGTGATAAAGCAAGCCGCGTGATGGAGCGGACTGGCCGCGCCCTGGCATCGGCACCCCGTCAAGAGGTGCCACCCCGTCAAGGATTACCTCCCCGTCAAGAGGTGCCCACCCCGTCAAGGATTGCCTCCCCGTCGAGAAGTGCCTCCCCGTTAGAATGTCGCCATGCCGAGGCGCGTCGGATTCCTCACAGTGGTCTTGTCTTTGGCAGTCACGAGCGTTTCCGGCCAGGCGCCGAGGCCGTCCACCGCCACCGGCGAGTGGCCGACTTACGGCGGCGATCTCGCCAGTTCGAAGTATTCGCCGCTCGACCAGATCAACGCCGCGAACTTTTCGTCGCTGAAGATTGCCTGGCGGATGAAGTCGCCGGACGGCTTCCTGAGCATGACGCTCCCCGACGGCACCGAATGGTCGGCGGATTCGAAGACCATCTTCGACGAGCTCAATCGCCTCGATCCCAAGCGGTGGCGTGATGGGCAGCCGCCGTTCGTGCAGAACTACAAAGCCACGCCGTTGATGGTGGGCGGGACGCTCTACGTCAACACGGCTTCGTCCGTCGGCGCGGCCTACGACGCGCGGACCGGCGCGCTCAAGTGGGTCTACAACCCCAAGAGCTACGAGGCCGGCACCACGACGATGAGCCTGCGGTGGAATCAGCGGGGCGTGGCGTATTGGCGCGACCCTTCGACTTCGCTCAGGGCAAGCGGCAACGACGAGCGGATCTACTGGGGAACCGGCGACGGGTATCTCGTCGCGGCAGACGCGAAGACGGGTCGTCCGATTCCAGGCTTCGGCACCAACGGCAAGGTCGATCTCATGGCGGGGCTGCCGCGTGCGAAGCGCGGCCAGCGTGACTACCTGAATGCGCTCACCTATTCCGTGCAGTCACCGCCGATCGTGGTCAGGGACCTCGTCATCACGCCGGCGGCGATCTCGTCGCTGATCAAGATGAAGGAACAGATCCCGGGATGGATCCGCGCCTTCGACGCGCGCACCGGCAGGGTGCGCTGGACGTTCCAGACGATTCCATCGAAAGGGGAGTTCGGCAGCGACACGTGGGCCGATGGCTCGAATGAATATGCCGGCAAGGTCACGGTGTGGACGCTGATGAGCGCCGACGAAGAGCTCGGTCACGTCTACCTGCCCACCAATACCACCGCGCCGGATTACTACGGCGCGCATCGCCTCGGCGACAACCTCTTCGCTGAGAGCGTGGTGGCGCTCGATGTCAACACGGGGAAGCGCGTGTGGCATTTCCAGACGGTGCACCACGGGTTGTGGGACTACGACAATCCGGCCGCGCCGAACCTGCTCGACATCACAGTGAACGGGACGCGCATCAAGGCGCTGGCACAAATTACCAAGCAGGGCTACGTCTATACGTTCGATCGCGTCACCGG
>CAZEMI010000259.1:0-8789 GCA_964513235.1 uncultured Acidobacterium sp.
GCGCGATCCGAAGACCGCACTCGATCATCTGAACGCCGTGACGCACAGCGAGTCGATCGGCGCCACCAACATCCGCCAGATCGTTCCGTCGCTCGAAGACGTGTTCATCTCCGAGGTCCTGAACAGGAATCCGTCATGAGTCGTATTGCCTGCTTGCTTATCTGTGGATGTGTGACGCCGAACGCCTTCGCTCCCTTCGACTCACGACCCGGCGTCGTGCACGCCGCCGAGTCGTTCGCTCAGGGCGGGGCCGTCCGGCTGACGCTGGCGGATGCGATCTCCCGCGGCCTCGAAACCAGTCACCGCATCGCCGAGATCAAGGCTCGCGAAGACGGCGCGCGGGCGGCAGCCAAGGGCGCCGAGTTGGCAAGGCGCCCAATCGTCAATGCCACCGCCGGCTACTCACGAACGAATCACATCGACGAGTTTTCAGTCCCGCAACCGAGCGGCACGCGACTGGTCGTGTATCCGGACATCCCGGACAACTTCGTCACGCGCGTGGGCGTTCAATGGCCGATCTATACCTCGGGACGGACCGACGCGCTCGAACGCGCCGCCGAGGCGGACGTCTCGGCGGTGGCAGCCGACATCGAAGCCGCGCGCGCGGACCTGCGGTTCGAGATCGTTCGGGCGTATTGGGCAGCGGTCACCGCGCGGGAAGCCGTTCGCGTGCTCGAGGAGTCGGCCGCGCGCGCCGAAGCGCAGCTCGGCGACGCCCGGCAACGCTTCAAGGTCGGCCTGATTCCGCCGAACGAAGTCTCGAGCCTCGAGGCCCAGCGCTCGCGCGAGCATGCGCAGTTCCTCGAAGCGGGGAACATGCGCGAGTCCGCGCTGGTCGATCTGCGACGTCTTATCGGGGTGCCTTATGACACGGTGATTGATCTGATCGATCCTCTCGAGGGCCCGCCTTCGCGGCCGGAGGCCGCTACGGCGCGGTCGCGCCGTAGCTCGCCTGAAGGTTTGCGAGCGGAGGCGGATGCGCAGGGTGCGCAGGGTGCGCAAAGTGCGCAGGATTTAATCAAGAGATCGCTCGAGTGGCGTCCTGAGCGGAAGGCATTGGTTCTGCGACTCGGCGGCCTGGAGGCGCGGCAACAGGCCGCGCTTACGGGCAACAAGCCGACGATCAACCTGATCGGGGGCGTCGACTACGCCAACCCAAACCCGCGAATCTTCCCGCGCAAAGGCGAGTGGCAGGAGTCGTGGGATGTCGGCGTCAACGTCAACTGGAACTTCTTTGATTTCGGCCGCGCCAAGGCGCAGGCCGCTGAAGCGTCCGCGGCCGTGCTCGCCACCCGAGAGCGAATCGCCGAGTTCGACTCGATCGTGTCGGCGGATGTCCAACAGCGGATGCTCGACCTGCAAACGGCCGTGGCCATGGTGACCGCCGCCCGCGACGGCATCAGGAGCGCGTCCGAGGCCAGGCGCGTGATCGCCGATCGTTTCGCCGCCGGCGTGGCGACGAGCACCGACGTGCTTGTGGCGCAGGTCGCGCTGCTCGAAGCCGAGCTCGCCAGGACGCGAGCGCTGGCGAGCGTGAGATTGGCCGAAGCGCGTCTCGAGCGAACCCTGGGATCGCCCACCTTCGCACTTCGTGCTTCGGTGGACAAGCCGGCGCCATGAGCGCAGTGGCGATCGATGTGCGCGGGCTGTCGCGCCGCTTCGGATCGTTTGTGGCGGTGGACAACCTGTCGTTCTCGGTGAAGCAAGGCGAGATCTTCGGCTTCCTCGGCGCGAACGGCGCCGGCAAGTCGACGACGATCCGCATGCTGTGCGGGTTACTGCGTCCCTCCTCCGGCACCGCCCTGGTCGGCGGCATCGACGTCAGCCGCGATCCCGAGGGCGTGAAGCGGCGCATCGGCTACATGTCGCAGAAGTTCTCCTTGTACGAGGCGCTGACCGTCGATCAGAACATCCGGTTCTTCGGCGGCATTTATGGTCTCTCGGGCGAGCGGCTCGAGGCGCGGCGGGACTTCGTGCTCGAGATGGCCGGTCTCCACCCCACGACGCAGAGTCCGCGTCGTGGGGACCCCGGCCTGGCCGGCCGCGGTGCCACACTGACGCGCGAATTGCCCGGTGGGTGGCGCCAACGGCTCGCGCTTGGCTGCGCCATCCTGCACGAGCCGTCGATCGTATTTCTCGACGAACCGACGGGCGGTGTCGATCCGTTGTCGCGGCGCCGTTTTTGGGATCTGATCGGCGAGCTGTCGCGCCGGGGCGTGACGGTGCTCGTCACCACGCATTACCTGGACGAGGCCGAACACTGCCACCGCATTGCGATCATCCACGCCGGCAAGCTCGCCGCCATGGGGACGGCCAGCGAGCTGAAGCACGCATTTACCTCGCGGCCGATCCTCGAGGTGCAGGCCGCCAAGCCCGTGGCAGCCATGGCCCTGCTCGATCAACACGAGGCCGTCGAAAAGACCAGCCTGTTTGGCACCGCGGTGCATGCCGTGCTGCGATCGGATCGGGTTCAACTCGACGCGATCGCCCGGTCGCTGGAGGCCGGAGGCATCAAGGTCCACTCGATGGGCCTGGTGTCGCCGTCGCTCGAGGACGTGTTCCTCGACGTGGTTGAACGGGTCGGAGCGGCGTAATGCGCAAGGTCCTCGCCGTCGGCACGAAGGAGTTTCGCCAGATTCTGCGAGACAAGCGGACGCTGCTCATCCTGTTGTTCATTCCGGCGTTCTTCCTGCTGCTCTACGGCTACGCGCTGAACTTTGATATCCGCAACGTGTCGATCGTGGTGAAGGACCAGGACCGGAGCACGAAGAGCCGCGAGCTGGTGTCGGCGTTCGTCAACTCCGGATACTTCACCCTCGCCGGCTACGTTGACTCCGATCGGGAGATCGATCGGCTCATCGATGAGGGCCGGGTGCGGACCGTCCTGGTGATTCCTTCGGGGTTGGAGCGCCGGCTGGCACTGCGGCAGCCGGTGATCGTGCAGGTGATCATCGACGGCGACAATGCCAATACCGCATCGGTCGTGATGGGCTATGCGCGCGCGTTGATTGCGGAGTACAGCGCGGCTCAAGCCGGGATCCGCGGGCCGGGATCCGGGATCCTCCCTCAGATTTCCGTTGAACCCCGCGTCTGGTACAACCCGCAGCTCCGGAGCACGCTGTTCCTCGTGCCGGGGCTGATCGCTTACATCGCCATGATCACCGCCGTGGTCTCCACGGCGCTGTCGGTGGTGCGGGAGAAGGAGCGCGGCACGATGGAGCAGGTGCGGATGGCGCCGATCAGCCCGCTGCCCTACATCATCGGCAAGACGCTCCCGTACCTCGCGATTTCGTTCGTGTCGGCGCTGCTGATCATTTTCACGGCGATGCTCCTCTTCGAGCTGCCGATGCGCGGATCGTGGTGGCTGCTGTGCGCCGCGATCGGACTGTTCCTGGTTGGCGCGCAGGCGCAGGGCCTGTTGATCTCGACGATCGCGCAAACGCAGCAGGTCGCGTTCCAGGTGGCGCTGCTCTCCTCGCTGCTGCCGACGATGATCCTCTCGGGGTTCATTTTTCCGATCTCCAGCATGCCCGCCGTGGTGCAAGCCATTACCCACATCGTGCCGGCGCGCTACTTCATCGTCGCGCTGCGATCGATCGTGCTGAAAGGCACCGACGTCACCGCGTTCTGGCAGGACATGGCGGCGCTGGTGATTTTCGCCACGGTGGCCCTTGGCCTCGCGTCGGTTCGTCTGCGCAGGGAATGGTCATGACGCGCGTCCTTCACCTGATGCGGAAGGAGCTGCTGGAGCTCAAACAGGATCCACGCCTGTTCGGTATCGTGGTCCTGGCGCCGATCCTGCAGCTGACGATCCTTGGGTATGCGGCCACCACCGACGTCAAGGACATTCCGATCGTAGTGGTCGACACCGATCGATCGACGGCCAGCCGCGATCTGATGCGCCGGTTCGAGGCCTCCGACAATTTCAAGATCGTCGGCATGCCAGGCTCGACCGGCGAGATCGATCGCTATCTCGATCGCGGCGAGGCCTGGATGGCGCTCACCATTCCGCCGGACTATGGACGGAAAGTGGGCTCAGGTCAGCAGACCACGCTGCAGCTGGTGGCCGATGGCACGGACGCCAACTCCACGGGAGTGGCGATGAGCTATGCGCAGACCGTGATTGCCGCGCACGTCCAGGATCTGGCGCGTGCTGCCGCGCCGGGGATCCCGGCCGGCGGCCTGGTCCAGCCGGAGATTCGCATCTGGTTCAATCCGCGCCTGATCAGCCGCGACTTCATGATCCCCGGCATCCTGGCGCTGCTGCTGCTGGTGATCACCACCAACCTGTCGGCGATGGCGATTGTGCGCGAGAAGGAGATCGGCACGCTCGAGCAGCTCAACGTCACGCCGCTGGCGCGGTGGGAGTTGATCGCCGGCAAGATGCTGCCGTACGCGCTGATCGGCATCCTCGACGTGGTGCTCGTGCTGATTGTCGCGATCTACTGGTTCGCAGTGCCGATGCGCGGCAGCATCCCGCTGTTGTTCGGCATGTGCGTGATCTACCTGCTGTCGACGCTTGGCCTGGGTCTGTTCGTGTCCACCATCTCGCACACGCAGCAGCAGGCGATGATGACGACAATCTTCTTCTTCCTGGTGCCGATGTTGTACCTGTCGGGATTCATCTTTCCGATCGAGAACATGCCGTCGTGGATTCAGCCGCTGACGTATCTGATCCCGCTGCGTTACTTTCTCGTGATCCTGCGCGGCATCTTCCTCAAGGGCGTCGGCCTGGAGATCCTGTGGCCGCAGGCGCTGGCGCTGTTCACGTGGGGGATGGTGGTGCTCACGCTCGCCACGCTGCGATCGTCCAAACGCCTTGGGTAAAATTGACAATTGCCAATCGACGGATTTAGCGACTGTTGGGTGAATGACGATTCCGTGAATTGGCGAATCGAATTGGCGATCTGAAAATTGGCGATCGACAAATCGATTGCCCCAATTGACACTCACCAATTCGTCAAATCGGTCGTTCGGCAATCAGTCATGCGGCAATGCTCCGGCCGCCTTCATCCCTTCCTGTTCGTCCACCAGGCTCAGCACCGCAGCCCCGGCGATGAACAGTCCCAGAATCGCCAGAATCGCCGACTGGCTGCGGCCGGTCAGCATCACGCTGATGGTGAAGATCGCCGGTCCAAACACCGTGGCAAACCGCTCGGCCACCGCGAAGAAGCCGAAGAACTCCGAGGATCGATCGCGTGGAATCAGCCGTGAAAACAGCGCGCGGCTGAGCGCCTGCGCGCCGCCCTGGACGGTGCCGATCATGAATGCGAGCACGAAGAAGTGCACCGCGCTGGTCATGAAGAACGCCAGGATGGTGGCCAGCGAATACACGCCGATCGCAATGAAGAGGCAGGTCTTCGTGCCAAGGCGGCTGCCGAGCGAGCCGAACAGGAACGCAAACGGGATGCCGACAAACTGCACCATCACGAACGCGGCAATCTGCGCATTCCGGTCGATTCCCACTTCAGCGCCGTAGACGCCGGCCATGCGAATGATCGTCTGAATGCCGTCCTGATACAGCAGCATGGCAATGAACATCAGGAACGCGTGACGGTACTTGCGGATCTCGCTGAGCGTCCGCACGAGGCGTTTGAACGCCATCGCGATGCTTGTCATCCGGCTTAAGCCGGACACCACCGGTTCATGACTCGCTGTTGGCTCCGGCACTTTGCGGAACAACGGCAGCGAGAACACCGCCCACCACACCGCCACCGCCACGAACGACGCACGGATCGCCGAGACGCTGCTGCTGAATCCGAAGGTCGCAGGCTGAAGAATCCAGGCCAGGTTGACGAGCAACATCATGCCGCCACTGACGTACCCCATGGCATAACCGGCGGCGGAGACCCGATCGGTTTCCTCAGGTTTCGCCACGTGCGGCAGCAACGAGTCGTAGAACACCAGCGAGCCCGACACGCCGATGTTGCCGAGGAAGAACAGCAGCGAGGCGAGCGCGATGTTGCCTTCGGTGATGAACACCATCGACGCGCAGGCGAGGACACCGAGGCTCATGAACAGCGCGAGCAGCTTCTTTTTGATGCCGCTGTAATCCGCGAGCGCGCCAAGGACGGGCGAGATGATCGCCACCACGAGCACCGAGACGGTGGTGATCATGCCGAACCGCGCGGTGGCCTGCGCCGGCTCGAGGCCGCCGGCCGCGTAGGTTGAATAAAAGCTGGGAAAGACCGCGGTGATGACCGTGGTGAAGTAAACCGAATTGGCCCAGTCGTACCACGCCCAGGCTCTCTGTTCAGGCGTCACTAAACCAACGCGGGCCATGAGGCGCGCAATCACGCGCGCCATCATAGCCCACGCCGTCGAGGTCAGATCTCAGATCTTAGATTTCTGATCAATTGCAGATATCAGATCGAAAGATTGACAATCCTCCCATCTACCATCAGCAATTGATCTGCAATCTGAGATCTGAGATCTGACATCGTCTACCGCCTGATCGTGACATCACCACTGAACGTCTTCAGGCGAAAGTCCCCCGACCCGCCGCCATTCAGCGAGCCGCGGAAGTTGCGGCGGCTGCTGCTGTTCAACGTCACCGGCAGGTCGCTTTCGAAGCTGCCGCTGAAACTATTGAACGAGAGGTTGCCTTTCGCATTGGCCGGCAGGCGCAGGCGCACATCGCCGCTGAAGGTGTTGACGTCGATGTCGTTGCCATCGCCGAAGCCGCTCGATTCGATGGTGACGCTCGAGCTGAACCCGTCGATGTTCTGGCTGCCGTTGACGCCCGTCACGGTGACCGGCGCGCTGAAGGTCTTGATGTCGAGGCGCGCCCGCGCCGGCACCTGGATGTCGAATTCGGTGTCGACGACGTTGTCGTTGCGGCGTTCGACGAGGCGGTGGTTGGCGTCGATTTCGATGGTGCTGCCGCTGGTGGTGATCTCGAGCTTGATGTCGTCGAGCCGCTCGCGCGTGGCGCGGCGGACGGCGTGAATCACCACCTGGTCGCCGGACGTGCCGGTGATTTTCACGTGTCCGGAGAATGTCCTCAACCGCAGCGTCCCGTTCGCGGGAAACGGCACCGTGCGATCAACGGTTTCGGTCTCGCGATTGCGGTCTCGCTGCGCGGCGGCAGGGGCGGCCAGTACCAGGGCCAAAAGAAGAGTGAGGCAGGTAGTCATTGAGCGCGTCATGTGGGAATAGACGAGAAATGGGGGCACGGGGTTGTCGATGTAAGAAGTGAGATCTCAGATCTCAGATCAATTGGAGATTCTTGAGATGTTAGATTGGACCGTGCCGCTAAGTTGTTGATTCTCAAGGATCGAGGGGTTGGCATCGCCCGTGCTCCAAAGGGCGGCATGACGCCCAAGTCGGACGAGTCGCTCTTCTGGCTCGAGTTAATGGTCGAGTCCGACATCGTGACGCTGGCGCGCGTGGAGCGATTGCTGAAGGAAGCGGATGAGCTGACGGCGATTTTTACCACGTCGGTGAAAACCGCAAAGAGCTAATCCCCAGATCTAAGATCTGCAATTGATCATCAATCTACCTTCTGAAATCTGACATTGTCTTCAGCTCGGCCAGATCTCTATCGGCATTCGCCCACCCCTTTGCGGCGAGCTCAAACTCGCGTTTCGCTGTCGCCTCATTGCCGTCGTGCTGGGCGACCAGGGCGAGCGCGAAGTGAGTGCCGGCGTAGTTCGGGTCGTGCTCGAGCATCAGCTGGGCCATTCGCGCCGCGAAGGGCCAGTCGCCGACCTGGCGGGCCGACCGGGCCAGCGCTTCGATGCGGAACAGCGATTGGGTCCACGCGTCAGGCCCCGGCAGAGACCGCCACTTCTGGGCGGCGCGCTCCATCACCTGCCGGCCCTGTTCCCGCTGGGCGGTCCGCAACCTGAACTCCCCCTGCAGCGCCTCGAGCGGGATCACCGCCAGCGCCTGCCCATCCGGCGCGACCTTGAGCGCGCGGAACGCCGCGTTCGATGCGTTCGCGCTTTCCGCAAACCGGTTCATGGCCAGCAACGCAAAACCCGCTTCGGTGTAGCCGGCGGCCTGGGCCACGGGATGCGGATGTGCGGTGAGCGTTTGGGCCGCCTCGAGCGCTTCTTCGAGGCGGCCCCGTCCCACGAGAAACGCGGGATATTCCCGCTTGTTGACCACCTGCACCAGCAGGTTGGACGGCAGCGCGAATGCCTGTTTGAGCAGCGCTTCAGCCCGCCGCATCTGGCCGACGTACTGATACGACGCCGCCAGCAGCTCGAGATTGTGGGCGTGGTGCCAGTCGAATTCCGGCGCGATCTTTTCCCTGGCCAGGTAGTCGCGCTGCAGCCGGTCGGCCGCTTCGAACTCCGCGATGGCTTCCGTGATCCGCCCGGTACGCCGCAGCTCGTGCCCGTGCATGTGACGGGCGTGCGGAATGCTGGCTGCCTGCGACGCGTAGGACGCCGCGGCATCGACCGCCTCCTTCATGCGGCCGTTGTTCTCGAACGCATGCGCCATGAAGTGACGCGCCGCAAAGTGCCCTATTGGCACCGAGGCCGCAGATAATGTGGCGGCCTTCATCGCGCGGTCATAGTACGGCAGTGACGCAAGCACCGAGCCCTGGCCGCGATCCGCGGGGTCGGGTGACTCGGCGATGCCGCGTTTCAGCAGCAGTTCGACGTCGTTGGGAAATGCGGCGATCGCCGCGTCGAGCGACGTGCGATACGCGGCCAGCCGCGACTGGTCGCGCGGCGCCTCCTCCGCAGCCATCTGCAGCGCGCGCGCCTCGATGTGCCGCCGCTGATGATCACCCGCCTTCGGCGCCAGCGCCTGCGCGCTCATGATCGCCTGCTTCG
>CAZEMI010000260.1:0-25136 GCA_964513235.1 uncultured Acidobacterium sp.
GCCGGGGAAGGCACTACTTGCCGGGGAAGGCACTACTTGCCGGGGAAGGCACAGCGGGCCGGGAGGGGCACTGCTGGCCGGGATCAAGGTTAGTGAAAGCGGTGGAGTTCACAGACGCCGAGCGGCTCGGTGCCGGCGAGGAAGGCTTCGTTCGTGACCCGCGGACAGGCGGGTGTGGCGATCTTGCCGGTATCGCGATCGATCTCGATGAAGGTGACGCCGTCCGGCGCCTCGAACGACGAACTGCCGCGGCCGGCCAACGCATTCTTCATGAACGAGGTCCAGATGGGCAATGCCGCCTGTGAGCCGCTCAACCCGAGCGGCTGGTTGTTGTCCAGGCCGACCCACACCACGGTGAGCAATTCCGGAGTGAAGCCCACGAACCACGCGTCGCGCAGATCGTTGGTGGTGCCGGATTTGCCGGCGGCATCAACCGTCAGTCCATTGGCCCGCGCGCCGGCGCCGGTGCCTTCGTTCAATACGCTGCGCAGCATGTGCGTGACGAGGTACGCCGCGGCCGGCCTGGCCACGTCGGGACCGGGCTCGACGTTGGGCTTCACCGTGTCCTCGCCGCTGGTGACGTTGAGCATGGCGCGCAGCTTCTTCAAGCGCCCCTGTCCGGTGAACACCGTGTAGGCCTCCGCCACTTCCAGCGGCGTGAGCTCGACGATGCCGAGGGCCACCGAAGGGTAGGGCTTCACCTGATCGGTTTCTCCGATCCTGGCGCGCTTCCACAGCGACACGACCTGGTCGTAGCCGGTCTGCTCGGCCACCTTCACCGTGGCGATATTGCGCGACATCGCGAGCGCCCGCCGCAGCGTGATGGCTCCGTCGTACTCGCCGTCGTAATTCTTCGGCGACCAGTCCTGGTTGTCGTAGGTCCAGGTGGTGGGCTCGTCATACACCAGCGTGGCCGGAGTGATGTCGCCGGTGCCGTCATCGGCGGCTTTCTCGAAGG
The DNA here is from genome assembly GCA_964513235.1 of uncultured Acidobacterium sp. Taxonomy (GTDB): domain Bacteria; phylum Acidobacteriota; class Vicinamibacteria; order Vicinamibacterales; family UBA2999; genus 12-FULL-67-14b. The sequence continues at coordinate 959 of CAZEMI010000260.1, forward strand.
CGGCGAGATACACGAACGGCTTGAAGGTCGATCCGATCTGGCGCCGGGCGTTGACGGCGCGGTTGAATTGCGACTGGTTGTACGAGCGGCCGCCGATCAACGCCAGGATCTCGCCGGTTCGTGGATCGATCGCGACCAGCGCCGCTTGCGGTACGCGCCGCGGGCCGCGCTTGCGCCGCGCCAGCGCGGCGTCGACCACCGCGATGCCTTCACGCACCGCATCCTGCGCGTAGCGCTGGAGATTCAAATCGAGTGTCGTGTAGATATCGAGCGATCCCGGCTTCGACACGATCCCCGGGAACGTGGCGTCCAGCACCTCGGCGATGTAATCCACGAAGTACGGCGCCTCGTTGTCGACGGCACGGGCCACGACGGCGATCGGCTCCTTCTGCGCGCGGTCGGCGGCGTCACTCGTGATGTAGCCCGCGTCGACCATCGCGCGCAGCACCACGTTCCGCCGGTCGCGCGCGCGCTCCGTGTTGGTGAACGGGGAGTGGTGGTACGGCGACTGGATGATGCCCGCGATCAGCGCCGCCTCCGATAACGTCAGGTTGCGAACGTCCTTGCCGAAGTAGATCTTCGACGCTTCGGCCACGCCGTGCAGCGCGAACGACCCGCGATGCCCGAGATAGACGTCGTTGAGATACAGCTCGAAGATCTCATTCTTGGTGGCCTGGATCTCGAGAATCACCGCCATGAACTGCTCGAGAATCTTGCGGCCGTACGACCGCTGCCGCGTCTGCTGCTCGACGGCCATTTGCCCGGTCAGGAAGAAATTGCGCGACAGCTGCTGGGTGATGGTGCTGCCGCCGACCAGATACGGACGATCGCCAAAGACGTTGGTGACGAGCGCGCCGATCATGCGGATTGGATCGACGCCGGGGTGGTAATAGAACCGGCGATCCTCGATCGCCAGCACCGCCTCCTGCAGGCGCGCGGGAATCGCGTCGAGCGCGACGCGCCGCCGCTTCTCGCGCGTGCCGGTCATCATGGCGGTGAGCAGCGGCGCATCGAGCGTCACGCGTTCGAGATGGCGCTTGGCGACCTCGAGTCTCGTGATCCGTTGCGCAGGCGGCGGTGGCGGTTTCGCGCCCTTCCTGCGGGCGACCGGCGGCTCGGGGAACGACACCGTGACGACCTGGCCGGCGTGATCGCCGCCTCGCGACAGGATCACCACCCGATGGCGATCGATGGCGAACTCGCCGGTGCGTTCCACCCGCGCGCGTTGCGCATACCCGACGTCGTTGAGCCGCGCGATCAATTCCGTCTGGCTCATGCTCTGGCCGGCCTGCAGCGCCAGTGGACGCGCGAACACGCGCGGCACCGCGCGGTCGCGCTCGCTGTGCAGCCGCGCCTCGATGATGCGGCTGTACGACACATAGAGATAGGTGAAGGTGCCGACGGCGAGCACACCGATCACTGCCAGGCCGACCGTGATCGGCTTTTGATACGGCCGCAGGATCGAGGGCCAGCGCCAGCGTTTCTTACTGACTGCCAGGCGAATCCTCCAGCCGGCGCGTTTTCCCGGTTTCGTCTTCTTCAAATCGTCAGGACATGATGGTGGCCCATGGCGAGCGGCAGCTCGTCCATCAGCCGATCCACCAGCGCCGGCCCGTAGCGGTTGAGGAACCACACGAAGCCGACCTCACGTTCCTGCGGATGGCCCTGGGGGAAGGTGAGGGCCTGTGCGCGCTGGAACTGGCGCCGCAGCGTCTCATCACGCCGCTTCGCCGCATGAATGACCTTGTTGTGTAGCGCGTGCACTTCGTGCTGCAGCTTGCCGAGCGTGGATTTCACCGCGCCTTCGAGGGTCGGATCGATCTGCGGCACGGCCGCGGCCACCGCGGCCATGCGCTCATCCATCAGAGACGAGACGGCAGTCAGCGCCTGTTCCACCGTCGGCGGCAACTGGCTCTCGAGCAGCTGATTCAGGGCCGATTCGTCCTGCGCGCGAAGCGCGGTCAGCGGCAAGTCGTACTTGGCCAGGAATCGAATGGTGGCCGAATCGGCCAGCGTCGCGGTGCCGCGCTGATACATCAGCGGCATCGGCACGCCGAAGTGGGCGTAGACCTCTTTGAGCTGGCCGAGATAGGCCAGCTCGTTGGGCCCCGCCACATAACAGATGGTCGGGAACACCGTATCCTGCACCAGCGGGCGCAGCAGCACGTTCGGACTGAATTGCTCCGGATGCGCTTTGGCTTCGTCCACCAGTTGCGCCAGGCTCATCGTCGTCTCGCCAACGTAGGCCTTGTTGCCATCGACGCGGATCGGTGCGCGCTGGGCGTTGAGGTGAAACACCGAGACCGTGCCGTCGGCGAGCGTGGCCTGCGCGTGATAGCCCTTGGCCACGAGGGCTTCACCGGCCCGTCCCGCAATCCGCGCGGTGTTGCCGGGCTCGCTGACTTCGCGCACGAACACCTCGCGCGCGATCGGCTTGGTGGCCGGATCCGCGGAGTCGTACACCACCAGCCCATGCGGTCCGAGCACGTGCTCGAGGAACGCGCCGAAGGACATGGCCATGCCGCGCCCCGGCTGGTACGCGGCACGAAGCGCCGCCATCAGTTCCGGGCGGAATTCGGTTTCGGGAAGGGCCTGCTCGAGTTGATCGAGTGCGGAGACAACGGCGTCGGTGAGCGCGAGCCGGGCGATCGGCTGGGTGCCGGCGCCGGGCAAATCGGCGAGCCGCACCGTGGTAGGCGCAAACTCGCCGTCGAGCACCGTACACCCGCTCACCTCGAGCCAGTCGTGATCCTCCGCGTCGATCCAGAACACCGGCACCACGGGCACGCGATGGTCCTTGGTCACTCGCGCCGCCAGCTTCATTGTCGTGATGGCCTTGAGCAGCGTGAAGAGGGGGCCGCCAAACAATCCGGCCTGCTGCCCGGTGATGATGACGCGCGTGGCCGGATCGGCCAGCCGCGCCGCGGATTCCCGCGCCGCAGGCGGCGCTCCGCGCCGCTCTTGCTGCGCGGCGATCACGCGCGCGATCTCTGCCGGCTGCCGTTTGAACGCGCGCGACCGCGCAATCGTTTCGGCCCACGCTCCGTGCGTGGCGGGATCCCCGGCATAAAACGGCGCCACATTCGCAAACGAGAACGCGTAATCCGACGCCAACCGCCGGATCCACGGAAAGGTTCGGATATCGACCGCCAGCGTCGAGGCGGAAGTGGGTGTGACGTCGGCGGGCACCGCCACGTACTGTCTCAAACGCTTACTTAAGCTGTCAACCGTTGGTGATAACATTAAACCTTGATTTGAACGACGAAGGCGCGCGGTACGACTCCGGATTTGATGATTCCGGGCCCTTTGCGGATACGCCGCCTCCCGGCGGCGTCGCGCTCGATTCGGCGCTGCGTGAGTTCGGCCCCGCCGCCATCGACGACCTGATCCCGCGGTTGCGCGCCCTGGCCGCCGCCCTTGATCACGCGCATGCCGCCGGTTTCGTTCACGGCAGGCTTCATCCCAGCAAAGTTCTGGTGACAGACAATGGGACCTATGTGATGGGCCGCCGTGTGCCCGCGAGCGCCACGCTGACGCGCGAGGCCGATCAATACGCCCTCGCGACCATCGCCTACGAATGGATGTTTGGACGGCCGATCACCGGCGCCGGCGGTCGCCCGGTGGACGTGCGATCGATTCCGGGCGTGGACCGCGCCGCGTTGTCGCGCGCGTTCACGCGCGCCCTGGCGCCGGAGCCGTCGCGGCGCTTCGGCTCCTGTTCCGATTTTGTCGATGCCATTGCCGGATCGGTCATTCCATCGTTGCCCCTGATGGCTGGTGACGATGACGATGACCCGGTTGGGCCGTTCATCCCTGAAACGCCCGCGCCCGCTGTGCCGATCGCCGCGCCCACACCTGTGCCGGACTTGTCGTTCAGCGCGGAAGAATCAAACGTCACCGTGGCGGAACCCGACATCGATTCGATTAATCCGGTGTTAACACCTGAGCCCGCCTTTGTACGATCCGCCGAAGCCTTGGCGAAGGCGGACCACGCCGAGCCTTCGGCCGAGCGCACCGGCGAACGATTCAGCGGCTTTGCGTTGATTCTCGCCGCGATCGTCGGCATGCTTGCTGGTTTCGCGGCCGGTTACATGGCGCGTCCGCGCGCGCTGCAGTCGCAACCCGCGCAGGAAATGGCTGCGGCGGGATCCGAAGGCGGAGTGAGTTCCCCGGCACCGGCACCTGCGAGCCCAGCAACCAAGGCACCCACCCCGGCACCTAAGGCACCTGCGACACCTCCGGCACCTGCGAAAGTCGGGCGCCTCCTGGTGCGATCCACCCCAAGTGGCGCGAACGTGGAAGTCGATGGAGTGGCGCGCGGCGTCACGCCGTTAGCGTTACGCGATCTCGATCTTGGCGCACGAGCGATCACGGTCACGCGCCGGGGCTATGTGCCCGAAGAGCGGCGCATCGTCTTGACGAAGGCGCGGCCGTCGCGATCGGTCGAAGTGCGAATGTCCCCCGCCCCCGCCTCCGCGGCCTCTGGCCGCTCCGGCGAGGCCGCGCGACGCGCGGGCGAAGTCCCGCGGCCGAGTACGCCCGCATCGATCGGCAAGCCCGCCTCAACGGGCGCGTTGGCCGTGGAATCGCGGCCGGTCGGTGCCGCCGTGACCGTCAACGGAAAACCCAGCGGCAACACGCCGCTCACGATCAACGATCTGCCGCCCGGCGAGTATCGCGTCACGATGTCGCTGCCGGGCTATCGAAATTTCGCGACCACGGTTCGGGTGGTGGCCGGCGCGCGCGCGCGCGCCGCCGCGCGGTTGAGCGAGCAGGAGCAGGAATGAAGGCGATCCTCGCACTGGAAGACGGCACCTGGTTTCAAGGCGTGGCCGCCGGCGCCCCGGGACACACCGAAGGCGAAGTGGTGTTCAACACCAGCATGACCGGGTACCAGGAAGTGCTGACCGATCCGTCGTACGCGGGGCAAATCGTGACCATGACGGCGCCGCAGATCGGCAACTACGGTGTGGCGGGCACGGACCAGGAATCAGACAAGCCGCAGGTCGCCGGCTTCGTGATGCGGGACCCGTCGCCGGTGTCGAGCAACTGGCGCGCGCAAGGCACGCTCAAGGACTACCTCACGCGCCACCACATCGTGGCCATCGGCGACATCGATACGCGCGCGCTGACCAGGAGACTGCGATCGGCCGGCGTCATGCGCGGCATCATCGCCACCGGCGCGGTAGATCCCGCGGCACTGGTCGAGCAGGCGCGGGCCGTCGCGCACATGGCAGGCAGCGACCTCGTCAAGGACGTGACGTGCGCCGAGGCCTACGATTTCGAAACCTCGCTCGCCGATGCGGTGACCGAGGCGAGCTACGGCGTGCCGCCGCTCCGCCGCGCGAAGCGCCCGTTGCGAGTCGCCGCCTACGACTTCGGCATCAAGCTCAACATCCTCAGGCGCCTTGCCGCGCACGGCTGCACCGTACGCGTGTTCCCCGCCTCGACGCCCGCCGCGGACGTGCTGGCGTGGCAGCCGGACGGGATTTTTCTCAGCAACGGCCCCGGCGATCCGGCGGCCGTGACCTACGCGATCGACAACATCAAGGAGATCGCCAGGAGCGATGTCCCGACGTTCGGCATCTGTCTTGGCCATCAGTTGATGGGCCTCGCCCTCGGCGCCAAGACCTACAAGTTGAAGTTCGGGCACCGCGGCGCCAATCATCCGGTCAAGCAGCTCCAGTCTGGTGCGGTCGAGATCACGTCGCAAAACCACGGCTTCGCGGTGGATCCGGATTCGTTGCCGTCGAACGTGAAGGTCACGCATTTGAATCTGTACGACGGCACCGTCGAAGGGCTGCGCCACACCGACAAGCCGATCTTTTCGGTGCAGTATCATCCCGAGGCCTCACCGGGGCCGCACGACGCCGACTACCTGTTTGAGGAATTCCTCGACGAAATGGAGAAAAGCTAAGGTGCGTAAGGTGCGTACGGTGCGTAGAGTGCCTAAGGGTTGGTGCGCTCGTTAAATGCCAAAACGAACAGATCTCAAACGTGTGCTCGTGATCGGCTCAGGTCCCATCGTTATCGGGCAGGCGGCGGAGTTCGATTACTCGGGGACGCAGGCCGTGAAGGCGTTGCGCGCGGAAGGTCTCGAAGTGGTGCTGGTGAACAGCAACCCCGCCACGATCATGACCGACCCCGAGCTCGCCGACAGAACCTACATCGAGCCGCTGACCCCGGAGGCGGTGGAGAAGATCATCGAGCGCGAGCGTCCCGATGCGCTGTTGCCGACCGTCGGCGGGCAGACGGCGTTGAATCTTGCCGTGCAGCTCGACGAGCTCGGCGTGCTCGCGAAGTACCAGGTCGAGCTGATCGGCGCGTCGATCCCCGCGATCAAAGTGGCCGAAGATCGGCTGCTGTTCCGCGACGCGATGAAGGAGATTGGCGTCGTGGTGCCGGAGAGCGGCGTCGCCAAGACGCTGGCCGACGCGCTGGCGATTGTCGAGCGAACCGGCTTCCCCGCGATCATCCGGCCGTCCTTCACCATGGGCGGCGTCGGCGGCGGCATTGCCTACAACCTCGAGGAGTTCAAGGAGATTGCCGGCCGGGGCCTGCACCTGAGTCCGGTGCACGAGGTGCTGGTCGAAGAGTCGGTGATCGGCTGGAAGGAATTCGAGCTCGAAGTGATGCGCGACGGCGCCGACAACTTCGTGGTGATCTGCTCGATCGAGAACATCGATCCGATGGGCGTGCACACCGGCGACAGCATCACCGTGGCGCCGGCGCTGACGCTGACCGACAAGGAATACCAGCGCATGCGCGACTGGGCGCGCCGCATCATCCGCCGGGTCGGCGTCGAGACCGGCGGCTCCAACATCCAGTTCGCGATCAATCCCGATGATGGCCGCATGACCGTGATCGAGATGAACCCGCGCGTGTCGCGGTCGTCGGCGCTGGCGTCGAAGGCCACCGGCTTTCCGATCGCCAAGATCGCCGCCAAGCTCGCGCTCGGCTACCGGCTCGACGAAGTGCCCAACGACATCACGCGCGTGACCCCCGCCTCGTTCGAACCGACCATCGACTACGTGGTGGTGAAGATTCCGCGCTGGAACTTCGAGAAGTTCCCGCAGGCCGATCGCACGCTGACCACGCAAATGAAGTCGGTGGGCGAGGCGATGGCCATCGGCCGCACCTTCAAGGAGGCGTTCCTCAAGGGCGTGCGCTCGCTCGAGCTCGGCAAGGAAGGGCTGCTGTTCCGGCGCCCGGTCGATGACGGCGGCGACGAGCCCACCTCGCAGGAAGAAGAGGAGGCGACGCTGCGCCGCCAACTGGTGATCCCGACCGATCGCCGCATGTGGGCGCTGTTCCGCGCGCTCGACCTCGGCTGGGACGTCGAGAAGATCCATGAGCTGACCAACATCGATCCGTGGTTCCTGCAGCAGTTCAAGGAACTGGTGGAGCTGCGCAAGACGGCCGAGATGGTCGGCCTGCGCGACATGTCGCACGACCTGATGCGCACGCTCAAGCGCGCCGGCTTCGGCGACCATGAGCTGGCCGACATTCTCGGCGTCGACGAGAGCGCCGTGCGCGAGAAGCGCCACGAGTTCCAGCTGAGGACCGCCTACAAGCGCATCGACACCTGCGCCGCCGAGTTCGAGTCGTTCACGCCGTATCTCTACAGCAGCTTCGAGGACACCTGCGAAGCGGATCCGACCGACAAGCAGAAGGTGATCATCCTCGGCAGCGGCCCGAACCGCATCGGCCAGGGCATCGAGTTCGATTACTGCTGCTGTCACGCGGTCTACGGCTTCAAGGCCGAGGGCTTCGAGACCGTGATGGTCAATTGCAACCCGGAGACGGTGTCGACCGACTACGACACCGCCGACCGCTTGTATTTCGAGCCGCTGACGTTCGAGGACGTGATGGCGGTGATCGAGCGCGAGCGCGAAGGCAACGTCGACGTGTCGTGCGTGGTGCAGTTCGGCGGCCAGACGCCGCTCAAGCTGGCGCTGGGGCTGCAGGCGGCGGGCGTGACGATTCTCGGCACCTCGCCGGACTCGATCGACCTGGCCGAAGATCGCCAGCGATTCAACCAGCTGTTGTGGGACCTCGGCATTCCGCAGCCGGCGAGCGGCACGGCGACGTCGAAGGCCGAAGCGCGCGACGTGGCGGCCACGGTCGGCTTCCCGGTGGTGGTGCGGCCCTCGTACGTGCTCGGCGGCCGTGCGATGGCGATTGTCTATGACGTGGCAACGCTCGATCGCTACATGTCGAGCGCGGTCGACGTCTCGCACGACCGGCCGATCCTGATCGATCGGTTCCTGGAGAACGCCAAGGAGATCGACGTCGACTGCGTGGCCGACGAGGGTGGCGCCGTGGTGATCGGCGGCATCATGGAGCACATCGAGGAGGCGGGCATTCACTCGGGCGATAGTTCCTGCGTGGTGCCGCCGCCGGGCCTGGCCGATCGGCACATCAGCACCATTCGCGACTACACCCGCCGCATCGCGCGCGCGCTGAAGGTGATCGGGCTGATGAACGTGCAGTTCGCGATCAAGGACGACACGGTCTACGTGCTCGAGGTCAACCCGCGCGCGTCGCGTACGGTGCCGTACCTGTCGAAGGCGAACGGCCTGCCGCTGGCGCAGACGGCGGCGAGAGTGATGGCGGGCAAGTCGCTCGCGGAGCTCGGCGTCACCGAGGACCTGTCGCCGGCCGGGGTGTTCGTGAAGAGCCCGGTGTTCCCGTTCGTGCGCTTCCCCGGCGTGGACACGATTCTCGGCCCCGAGATGAAGTCGACCGGCGAGGTGATGGGCGGCGCCGGCAGCTTCGGCATGGCCTACCTCAAGGCGATGCTCGGGGCGGGGCAGCGGCTGCCGGACATGGGGGCGGTGTGCATCACCGTCAACAACGAGGACAAGGGCGAAGTGCTGCCGATTGCACAGGGCCTGGCCGCGCTCGGCTTCCAGATCATCGGCACGCGCGGCACCGCGGCCTACCTGCGCGCGCACGGCGTCGAGTGCTCGGTGGTGTTCAAGGTCAACGAAGGCCGCCCGAGTCTCGCCGACGAGATCGTCAACCGCAAGATCTCGATGGTGATCAACACGCCGCATGGCCGCGAGTCGTTCTTCGACGACAAGGCCGTGCGCCGCGCGGCGATGATGGCGGGGGTGCCGTGCATCACCACGATCACCGGCGCCGCCGCGGCCCTGGAAGCAATCCGCGCGCTGAAGACCGAGGGGTTGGACGTGCGGGCGTTGCAGGACTATTACGCAGCAGTGGCGGCAGGCTCGTAGGGGCGGGACCTTAGTCCCGCCCGCCAGCGCAGTGGTCGGTTCACGCGCTTACTCGGCCTCCGCTCCGTTTGTCGGTCAGAGGTCCTGCGTCGGCTCGGTCGAAAGCTCGCTGCACGAGATACCTGCTCGCGCGACGCGCAACGCCAGCGGCGCGTCGGCTCGCCTTGTCCGCCGAAGCGCCACGCGCGTAGGCGGATCGAACGTTTTCTCCGGGAGACGCCTGCCCGCGCAACGCGCCTGTTATCGCCGCGCGCGGTATGTTTCCACGGTCACCGTGTCACCGTTCGTGCTGACGTCTATTTGTCCATCTCGGTCGGTGCGATAGACCTCGGCGCCAATCGATCGATAACGCGCGAGCACATACGGCAACGGGTGACCGTACGGATTCCCGCGGCCGCAGCTGATCACCACCACGCGCGGTTTGATCGCCTTGATGAATTCCTCGGAGCTCGAAGTGCCGCTGCCATGATGCGGTGATTTCAGGACGACGATCGGCAGGAGATCGAGTGTGGGAAGGAGAGCCTGTTCCACTTCGCGGCCGATGTCGCCGGTCAGCAGCATCGAGACCTGGCCATAGCGCAACTCGATCACCAGCGAATCGTCGTTCCTCACCTTCTGCCGCTCCCAGTCGGGTAGCGGCGGATGATGGACGCGCAGCTCGACGCCACCCAGGTCGAGTCGATCACCTCTCTGTACTGTGCGCCACGCCGACCGGCGCTTCCTCGCCACCTCCTTCAGCTTCGCGCTTGGCTCGTGGTTGTTCACGAACACGCCGTCCCATACCTCGCCGGGTGAGAAGTCACGAACCAGCGACGCGCCGCCGCCAATGTGATCAGGATCTCCGTGCGTGATGGCGAGGTAGTCAAGAGAGCCGAGGCCGCGGGCGCGAAGGGCGGGGCCGATCACCCGGTCGCCGATGTCGAAGTCGCCGCGGATGGAGACGCCTCCCGCATCGATGAACACGGTGCGGCCGTTCGGAAGCGTGACCAGCATCGCATCGCCCTGGCCGACGTCCATCATGGTGAGGTGCAGCTGTCCATCGCCGAACGTTCGTGACAGAGTTGGCGGGCTGATGGCAATCCACACGAACACTCCAGCCACACACACGGCCAGCCAAGCTCGCCTGAACACGAACACCCAGATGAGGAGCAACGCATAATACCCGGCGACCAGGGCCAGCGACGGCGATGGCACGCGCCACGTGAGCCAGGGTGCGGCGTCGATCACATATGCGCTGTCGATCAAGCCGCGGACACCGGCGTGCGTGATCCAGCCGGCAGCGTGGGCGAGGGACTCAACGCCCGCCGCATCAGCGGCCGCAGTGATCATCGCCGCCACCTGCACGATTGCCATGCACGGCACAGCCGCCAGGTTGACGACCAAGCCGGCGATGGTGACGCGCTGGAACACAAACGCGCCGATCGGCATGAGCGCCAGCTCGGCGCAGACCGACGCGAGCACTAGCGCGGCGGGGGCCTTCAACCAGGCCGCCTGCGGCAGCGGGACACGCGAGGCGCCAACGATAATCGCGGCGGTGGCACCGAAAGTCAGCCAGAGGCCGACGTCGGCAATCGACAACGGCGACGCGATCAACACCGTGGCGGCGGTCAGTGCCATCGCATGACGGGGCGCCGTTCGCTGGTCGATGACGCGTAACGACAGGTAGATCGCCGCCATCACGGTGGCTCTGATGACCGATGGCCCCGCGCCGGCGAGGTGCGCATACGCCGCCAGCAGCACCACGGCCGCGCCGGCCGCCCAGCCACCGCGAATGCCCATCGCCCAGAGCGCGGCAAGGATCAACGCCGCAAGAATGGCGATGTTGCCGCCCGAGATCGCGATGACGTGGTACGTTCCCGCCTCCTGCAGGCGCTGCTCGACGTCCGGATCGAGCGCTCCGCGATCGCCGATCAGGATCGCCACGGCTACTGCGCCGGACTGCGGATCGCGCACGCTCACGTGACGCGCTAACGCGCGGCGTACCGACGCGCGGATGGCCGACGCCCATTCGTCGAACCATCGGCCGCGATCCACCACCTGCACGAGCGCGGCGCTCTTCGAGCTGCCGACCAGGGCGATGCCGCGTCGCGCCAACAGCAGTTCCTGATCGGGAACGCCCTCATTCAGGTATCGCGCCGGTCGTCGCAACACCGCAGGCATGCGGACCAGGCGTCCCGCGCGCCATGCATGTGCAGCCGCGGCCGCCAGTTGGCCGGCCACCGTAATTGAGACACCGCCGGCCCCGGGTTCGGGACAGGCATCGATCCACACCCGCTCGACCTGGATGCGAAGATTCGCGCCGGCGTCGGTGATCGCCGCGTCGGCCATCAGTCGCCCTTCAATCTCGAACGGCGTGTCGTGCCGCTCGTGATCGAGCGTGTCGATGGCGAACCCGCCGAATCGGGCTTCGAGCAGTTGCCGCAGTGGCGGAGACAGTGCGCGATGTTGCGCGTCGGCGCCGATCAGTGCGCAGGTCGAGGCGAGTGCACAGACAGCGGGCGCTTTCGCGAGTGCCATGTGCCCGCGCGCCGCAACCAAAAACGCGGCAACGCCAAAGATTGCAACCAGCCAACGGGCCGGCCACAGAGATCCGGGATCGAGGAACACACCGGCGGCGACGCCGGCGGATGCGGCCAGAGCAAGCGAAAGGGACGTGGACATGCCCTGTTGCCTGCAAAGAGCGGGGCCCACGAAAACCCTCGAATTGTCGGAAGATCAGCCTGTGGTGATCGAAGAAATTGCCTCCAACTCGCGATGAAGGCATCTCAAATTATGATCATTGGCTCGCTGCCGGTGATTGCGACGCGGCCCTGGTTCGCGCGTAAGCGCCGTGTTATCGCTGCTTGGCGATCTGCCAGCGGGCTTCAAGCTGCTCGACATTCAAGTCGCGGAACGTGTGTCCCTCCGCCTTGACCTGCCGTTCCAGATCGTCAAATCGGCGCTGGAACTTATCATTCGCCACCCGCAATGCGGCCTCAGGCTCAATGCCCAGCTTGCGCGCAATGTTGACCAGCGAAAATAGCAAGTCGCCGAATTCTTCCTCCGCTTCACGCGAGGTCTTGCCTTTCTCCTGCACGGCCTCGCGCAGCTCGCGGATCTCTTCCTCGGCCTTGTCGATCACGTCCGCGGTCGTCACCCAGTCGAAGCCGACCTGCGCCGCGCGCGTGCTGAGCTCGTAGGCGCGCAGCAGCGACGGCATCGCGCGGGGCACGCCGCTGAGGACGGTCTTCTCCGGCTCGCCCGCGTCGGCCCGCTCCTTCGCCTTGATCTCCTCCCACTGCTGCTTGACTTCCTTCGGCGTGAGGGACGCCAGGCCCTCCGCGTCGAAGATGTGCGGATGCCGGCGCACCAGCTTGTCAGCGATCGACGTGATCGAGTCGGCGATCGAGAAGCGACCCTCCTCCTCGCAGATCTGCGCCAGGAACACCGCCTCGAAGAGGAAGTCGCCCAGCTCGTGCTCGAGCGCCTGGTGGTCGTCGCGATCGAGCGCGTCGAGCAGCTCGTAGGTTTCCTGCAGCACGAACGGCCGCAGCGTCTTCAGCGTCTGCTGGCGATCCCATGCACAGCCGTGCTCGGACCGCAGCGTGCGCATGATGCCGACCAGTTGCTGAAATCTCGCTCCGGCCAGGTCACTCATGTGCGTATGCTAGCATTTCAGCTTTGGATGAAGGCACGCGTCATCGTCCTGGGGAGCGGCACATCACACGGCGTGCCGATGATCGGCTGCACCTGCGCCGTGTGCCGGTCCACGGATCCGCGTGACCGGCGCAGCCGGCCGTCGATCTACATCGACGTCGAGCACGGCCCGGCGATCCTCGTCGATACCTCGACCGACTTGCGCGAACAAGCGCTCACCAACGGCATTACGCGCGTCGACGCGATCCTCTACACGCACAGCCACGCCGATCACATCATGGGCCTGGATGACGTGCGGCGGTTCAACGTGATGCAGTCGGGCGCCATCCCGGCCTATGCGGATGCGCGCACGGCCACCGATCTGCGCCGCTCGTTTGCCTACGTGTTCGATCCGCCGGGTGAGCAGGGCGGCGGCATCCCGCAGATCTCGCTCACGACGATCGACGGCCGGTTCAATGTTGGCGGGATCGGCATTCAACCCGTGCCGATCTTCCACGGGTCGCGGCCGATCCTTGGCTTCCGCTTCGGCAGCTTCGCGTATCTCACCGACTGTAACCGCCTCGCCGACGAGGCGTGGCCGCTGCTCGACGACGTGGAGGTGTTGATCCTCGACGCGCTGCGGCATCGCCCGCATCCCACCCACTTCACCGTGGCCGAAGCGCTGCAGGTCGTCGAGCGCGTCAAGCCGCGGCACACCTACTTCACGCACGTCTGCCACGACCTCGCCCACGCGGCGACCAACCAGTCGCTGCCGCGCGGCGTGGAACTCGCCTATGATGGCCTGGCATTGACGATCGATGCGGCGTCCGCCTTCGCTGAAGCTACGGCGGACCAGCCGTCTTCCGCTCGAACACCGGAGGACGAGTGGACGTAATCCACTTCCAGGAGGATCCGCGGCCCGCCACGTGGCGATCGCCGGTGCTCGCGCTCGGCAACTTCGACGGCTTGCACCGCGGGCACGTCAAGATCATCGAGCGCATCCAGCGCGGCGCCGGCGAGCGCGGCGGCACCAGCGTGGTGCTGACGTTCGACCCGCATCCGCCCCGAATCCTGCGCCCCGACAAGGCGCCGTCCCTGCTGATGACCAAGAGCCAGAAGCTCGACGCGCTGGCGCGCGCCGGCGTGCAGGGCGCCGCCGTGGTCCGCTTCACGCGCGAGATGTCGCAGTGGGAGCCGGAGACATTCGTGCGCACCGTGCTGGTGGAATGGCTGCGCGTCGCCGAAGTGTGGGTCGGCGCCGACTTCCTGTTCGGCCGCGATCGCAGCGGCAACTTCACCGTGCTGCGATCGCTTGGCGCCACCTACGGCTTCCGCGCCGAGAAGATCGATCCGATCCGCTACAAGGACTTCGTCGTGTCGAGCACGCGCATCCGCCGCCTGGTGGCCGAAGGCAGAGTCGACGAGGCCGGGGCGCTGCTCGGTCATCATTACGCCATCGACGGGACCGTCGTCGAAGGCACCAGGCGGGGACGCGAGATCGGCTTTCCGACCGCCAACCTGTCCACGGACAACGAGCTGGTGCCGCCCAACGGCGTCTATGCCACCGCCGTCACGATTGATGACCAGCTGCTGCCGAGCGTGACCAACATCGGGCACCGGCCAACGTTCGGCGAGCAACTGGCCACCACCATCGAGACCCACGTGATCTCCTCGGCCGCCGTCCAAGGACACCAGCCTGCCCTCGATCTTTATGGGCGGACCTTGCGCCTCGCTTTCGTCCAGAGGCTCAGGGACGAGCGCAAGTTCCCGGATGTCGAGGCCCTGCGGGACCAGATTGCGGCGGATGTTCGCCGTGCGACACGGTTATTCGATAGACTGTCCGTCTGATGGTAAGCCGTCCGGAGACCTTTACGGGTCGTTCCGCAGGAACCCCCCCCAGTCGTTGGTCGAGCGTCAACTCTCGCTCAACGCGATCCAATGAGTCGCTCCTTTAGATGACCCCTGCTGCGTTCAAGTTCAAGTTGACCGTGCCGAACGACGCCAACCTGGCGGCGATGGTCGCGGAGGTCGCCAAACACGCCGCGGACTACGCGAAGCTCGACGGGGCCGCGGCCGACGGGTTCGTGGAGCGCGCCCGTGATGCGGCGGCCAAAGCCATGAACTCGTCCTCGGGGCCGCACTGCCTGATGGTGTTTGGCGCCGCCGACGGCACACTCAGTGCGACCATCGGCACCGAGACGATCTCACAACCGCTGTCCTGGACGTCTTGAAGTGCGCACAGCCATGTTCTTGAGTCCTTCTTCAACTTCACGACGTCTCGCCCCGCCGGAGGCGGGCAACAAGACGCTGCTACCAGCGGGGCGACGCCTCATGGCACAGGCTCGGTGGTCTGAGGCGCAGCCTCGCTAGTCCGATGCGCCTCTATAACACCCTCAGCCGGCAGCAGGAGGACTTTGTTCCATCGCGCGCCCAGACCGTGCGCATGTATACCTGCGGCCTCACCGTCTATTCGCGCGGGCACATCGGCAACTTCCGGACGTTCGTGTGCGTGGACGTGCTGCGCCGCGCGCTGAAGTACGTGGCCGGCTACCAGATGCACCACGTCATGAACTTCACCGACGTCGACGACAAAACCATCGCCGGCGCGGCCAAGTCGGGCCTGCCGCTGCGCGAATACACGGATCAGTACATCAAGGCGTTCCGCGAGGACGCCGCGGCGCTGGGCATCGAAGCGGCGGAGGACACGCCGCGCGCCACCGATCCCGAAAACCTCAAGGCGATGGCCGACATGATCAATGCGCTCGGCCAGCGCGGCTATACCTACACCAGCGACGGCTCGATCTACTTCAAGATCTCGACGCTGCCGTCCTACGGCAAGCTCGCCCGTCTCGATCACGAAGGCATCCAGTCGGGCGCGCGGGTTGACTCCGACGAGTACGACAAGGAAAACGCGCGCGACTTCGTGCTGTGGAAGGCCACCAAGCCGGGCGAGCCGACGTGGGACAGCGGTTGCGGCCCGGGACGCCCCGGCTGGCACATCGAGTGCTCGGCGATGGCGCTGCGGCTGCTCGGCGACCCGCCGATCGACATTCACACCGGCGGCGTCGATCTGGTGTTCCCGCATCACGAGAACGAGATCGCGCAAAGCGAAGGCGCCACCGGCCAGGAGTTCTCGCGCTTCTGGTTCCACATCGAGCACCTGCTGGTCGACAACCAGAAGATGTCGAAGTCGGTCGGCAACGTCTACACGGTGCAGGACGTCCTCGACAAAGGCTTCCGGTTGTCGGCACTGCGCTACCTCCTGCTGTCTGCGTATTACCGCAAGCAGTTGAACTTCACGTGGACGGGGCTCGAGCAGGCGGAAGAGGCGCTGCGCCGCATGACCGACTTTCTCGGCCGCGTGGAAGCGCTCACCAGCGGCGGCGCGCACCTCGACGTCACCGCGCGCGTCAGGGACGCCGTGGAAGCGTTCGATGCCGCGCTGCGCGACGATCTCAATACCGCGGCCGGCCTCGGCGCGATGTTCGACCTGATTCGCGCGCTCAATATCTCGATGGACAACACGCAGGTGGGGAAGGGCGACGCGCCGGACATCATCGCCGCCTTCAATCACTTCGACCGCGTGCTGGGCGTGCTGTCGCTGCGGCGCGCCGAAGACGCCACACCGCCCATTCCGCTGGCCGAGATCGACGCCGCGATGGCTGCCCGCCAGGACGCCCGGCGCCGCCGCGATTTCGGCGAGGCCGACCGCATCCGCCAGGACCTTTTCGCCAGGGGCGTGATCCTCGAGGACGGGCCGCAGGGGACGCGGTGGAAACGAAAATGAAAGGATGTGAGATCTCAGATCTCGGATTGATGATCAATTGCTGATGGGAGAACGTGAGATTTGACGCCAATCTGGCCATCGGCCCTCTACAATTGATCAGCAATCTGAGATCTGCGATCTGACATGGATCAACCCTCGATCGTCACGCCACTGCCCGGGCCGAAGGCCCGAGCCATCATAGAACGCGATGGGAAGGTAGTCTCGACGTCTTATACGCGGGGCTATCCGTTCGTCATGGCCCGCGGCACAGGAGCGATGGTCGAGGACGTGGATGGCAATACCTTCCTCGATTGCGCCGCCGGGATCGCCGTGACTTCAACCGGCCATTCACATCCCGACGTCGTAGCCGCCATCGTCGATCAGGCGCAGAAGTTTCTGCACATGTCCGGCACGGATTTCTTCTATGAGCCGCAGGTGCGGCTTGCTGAGGAATTCAATGCGATCGCACCTTTTGCCGGATCGAAGCGATCATTTTTTTCCAACTCGGGGACCGAAGCGATCGAAGCCGCGATCAAGCTGGCGAAATATTCGACCAAGCGCTACGGGATGATCGCGTTTCTTGGCAGCTTCCATGGCCGCACGCTCGGATCCTTGTCGCTGACGTCGAGCAAGGCGATTCAGCGTAAAGGCTTTGGGCCCATGCTGCCAGGCGTGTTTCACGCCAACTACGGCAACTGCTATCGATGTCCGGTCGGTCTCAAGCCGGAGTCGTGCCAGGCCGAATGTCTCGATTTTCTCGAGCACCAGATTCTCGTCCACCTCGTCGCGCCGGAAGACGTCGCGGGAGTGGTGGTGGAGCCGATTCAGGGTGAGGGCGGGTACGTGGTGCCGGAGCCGAAGTTTCATCAGCGGCTGCGAGACATCACGAAGAAGCACGGCATCCTGCTCATTGCCGACGAGGTGCAGTCGGGCATGGGCCGGACCGGGAAAATGTTTGCGATCGAGCACTTCGGCGTCGAGCCGGACATAGTGGCCGTCGCCAAGGGCGTGGCCTCTGGTCTGCCGCTTGGTGTCACCACCGCGAGGGCCGAGGTGATGGATTGGCCGCCGGGTTCGCATGCGAGCACCTTTGGCGGCAATCCCGTGTCGTGCGCGGCGTCGCTGGCGACCATCAAGCTGTTGAAAGATTCGCTGATGAAGAACGCCACCGAGGTGGGCGCCTTCATGATCGACCGGCTGCGCGAGCTGCAGCAGAAGCACCAGATCATTGGCGACGTGCGCGGGCGGGGCCTGATGATTGGCATCGAGCTGGTGCGCGACCGCGTCACCAAGGAGCGCGCCACGACTGAACGTGACAAGGTCGTCGACGCCTGTTACTACCGCGGCCTGCTGGTGCTTGGCGCCGGCAAGAACGCCATCCGCATCTCGCCGCCGTTGGTACTCACAAAAGAACAGGCTGCGACGGCCGTCAAGATCATCGACCAGGCCCTGTCCGACACGTAAGGTTCGCGCTCGGGCCGCGCGCGGATGAGGGTCACGCGTAGCGCGAGCAGGTGTTTCGTGCAGCGAATTAACGCGGAGGAGCGTCTCGTGGACGGCCGACTTTGCGTCGTCCTCGCGGAGATCCCTAGAAAACGCGGAGCGGCCATCACTGAAGTTTGGGGATGGGGGTCCCCAAACGTTTCGACCGGCGTCGTTAAGCCGCGACGCGTTTTCTCGAGGCGACGCAACGGAGGCCGACCACGAGATGCTCCGGAGCGCCGCTCGCGGAGCGAGACACCCGATCGCGCTTAAGCGTGACCTCCCGGAACAGACATTGCTTCATCCCCAGCATGACTTACGAGCGGCAGCGGCTGGGCATCCAGGGCGAAACGATGGCGTGCGAGGAGCTCGAAAAGCTCGGATACTCCATCATCGAAAGACGTTACCGGACCCGGTTCGGCGAGATCGATGTCATCGCCAACGACCGGGGCACGGTAGTATTTGTAGAGGTGAAGACCAAAACGGACAGCAGTTTCAGCGATCCCGTCGAATCGGTAACGAAGCAAAAACAGCGTCGTCTTGTTACCATGGCCGAACAGTACGCCGCCTACAACGCCCTCGATGGGACGCCCTGCCGCTTCGATATCGTGACCGTTGACGCGTCGGTCGCGCCGGCCAAAATCACGATCTACCAGGACGCGTTCCGCCCCGGATGGTAACCACGGAGATTCGGCGCGATCCGATCAGCGGCCGGTCGGTGGTGATCGATCGCGCGCCGTTCACGCGGCGGGACGATTTCGCGCTCGAGGTGGTGCGGCTCGAGGATCCGCCGGCGGCGTGCCCGTTCTGCGAGGGGCGCGAGGCCGATGCGGGGCACGAAATTCTGGCGTGGCGGGAGGGCGGGCCGGCTAATGTGCCGGGATGGTCGGTGCGCGTGGTGCCGAATCGCCATCCCATGCTGCGAATTGAGGGCGGCTTGGACACCCGCTCGGACGGGCTATTCGAGACGCGCGACGGACTCGGGGCGCACGAAGTGATCGTCGAGACGCCGCTTCACGATCAGCCGTTGCAGGCGCTCGATGTCGACCGGTTGTGGCGCGTGCTGTGGGCCTGGCGGAGCCGGGTGCAGGATCTGAAACGTGACTCGCGGTTTGCGAGCGTGGTGATTTTCAAGAATCACGGCCGCGCTGCCGGTGCGCGACTGGATCACGCGCTCTCGCAGCTGGCCGCGTATCCAATCCTGCCACCAGCGTTGGCTGAAAAGGTGCAGGGTGTTACACGCCATCTCGACGCGACTGGCCGCTGCATTTTCTGCGACGTGATCGCCGAGGAGCTTTCCGATCGGCGGCGCATTATCTGCGATCGCGAGGAAATTCTCGCGATCGCACCTTTTGCCTCCCGTGTGCCGTTTGAAAGCTGGCTGATGCCCCGCGCCCACGGGCCCCGCTTCGAAGAAACGGCCGACCGTACGTTGGAAGATCTTGCTGTCGCGATTCGATCCGTCCTGTCGGGGATCGACTGGGCCCTGGAACGACCGGCGTACAACCTGGTGCTGCATTCGGCGCCGTTGACCGGCGCGGTTGACCGGGCGTTTCATTGGCACGTGGAAATCCTGCCGCGCGTGACCCGTTATAGCGGGCTCGAATGGGGGAGTGGGATGCACCGCAATCCGGTGGCGCCGGAGGAGGCCGCGAGAGTGCTGCGCGAGCGTTGACTGCCCCATTTGTCGTCTCGCGGTGTCTAATCCAGCCACGGATGGAGTTCCCGCAGTTCGTCGAGCTGATCGCCATTGGTCTGCAGGCACGCATCCCCATCCACATCACCGGCTTCCCAGGGGTCGGGAAGACGGAGTTCACCAAGAGCCTCGAGGCGGGATTCACGCGCGCGGGCATCAAGTGCAAGGTGATCATCCTGATCGGCTCGATTCGAGAGCCGCAGGATTTCGGGGGCTTTCCGGTATCCACGCCCGACGGTGTTCGCCTGTTGCCGATGGCGTGGGCGCGCGATGCCACGCGGCTGGCCGACGAAGGCTACCTGGTGATCATTTTTCTCGACGAGCTCACCACCGTGCCGCCGACCACTCAAGCGGCCATGCTGCGGCTGCTCACGGAGAACGTGTGTGGCGAGCTCCAGTTGCCGGACTACGCGCCGGGCAAAGGCGGCGTCGTCTACATGTGCGCGAGCAATGCCGTTGAGTGGGCGGCCGGTGGCCAGGAGATCCAGCCGCCCATGGCGAATCGCCTCTGGCACGGCGAGTTCCCGATGGACCATGGGACGTGGTGCGAGATGATGGTCAGCGATTTTCCCGCGCCCGCGAACCTGCCCATTCTGCCCGCCGAGTACCTGCATGAGCATCATCATCGGCAGCGCGCGCTGATTGCCGCGTACGTCAGAGCCGCGGGCCGCGACGCGTGGCTGGCCCCGCCACTTGATGCCGCGCGCCGCAGCGGACCCTGGCCGTCCGGCCGCACCTGGTATCTCGCGTCGAGGTTTCTCGCGGCGATCGAGGCGGTGTCGCCTGGCAATCGACAACTGCAGGGTGCTGCGCTTGCCGGGCTGGTCGGCGATCAGGCCCTCCCATACCTCGAATATCGGGAGACACTGAATCTGCCCGATCCCGAGGACATCCTCAAGGACCCGCGGGCGTTGGTGCTTCCGGATCGCATCGATCGCGCGTATGCAGTGTGCTATTCGTTGGTCGGAGCGGTGCTGAACAACAAGACACCCGAGCGTTGGCAGGCGGCGATGATCGCGCTGGGCGTGGCGTCGCGCAAGAACGCCGACATTCCAACCGCGGCGGCCCGCACGCTCTGCGACAAACGCCATCGTCCCGAAGGCGCCATCAAGTTGCCCGAAGAATGCCGGCCGTTTTACGAGCTGATGCAGCTTGCCAAGCTGGTCCCGCGGGACTGAGGCCCATGCTCAGCCGCCTCGCCGAGCTGATCCGCGGTCTGGAGACAAAGGGCGGCTACTCACGCGCGTTGCAGGCCGCGCGCGTACGCGCGTCGTACCAACGCGCCTACTTCGCGCCCGCTCTGTTCAGCATGATCCCGGTCAAGACCGACCAGATCGCCAGCGTGGCGGTCGATTCCCGCTGGCGTCTCTATTACAACGAGGCGTGGATCAACGCGCACAGCGTCGAAGAGAACGCGGCCGTGCTGATCCACGAAGTCAGCCACTTGTTGCGCGAGCACGACGCCCGCAAGCACGCCGCAGCCGTCAGGGATGAAACGCTCTGGAACACCGCGGCGGATTGCGAGATTAACGACGATCTGACCGCGGAAGGATTGCCGCTGCCCGACAATCCACCCGTGCCGGAACGATTCGGTCTGCAGGCTGGTGAAAATGCGGAGACGTATTACCGCCAGCTCTATAAACCTCCCCCCGACGATGAGTCGCGGAAGAGTTCTGCGAGCAGCGTCCCGGAGCACGACTGTGGCTCCGGCGCGCACGGCGAGCGGCGGCCGTGGGAGCTCACCGACGATGATGGGAGGCCGGGTGGTGCGCCGGCGGTAGATCCGGTGAAGGCGCAGTTGGTGCGGCGCGAGGTCGCGCAGCGGATTCTCGACCGCACCGGAGATGCCGGCGACGCGCCGCTCGGCTGGAAACGGTGGGCGCACACGGTGTTGACGCCGAGAGTGGATTACATGGCGACCATTCGACATGTGGTTCGTCGGGCGCTTCGCGACAGCACGCTCGGCCGCTACGATCGCACCCATCGGCGCCCGCATCGCCGGCAGGCGTGGTACGGCGATTTCCTGATGCCGTCATTCCATCAGCCGCGGCCGCGGCCGGGTTTCCTGATCGATACTTCCAGCTCGATGCAGGACACCCAACTGGCCCGAGCCGTCACGGAACTGGCTGGATTGACGCGCCAACTGGGTTACAACAGCGAAGTGACCGTGGCGTGTTGTGACGTCGTCGTGCACGAAGCGAAGAAGGTCTTCTCGAGTACACAACTGGAGTTGATCGGCGGTGGTGGCACGGACGTCGGTGCCGGCATTCAATGGTTCATCGATCGGAGTCCGGCGATTGATCTGCTCGTGGTGGTCAGCGACTGCCAGACGCCGTGGCCGCCGGAGCGGCCGCCGTTTCCGGTGATCACCATTCGCGTGGGCGACGGCGCGCCGCCGCCGTGGGGTGAGGACGGCGGCAACACGGTGATCACGATCGACGAGCCTGCGACGATCGTCGAATCGAGAAGGCGCTTCTAGCGATGGCCCGCCGATCCCGATCCGAAATGACGCCGTGGTGGCGTCGCCGCTCGATCGTCATTCCGCCGGAGTCCCCTGAGGAGTGGCTGCGACTCGCGGCGTGGGAGATCTGGATGGGGATGCTGCTGTTCCTTCTGATCGTGATGGGCACGCGGCTGATCGTGACCGCGCCGGACCGCATCGTGGCGGTGCTCGATCTGTCGCAGTGTTATGCGGCGCCGCCCGTCCCGATGCCGTGCGAGCGCACCTTCTACCGCGGTGGCGCGATGAACATGGCGTTTTCGGCGCTGTCGGGATTCGTGATGATGGCGGTGGCCTCATGGATGGCGTGGGCGCTCTGGAACGCGGCGGAGCCGAAGCCGATCACCGACGACTTTCTCCGCCTGCTCGACCATTCCTTCGGCCGCGACTGGCGCAATCCGTTGACGTGGCCGTGGGCGCGCGCGTTCTGGGCCTACGGCTTTACGACGATCGGCGCGGCCCTGACCGCGGGCGTCGCGGTCCTGATCTGGAGCGTCCTTTCGCCGGATGCCAGGACACCCCCGGCGGCGAAAATCGAGACCTCGCAGAGCTTTCGGGCCGGGCAGTAAGTGACGCCGCAAAGCGCCTAGGCCAACACCAATCAGGTCTGATTAGTTTTCTGAAACTGCAGGGCTCTGAAAATGAGGAGGTGTCCCGCCAGTGCCGCGAGCACCATCACCGCCGGCAACCATACAAACGGTGCATCCATCACCCACGTATTCAGCGCAGCGTCACCGAAGTAGCGAAATCGCGGCGTCGCGAGAATTGCGACGGTCACGATGTTGATCAGTAGCAGGAGACCTAAAACATTCCACGTCGCCACGAGCCGGCGGCCGCCGCGTCCACTCCACACGACTGCCGACACGACGATTGCGGTCGCTCCGGTGACGATGTCGAAGTTGAGTCCTGAATAGCTCATTTGTTCGGGCATGATGCCGCGCTCGTACATCTCGTGCATGGCGAGCTCGAGCGGCAAGCGAAACGCTTGAACGGCCACCAGGATCCACAGCGGGATGAACCGCGCCAGGCGCCGTCCCAGTGGACTCCAGGCGATTGCCGTGGCCAGCACCACAATCGCTAACACCAGAAAGGCAAACGGCGGCGGGGTCTGATCCCAGTTGCGCAGGATGCCGGATTGGGCGGCAGCCCACGTGATCGACATCCAGATCAGCGCTGCGGCACCGCTGACAGTCGCCGCGCGGGTTGAAGCCTCAGGCGTTGCGCCGCTGCGGCGCCACGCGACCGCTGTTCCCCATATCAGGGCGGCGACAAGTAACAGCGGGATTACGATGAAGGCTGCGACCGCCGGATCGGCGAAATTCACATCCGGCAATCTATCAGGCGATGAGGCCCGTCTAGTCGCTTTTCGGTATTTTCGGCCTGATTCTTGCGTCTTTCGCGATCCATCTGTTACAGTAAGATGTTCTCAACGAGCGGGAATAACTCAGTGGTAGAGTGCGACCTTGCCAAGGTCGAAGTCGCGGGTTCGAATCCCGTTTCCCGCTCCAACCTTCGCTCAGGTTCCATGCGAAGGTTGTCCACCGTAGCTCGCGAAGGACGCGGGCGAGCGTAGGTGGACCTCACGGTGGCGACCTGAGCTTCGGTTGGCAGGCCAACCCACTGCGAAGGTGGACCAAAGCGAACTCGAGACCATACCCGCGATAGAATTCCCCGGTTGATCATCCCGTTCTAATCGGCGCCGTCGCCAAGTGGTAAGGCAGAGGTCTGCAAAACCTCCATCCCCGGTTCAAATCCGGGCGGCGCCTCCAAAAATACTCGGTCCATTCCGGAGAGATAGGTAACACTTCATTCCGGAGACATGGGTAACAGTTTCGGACCAAAGGGATTATCGATCGGTTCGAGCCTGCCGGTCTCAT
>CAZEMI010000261.1:0-7690 GCA_964513235.1 uncultured Acidobacterium sp.
GCGGACTCCGTGGCCGAGTGGGGCGACGCGATTGCCCGCACGCGCCCGCGGATCGCCGCGATCTACGAAGACAGCTTCAATTACCTGAGCAAGATGTGCCTGCTGCGCATGCGCGAGGCCGCGCTCGAGATGATCGATCGCGCGCGGCAGGCCGGCGTGCCGATCGTCGTGTCGGGCTCCGACGCCACCGATCACCCGGAGATCTACCTGCGCCGCGGCGCCGCGGCGGTGATTCTCGGCGAAGGTGAGATCACGCTCGCCGATCTCGCGGACCGCATGCTCACGGCTCGGCCGATAGACGACGTGCCCGGCATTGCGTTGCTCGACGACAACTGCGCGGTCACGCGCACCGTGTCGCGCCCGTTCATCAAGTCGCTCGACGAGCTGCCATTCCCGGCCTGGGATCTGGTGAATACGGATCGGTATCGACGCCTCTGGAACGAGCGCCACGGCTTCTACTCCATGAATCTCGCGACGACACGCGGCTGCCCGTATCACTGCAACTGGTGCTCGAAGCCCATCTACGGCCAGCGTTATGCCATGCGCAGCCCGAATGCGGTGGCCGAGGAGATCGCGTGGCTGCGTCAGCACTTTGCTCCCGATCATCTGTGGATCGTCGACGACGTGTTCGGCTTGAAGCCGGGATGGGTCGAGGCGTTCGCCGCGCTCGTCGCCGATCGGGGAACACCGCTCCCATTCCGTTGCCTGATGCGCGCCGACCAGGTGACCGCGGATGTGGCCAGGGCGCTGGCCGCCTCCGGCTGCACGATGCTGTGGATGGGCGCCGAATCGGGTTCGCAGAAAGTTCTCGACGCCATGGAAAAGGGCCTGCGCGTCGACGACATCCGCACGGCGAGCCGGCTGCTGAAATCCGCCGGCATCGCGGTCGGCTTCTTTCTGCAGTTTGGCTATCCCGGTGAGACGTGGGACGACATCGAGGCCACCCTGCAACTCACGCGCGAGCTCGAGCCCGCCGACATCGGCGTGTCCGTCTCGTACCCGCTGCCGGGCACGCGCTTCTACGAGCGGGTGCAGCAGCAACTCGGACCGAAGCAGAACTGGATCGACTCGAACGATCTGTCGACGATGTACAAGGCGACCTATGCACCGGAGGTATATCGCGGCGTTCACGGCCTCGTGCATCACGAATTCCGCGCCCGCAAGTCCGCGCACGCGCTGTCGGGTCTCGTGGGAAATCCGTGGCGAGTCCGGCCGCGGCACCTGCGGCGAGCGGCCTCATGGATCTACAACCGGGCCGCGCTGGCCGTAACTCGCCGTCGCGTGTTGAACCTCCGTGGTGAACCCTCGTGATGAACCGACCACGAGTCGTCCTGTACAATCCTCGCGCGGTATTTTTTACGATGCCGCTGGCGTTGGTGGCGCTGGCCTCGGCCCTCGATCGATCGCCGGTTGACGTCGTCATCATCGACGGCCGCCTCGAGGTGGATCCAGTGCAGGCGGTCGCCGGGGCTGCGAAGGGCGCGCTGTGTGTGGGCATCACGGTGCTGACCGGCGCGCCGATTCACGACGCGCTGGCCGTCTCTCGAGCGGTCAAGGCGGTTGAGCCGGAGTGTCCGGTGGTGTGGGGCGGCTGGCATCCGTCGCTCTTCGCAGACGAGTGTCTGGCCGAGCCGTCGGTCGATATCGTCGTCACCGGCCAGGGTGAGGATGCATTCCGGGATGTGATCGCGCGGCTCATCCGCGGCGAACGGGTGCGCGGCGCGGTCTCACGGCCGATGCAGGATCTCAACACGTTTCCGTCGCACGACTATTCGCTGATCCCGGTCGAGCGCTACTTCGCCCTGAAACGCGCCCGTCAGATCGACTACATCTCGTCGCAGGGCTGCCGTTTTCGCTGCGCGTTCTGCGCCGATCCCGCGGTGTTCGCCCGCGGCTGGACGGGCCTGTCGCCCGAGCGGATCGGCGACGAAGTTGAACACCTCCACCGCCGCTATCGGATGGAAGACCTCGCGTTCCAGGACGAGACGTTCTTCACGCACGCGCCGCGCGTTGACGCGCTGGCGGAACAGTTCCTGCGCCGCAGCCTGCCGATCACGTGGACGGCGACCTTGCGCGCCGATCAGGCGTGCCGTCTCGGCGATGATCTCTTCGCCAAGACGGTGCGGTCGGGTCTGCGTCGCGTGATGGTGGGCGTGGAATCCGGCTCGCAGGAGATGCTCGATCGGCTTCAGAAGGACATGAAGCTGGACCAGGTGCGCCGGACCGCCGAGATGTGCACCCGCCACGGCGTCGGCGCCATTTTCAATTTCATTGTCGGGTTCCCCGGCGAGTCCGAGCCGGGCATGCGGGCCACGCTCGAACTGGCCAAGACACTGCGCCGATCGAACCCCGAGTTCGAGACGCCGATCTTTTACTACCGGCCGTACCCCGGCAACCCGATGGCCGAGCAATCCGCCGCGCAAGGCTACGTGTTTCCGCGCGGCCTCGCGGAGTGGGCCGACTTCGATTACGTGGGCGGCCGCGGGCCGTGGATGACGGCGGAGCAGTGGCGCACCGTCGAGCGGTTCAAGTTCTATACGCGCCACGCGTGGAAACCGGGGGCGTGGCGCTGGCCGCTTCGCGCCACGGCGCAGTGGCGGTGCAATCACGACTGGTACGCCATGCCGGTCGAGAAGATGATCGTCGACTTGATTCGTCCGCCGCAGCAGGTGTCGTAATGGATGTTCTGCTGGCCAACGCCTACATTCTCGCGCTCGATGCCGAAGAGCAGCGCGTGATGCGGCCGCATCCGCCGCTCGGCGTGCTGTACCTGTCATCGCATCTCAAGTCGCGCGGCATCGATGTGGGCGTGTTCGACGGCACGTTCCGATCGCTCGAAGCGTTCGCCGACACGCTCAGGCGCGATCGGCCTCCCGTGGTCGGCATTGCCGTCAACTTGATGACCAAGCGCAACGCCCTCGCGATGATCGCACTGGCGAAACAGCACGGATCGCGTGTGGTGATCGGCGGCCCCGATCCGCCACACCACGCCGCGTCGTATCTCGATTCCGGTGCGGACGTCGTCGTCATCGGCGAAGGCGAGCAGACACTCGAAGAGCTGCTGCCGGCGCTCGGCTCACGTGGCGCCGATCTATCGACGATTCATGGCATCGCCTTCAAGGCGCCCGACGGGTCCGTGGTGCGAACCCCGCCTCGGGAGTTGATGCCGGATCTGGATCGGCAGCCGTTTCCGGATCGGTCCGCAATCGACCTGCCGGCCTACCTCAATGCCTGGCGCGAGCGGCACGGGGTCGGCACGGTATCGCTGATCACCGCGCGCGGCTGTCCCTACACCTGCACGTGGTGCAGCCGATCCGTCTTCGGCGAGACACACCGCCGTCGATCGGTCGTCAACGTGGCCGACGAGGTGGCAGCCATCGTCGATCGGTATCACCCTGAGCGTCTCTGGTACGCAGACGATGTGTTTGCGATTCATCGCGGGTGGACCATCGAGTACGCGCGCGAGCTGGAGCGCCGGCGGCTGCGGCTGCCGTTCGAGTGCATCTCGCGCGCCGAGCGCATCGACGATGCCGTGGCCGACGCGCTCGCCAGCCTCGGTTGCTTCCGGGTGTGGATTGGCTCCGAAAGCGGCTCGCAGCGAATCCTGGATGCGATGAAGCGAAAGGTGTCGGTGGATCAAGTTCACGCCGCGGCCGATCGTCTTCGGCGCCGGGGCATCGAGGTCGGCATGTTCATCATGCTCGGCTACGACGGCGAGCAGATGTCGGACCTCCGGGCGACGGTCGACCATCTCAAGCGGACGGCCCCCGACGTGTTTTTGACCACGGTGTCGTATCCGATCAAGGGCACGCCGTATTACGACACGGTGGCCGATCGGTTGGCATCGCCCAAGGCGTGGCATCAGGGCACCGATCGCGATCTGGTCGTTCACGGCCGGCCGGTGCGCCGCTATTACGACTTCGCGCGCCGCTGGATGACCGCCGAAGTGGCCCGCGATCAACATTGGCGGCGCGGCCGCTATGCGCACGCGGCGAAGTCCGCGTCATCCGCGCTGGTCGGACGCCTGGGTATGGCCGTCACGGAACACTGGAGGGAGCGGTGATCGTGCTCTTCAATCCGTGGAGCACGCCGTCGCCGAAGAAGCCGCTACCGATGTCGCTGCTCGCCGTCGGCTCGATGCTGGAAGGCGAGTTCGACTACTGCATCGTCGACGGCAACGTCGAGGCTGATCCGATTGCGAAGATCCTCGCCGTAGAAGAAAAGTCGCGCATCACCGCGGTGGCGGTGACGGTGATGCCGGGACCGCAACTGCGCGCGGCGGTGTCCGGCTGCCGCCAGTTGAAGCGCATGCTCCCCTACGTGCCGATCATCTGGGGCGGCTACTTTCCGTCGCAGCATGCCGACGCATGCCTGAGCGAATCGACCGTTGATATTTGCGTGCGCGGGCAGGGCGAGCAGACGCTGGTCGAGGTGATTCGCGCGCTTCGCCGCGGCGGGGACCTTTCCTCCATCGCCGGGATCGCGTATCGGCCGAACGGCCAGGTGCATCACACGCCGCCGCGCGCGCTGACGCCGCTCGACGACCTGCCACCATGGCCGTATCACCGGTTGCCGATGGAGCGGTACTTTCACTCGCATTACCTCGGCACGCGCGTGGCCACGCACCACTCGTCGTTCGGTTGCCCCTTCGCATGCAACTTCTGCGCGGTGGTGGGGATGTCGAACCGCAAATGGGTGGCGCAGTCGCCGGACCGCGTCGGTGAGGCGCTCGAGAAGTTCCGCCTGATCTACGGCGCCGATGCGGTGCAGTTTCACGACATGGACTTCTTCATCTCCGAATCCCGCACGCAGGCGATCGCGGATCGCATCACCGCCCTCGGCATGACGTGGTGGGGGCTGGGCCGCGTCGACGAGCTGATGCGCTACAAATCCACGACGTGGGAGGCGATGCAACAAAGCGGCCTGAAGATGGTGTTCTGCGGCGCCGAGTCGGGCTCGACCGACATGCTGCAGCGAATGAATAAGGGCGGCACCGCGTCGGCGGAGCTCACCATCGAGCTGGCGGCGCGGATGAAGTCCTACGGCATCGTGCCGGAGTTTTCGTTCGTGGTGGGCAACCCGCCGGATCCGGAAGCCGATCTCGCCCAGACGCTGTCGTTCATCCGCCGCATCAAACAGGTCAACGCCGCAACCGAAATCATCCTTTACGTGTACTCACCGGTACCGATGGACGGCACCTTCTACGAAGCGGCGCAGGACGCGGGTTTCCGTTTTCCCGAAACCCTCGAGGATTGGGTAAGCGACCGGTGGCAGGCGTTCGCCCTCAGGCGCGATCCGAGCACGCCGTGGTCGCACGGTGAAGTGCGACAGCAGGTGCGCAATTTCGAGAGCGTGCTGAACGCCTATTACCCGACGGTCACCGATACGCGGATGACGCCGGCGCGCCGCCGGCTGCTGCGCGCCGCATCGGCGTGGCGGTATCACGCCAAGGCGTACGCCAGGCCGCTCGAGCTCAACCTGCTGCAACGGGCATTCCGTTATCAGCGCCCCGAGACTACGGGTTTCTGACGTGTTGCGTTGGCCGTTTGCGCGGCGGCGAAGTGCGGTGGCGGAGACACTCGATCCACAGGAGGCCTACGCGATGTGGGCCGCAACGTATCCGCCGCGGCCGCACAACCAGCTCATGGAGATCGAGCAGCTGAGCGTCCTGTCGCTGATTCCCGATCTCAGCGGCCTGACGGTGCTCGACGCCGGTTGCGGCACCGGCCGCTACTTACGCGAGCTTGGCGCGCTGGGGGCGCGGCCGATCGGCGTCGATTTGTCGCGCGCGATGCTGGCCAGGGCCAGCGAGGTCACGTCTCACATTGTCCGCGCGAATCTTTGCTTTCTGCCGATCGACTCGATGTCGATCGACGTAATCGTGTGCGGCCTCGCGCTGGGTGATGTGCCGCACCTCGAGCCGGCGCTCGCGGAAATGGCGCGCGTCCTGCGTCCCGGCGGCTGCGTGGTCTATTCGGTAGTGCATCCAGCCGGCGCGGACGCAGGCTGGTCGCGAACCTTCGACGCCGGCGGCCGGCAGGTCGTCATCAACAGTTACTGGCATTCCACCGACCAACACCGGCAGGCGTGCCGGGCGGCCGGACTGCACGTCACCGCGTGGCAGGAGCCGGTTTTACCGCCCCTCGACGTTGCTCGGGGCGGCCCTGAGCCTGTCGAAGGGCCGGCCGCGCCCAATCATCCGGCCGTGCTCGTCGTGCGGGCGGTGAGATAACCGTGACCCGGTTCTGGAGCAGCGCGCTGACGTTCGTCAACGCCCGGGTGGTCTTGCCCGGGGGTGGTCTCGCGCGCACGCTGCGCATCCGCGGCAGCCGCATCGACGGCGTGGACGTGGCCCCGGACAAGGGTGATGCGATTGTCGATCTCGACGGCAGCTTCGTGTTCCCCGGGCTGATCAACGCCCACGATCACCTCGAGCTCAATTCACAGCCGCGGCTCAAGTGGCGCGAGCGCTACGATAACGCCAGCGAGTGGTTTGCCGATTTTCAACCGCGGTTCGAAGCCGATCCGGCCCTCGCCGTGACGCGTCCCGACACGCTAGAGGATCGCCTGTGGGTGGGCGGCCTGAAGAACCTGCTGTCGGGTGTCACCACCGTGTGCCATCACAATCCGATGCATCGCCCGCTGCGAAGGCGGTTTCCCGTTCGAGTGGTGGCGAAGTTTGGCTACAGCCACTCGCTGCATATCGATGGCGAGGCTGTTGCGGAGTCGCATCGGCAGACACCGCGCGACTGGCCGTGGATGATCCACGCCGCGGAAGGCCTCGATCGAGCGGCGCAGGATGAGCTCGAGATGCTCGATCGGCTCGGTTGCCTGTCGGCCAACAGCGTGTTCATCCACGGCGTGGCATTTTGTCGGGCCTCCGCCGATCGCGTGATCAACGCCGGCGCCGGCCTGATCTGGTGCCCATCGTCGAACCAGTTTCTGTTCAACACGACGGCCGACGTTCGAGCGTTTGACGATGCCGATCGGCTGGCGCTCGGGAGTGACTCGCGCTTGAGCGGTGAAGGCGACCTGCTCGATGAGTTGAAGGCGGCCGACGCCACGAGGCAGCTCAGCGCCGAAGGCCTGGCGCGCACGGTGACCACTGGCGCGGCGAGCCTGCTTCGCACGCCCACCGCGGGGAAGATCGCGCCGGGCGCGGTGGCCGACCTCACCATTGTTCGTCCACTCGCGCCTTGCCCGTTCGACAGTCTCGTCCGCGCCTGCCGTACGGATCTGCGGATGACGATGATCGACGGCAAGCCCTGTGTGGCCGAGGCGGCGCTGGCTCCTGCCTTCATCGCCACCGGCGTGCCGACGATGACGGCCAGCGTCGACGACACGCCGCGTCTGGTGGCACGCTGGATCGGCCAGCACGTGTCGAGGATGCAACTGCAGGAACCAGGCTTCGAAGTCCACCTTGGGCGACGAAGCCTTGGCGGAGTCGGCTAATGGTAGGACCGGGAGAGATCGCTCGTCGGGCTCGCGGCCGGTTGACGGGCCGAATCGAAAGCCTGCCGATTCTCGCGCTGAGCGTTCACAGCGCGTGCAACTGCCGCTGCGTGATGTGCGACATCTGGAAGGCCAACTCCGAAAAGCGCGAGATCAGCTCCGGCGATTTGTCGCGCCATGTCGGTGCCATCCGCGCGCTGCACGTCCAGCGAGTGATGCTGACCGGCGGCGAGCCGCT
>CAZEMI010000262.1:0-9910 GCA_964513235.1 uncultured Acidobacterium sp.
GACCGTTCGTCATTCGCCTCGACGGCCGAGTTTTGGCGGCATAGGCTGGCAGCGTAAAGGATGTTGCCAGCCGCGGTAATCGAACTCGATTCGATACCGTCGTTCCTACTTCGGGCGTGCGTGCAGTTCATCCAGTAGGGAGAATTGCGTCCAGGCCAACCTGATTCTCCAGATGGCAACCGCTTCCCCGTATGAGGTGCCGTACTCACCCTGCTTGTTTTCCAACGGGAACAGGGCTTCGATGTATGCGTCGACAAACGCCTCCCAGGCAGCCTTTGCAGCTTTAATTTTTGACACCGCCTCCGGGGTCTCGGAAACGGCGACCAGGGCACGTGAGTACTTCGCATTCAACTCGGTCTCTACCCTTCTGAGTTCTGCACCAACGCACTCCTGGTTTCCCATCGTCGTTGAGGACTGTTGCATGCAGTTGAGGTACGTCGGCGAAAATTCCTGGGCCACGGAGGGCACAGCACACACGAGCACAATCGATAGGGCCAGACTGGTTTTCATAGTTGTCCTCTCGTGATTGCGAGAGTCTACACTGACGTTGTGGCACGGGTTCGGACGTGCGACGGGATGCGAACCCGGAGCAGGGCAGCGGTCACGGATCTGGATCCCAGATGACGAACAGTTTGACTGAAGTAAAGTGGCAATTGAGTGACTGATCTCAGGCGTGGTACGCCAACTTGCCAGCGCCTTCCGGCCTCCTCGGGCGGCAACCTGTAAGGTCCGGCGATTGCCGGGCGTTCTAAGGTTCGAGAGTTCGAATCGTTTCCGTTGACTACGGATTGCCACCCGCTTCGCCGTGTTCGCCGAGCGCCGCAATTTGAAGTCCATCTCGCCTGGCACCTGTCACACCAATTCCGTGACAGCGCGTGAGCCGATCGCGCGACGCCACACGCACCCATGTCCGCCAACCTCGGTTGGCTACTGACGGCTCGCATAACCACGCGCGGTTGCGTGCGTAATGCTGAGTCGGATCGGAGCTCCGATGAAGAATTCGCTTCCGCCCGAAATGCCAGCGACACGTGACACGCAACCGGCCAGTAGTGACACGGCTTTCGATCGAGCGCCGCTTGCGAACCGTTTGCTGACCGCCTCCGAAGTCGCAGCATTTGTTGGCTGCCACGAAGAGAGCGTGCGCCGCGCGTACCTGTCCGGGCAGCTCAAGCGCCGGCGGTTTGGCGTGAGGAGTTGCCGCTTCGATCCTATCGACGTTAGGGACTGGATCGCACGCGGCGCTCCGACGAGAATCCTGGGAGAGGTACACCGGCCAACGCGGCGGATGGGCCGTCGCCCTGGCTCGGCAGAAGGAGGGTCACATGGCTGTACGAAAGATCTGCAGGCCTAAGGGGTGCCGCGGCAGTCCGCGGTGCGAACATCCGTGGTGGTTTGACGTGATGTATGCCGGCAAGCGCTGGCGAATGCGCGTGGACGAGTTTGCGCTCGTTCGCGGCGCCACTGAACCGGTCACGTCCAAGCAGACCGCGGAACGGGTATGGGAGCCGAAGTTCCTGGCTGAGATCGTGGCTGGCCGCGATCCCAGCGTGAAGCCCGTCACAGCGTCGAAGCCAGAGGCGGGTTTAAGCGTTGCCGACTTTCTCGACCGCTACTGCACCAACTATGTCGAGGCGGAAGGCTTACGCGATCCGGTCACGATCAAGGGGCGACTCAAAGCGGTAAAGGCCATCCTCGGGAACGAACCGGTCACCGTGCTCGAGAAGGCCGAGCCCATTCAACGGTTCAAGGCCTCGTATCGCCAAGGGCGTGCGATCGCGACCGTCAACCGCGCGCTGAGTGCGCTCCGAGGCGCAATCAACTGGGGACGGTTCCAGGATCCACCGCTCCTGCTTAACTCGCCGTTCCACCGCTTTGGCGTCACGATCAGAACGAAGGATGAAACCAAGCGTGATCGCCGGATCGCAACTGCGGAAGAAAAAGCGTTGCTCGACGCGGCGCTGGCGATGAACTCCGAGGAGCACAAGTGGGTCGGCGGAGCGATGCACGATCGCATCATCGGCGCGATTGAAACCTGCTGCCGGCAGGGCGAGATGCTCCGCATCCAGAATCGGCATGTGGACTGGGAGCGGCATCAGATTGCCATTCCTGGCGCGCACGCGAAGGACTCGGAGAACCGGCGGGTGCCGTTCGATCCACAGGGCCGACTTGCGCCAATCCTGCAGCGTCGCGCCAAGCTGAAGGCGAGCGCATTCGTATTCGGCGGTCCAGATGGCGACTACCAGGAGTCGTTCAAGACGGCGTGGGAATCGCTTCTGTTACGAGCCAACGGACACGAAGCGACTCGCGCCAAGAAGGGAGGTCGGGTGGACCGGGAGAAGCTCAGGCAAATCGACCTGCACTGGCACGACCTGCGTCATAATGCCGAGCCTCCGATTATGCCGAGCATGGCCGCGAGCGAATCCGTGTCGCTGGCGGATCACGCGATTTCGTGCAGGCGTCACGCGGCATAATCACAGTCCTTCGAGGAAGACCAGTAGCTGGTCGTTTGGTTTATAGCGCGATGACGTTACCTGGGCAGGTGTCGTTCGTGAGAGCGCTTGCTCCTTTAACCGCAGGTCCGCGTGGAGATACATCTGCGTAGTCTCAACGGATTCGTGCCCAAGCCAAAGCGCGATCACCGCCCGGTCGACGCCATGAGTGAAGAGCTCCATGGCCGTGCTGTGTCGCAGCACGTGCGGCGTGACGCGTTTGCTTTTCAACGAGACACAGCGCTCGGCAGCTGCGGATGCATACCGGGCAACCAGCCGCTCGACGGCATCGCGGCTGAGCGACCCGCCACGGATCGCTGGAAAGACCGGATCGCTGGGCGAGGCGGGGTGTGTTTGCAACCACTGCGCAAGCGCCTTGGTCGCATCGCGCCGGAGGGGCGTGCATCGATGTTTTCGTCCTTTTCCGACGCAGCGCACATGAGCGCTGGCGCCGAGCACGACATCGTCGCGTGTCAGGCCGATCAACTCCGAGACGCGCAGTCCGGTTTGGAGGGCCACCAGCAGGAGCGTGCGATCCCGACAACCGATCCAGGTCGACGGGTCGGGGATCCCCAGCAGCGCTTCGATCTCCGCGGACGTGAGGAACTCGATGACCTTGCGCTCGTAGCGCCGGCTTGGCATCGCCACGAGTCGCTGACACAACAAGGCATGCGCCGGTTCGCTGAACGCCACATAGTGGGCAAACGAATGGATCGCCGCGAGTCGCGCATTCCGCGTGCGGCTGCTGTTGCCCCGGGTTCGTTCGAGATGGTCGAGGAACTCACCGATGAAGGTGGGCGTGAAGTCGTCGACCGCGAGGGTCGATGGCGCGCGGCCGAGACGGTCCGCGGCGAAGCGCAGTAAGAGGCGGAAGGTATCCCGGTAGCTCGCAATCGTGTGCGGACTCGCGTGCCGTTGCTGGAGTAGGCGATCGGTGAAGAATCGCTGGAGCAGTGCCGGAAACGAGGTCGCGATCATGGGACGCGCTCCGGACTGTCCACAACGCGTGCCGCCGCGAGTGCCAGCAATTCCGGAACCGCCTCCAGATACCAATACGTGTCATTGATATGGACGTGTCCCAGATACGTGGCCAGTGTGGGCAAGTCGCGCTCGACATCGCGGCCTGTGCGATACCACGCCACGAGTGTTGATGCGGCAAAGCGATGGCGCATGTCATGAAGCCGAGGCCCGCGCCCATGACGATGTCCGAGCGCCGGCGCTCGCAGGCCGATGCGCCGGGACACCAGCGCAAAGGTGTGGCGGGTATTGCAGTCGGTGAGCCGTGTGCCGCGCTCCGACACGAAGAATGGGGGTGTGGGACGGCACCGGAGCAAGCGGTTGCGAGCGCGAGCATAGTCGGTAAGAGCAGCGATGGTGGAGGCATGCACCGGCACGATTCGCGATTTGCCAAATTTCGTCCGGCGAATGGTGAGGAGGCCGGTGTCGAGCACGACATCGGCCTCCTCCAGCTTGAGGGCTTCACTCAATCGCAGGCCACAGGCTGCGAGGAGACCGAAGAGGGTGGCATAGGTCAACCCACGCAGCCCGCGGGCGGAGGGAAGTGCTCGGGCGGCCGTGAGCAGATTCCTGATCTCCGTCTCGGTGTACAGGTACGGCCGCGTGCGACGGAAGCGATGCGGGAGAAGCCCTGGCGGCGGGACCTCGGTCCGCGGGTCGATGGTGTGCCGCCACTTCGCGAAGCGCCGCACCATCCCGAGGCGCCAAGCCCATGTCGCGGGCTGGACGTCGCCCGATTCCATGGCCCACCGCAGCGCCAGATCGCTGGTGATCGCCTCTCGGCCTGCGCGATCCACGAATGCGACAAACCGACGCAGGAGGCCCGCTGTCACGCGGAGGTGAACACCGAGGCTCTGGCGCATCGCGAGATATTCTTCGAGCGCGGCGGCGAGCGTCGTCATCGGTCACCTTCCGTCTCTGGCCAGGGCTGAACCACCGTACGCAAGCGGTCCAGATCGACTTTTGCGTAGATTTCAGTACTGCTGGCCGCGCGATGGCGTAACACTTGGCCAATCTCCGCGAATGAGGCGCCGTGCCGGAGCATCTGCGTGGCCAAGCTGTGGCGCAGGAGGTGCGCCCCTCGTACGGGCGGATGAAGATCGGCTCGGCGAAGCGCGCGGCGCACGATTGTGGTTACGGCCCCCGGCCCCGCGAAGCTCCGACGCGGCGCCCGCCTACAGAGAAACACGCGCCGCCCGGTGCTCGGTGGCCGATCGCGGCGCAGATAGGTCGACACCGCCGCACCCACATCCGCCGGCAAGGGGAAGCGATCGTGGCGAAGCCCTTTCTTTCCACGGATGATGATCTCGCCTGCGCGCCAGTGGATGTCATCGAGCTCAAGCGCCACGACCTCGCCGGCACGAAGGCCAAGACGCGCGAGGAGCAGCAGGATGGCGTGATCACGGCGCCCACTCGCTGTCTGCAGATCGCACGCCGCCAAGAGTCGCTCGACCTCCTCTGCCGCGAGCGACCGCGGCATGCATGCCAGGCGCCAATCGGGGATGGTGGGAACGGCGGCGCTCAAATCGACGCCCAGCTCGCCGGTGTGAAACAGGAAGCGAAACAGGGCGCGCAGCGCCGTGACCATCATCTTGGCCCTGCCCGGACTCGCGGCCCTGGCGTGCCGACGCACAAAGGCGGAGATGTCGGCTGCGCTCAACCCGCCAACGGACGCCTCGGCCTGCGGCAATTGCTCGGTGAGAAACTGCTGACAGAACGCTAAATAGGTCTGGACGGTGGTCGTCGCGAGCCCGCGCTCGGCTCGCAAATAGTGGTGATACTGACGCTCCAACTGCGCCCGTGGTGAGTCGTCCACGACGCGACTCGGCGTGACGATGGCGCCGCATGCGCGAAGGTACATGAGCCATCGCGCAAGTGTGGACGCGCTTCCTCGCTGTCGCCGGCGCCGGAACCGCGGCTCGTCGAGAAACGCGTCAACCACGGGCTCATTGAGATCCGCGATCGCAATCTGATGCCGAGCCAGCCATCGCTCGCATGCACCAGCCAACTGCAACTGCGACCCGATGGTGGCCTTCGCGAACCCGAGAACGGCCAGATGCTTCCCGAATCCGTCGACGTGCTGTCCCAACGACCGAGCGTCGCCGCCAGCCCGCGCCGCCAGTGTGATGTGATCCCGCATATTTTCCCCCTTTCCGGCGAGAATGCCGAACGGGAAAGGACACCCCGGATTATGCCGAGTGCGCAAGCTGCTCCTGCAGCGATTGGCCACGCGAGACTGAGATCCCGGTCAACGACATCGGCATAATCCGGGACTCGGCATGATGCCGGTTATGCCGCGCGCGGCATAAGCGGCACGAAGGCGCGTGCCGGCTGCTGGCAGATGGCGTCGACATCCGAACGATCCAGTTGATGCTCGGCCACGCCGACATCAAGCAGACGCAGCGGTACCTGAACATCACAGACGAGGAACTCAGAAAAGCGATGACCGGAATGTGGGAGCGCCGACGCCAGTTGAAGGCGGTCGGCCAGTAGCGAGCCGCGACGGATTGTCCGTCATTTGTCAGTCGCGCTCGAAAACGCGCACCAACAGCGCGAGATTCTAAGGGTCGACATCAACGTCGACTGAAGGCGTAAGGTTCTCTGCGGCAGTCACTTGCGTCAATGCGATGAAGTGGCGCGTCCGGCAGGGCTCGAACCTGCGACCCCCGGCTTAGAAGGCCGGTGCTCTATCCAACTGAGCTACGGACGCGTGCTGCAATGATAACAGCCGTCGGAGCCGGTCGGCGATGAGCGGGTCACGCCAGAAAGCTCACCAACTCCGAATTGATCCGATCGGCGTGCGTCCACAGCACGCCGTGTGGCCCTCCCGGAAGCTCCACGAGCGTGACGTTCTTAATCATCTTGGCCTGCCTTCTCGAGGTGGCATCCGGCGGCAGGATGCGGTCGGCGTCGCCATGCAGGATCAGCGTCGGCACGGTGTTCTTCGCCACGTCCTTGCGGAAATCCTCGATCCAACAGTCAACGCACGCCACGGTGCCGATGGCGGACGCGCCGGCCGCCACGTTCCAGTTGTCTTCCAGCACGCGTTCGCTCACGAGCTTCCCGCCGGTGACGTCGTAGTTGTAGAAGTTGCGCAGGAACTCGATCAGGAACGCGGGGCGATCCGCGCGAATCGCCGCCTTGATGTCCGCGAGCACTTTGGCGTCGACGCCTTCCGGATTGTCGGCGGCCTTGACCAGATACGGTCCGAGCGTCCCGATGAGCACGGCTTTGCGCACGCGCTTGCTGCCGTACTTGCCGAGATACCTCGTGACTTCGCCTGACCCCATCGAGAACCCGACCAGCGCCACCTTCTTGAGATCGAGCTTGGTCAGCAGCTTGTTGAGATCGGCCGCGAACGTATCGTAGTCGTAGCCCACGGCGGGTTTACTCGAACGGCCAAAGCCGCGGCGGTCGTAGGTGATCACGCGGTGTCCGGCGGCAAGGAGCGCGGCGGTCTGCTTTTCCCACGAGGCGCCGCTGAGCGGCCATCCGTGAATCAAGACCACTGGGGAGCCAGACCCGTGGTCTTCGTAATAAAGGTTGATGGGCGTGGAATTCTCTCTGCCGACGGTGATCGTGTTCATGCGTACGCTCCTTCAGGCGGGCCCGCCCCCAGGCGCGGCGCCAGGCTAGCCACAGATTAAACACCGATTAGACACCGATTGTTTTTGATCGTGGCTTATCTGTGTCTAATCGGTGGCCACGAAGCGTGCGCCCACGTGACCGGTACGTCAAGTCAAGAGTTGGCGAGACGCTGCCTACAGGCTGGCCCGGGTCGCGCGGAAGGCGAGCACGAACAGCGCGCCAAGCGCGAGGTCGATCACGCCGGCGCCCAGGACTCCCGCCGAAACCCGGTCCCAGGCATACAGGATCAGGACCGCAAGACCGAACGACAGCTTCTCGATCACCCCAATGAGCATCAACGGCCGATACCGGTGAACGTCGCGCGCAATCAGCAGGAACACGAATTGCCATGCGAGCGCCACGCCGATGAACCCGTAAAAATGCTCGGGACGTTCGATCGGTGCCGGCAACCACAGCTCGATGAAATACTGCGGCAGCAGCGCCACGATGCCGTAGACGCCGGCGACGAGAAAGACGCGCTTCGCGAAGCCCGGTCCAGGTGTGATCGGCATCGCTAGGCGACCGGCGGTGTGGCGAGGTACTGGAGCGAGCCTGGCGTGGTGAGCAGATCGCCCGTCTCGAGCAGTGTCTTGAGCCCCGACAGGATCATCGGCCAGCCGCCGTAAAGCTGCGGGTTCGCGCTGGCGCGCAGCTGGTCGTGCGTCACGATGAGGCGGCACGAGTCGCCGACAGGCTCGATCTCCCACGTGACCCGCGAGTGTCCCTCGGCTTTTACCTCGTCGCTCCAGAGCGCACGGAACGTCTGCACGAGGCGTCGCGGCGGATCGACCTCGAGATTTTCGCCGTCCGCGATCGCCATACCCGGTGTGCCGTTCATCTCGGTAGCCCGCGCGTGAAGAGCGGAGCCTGGCGTCCAATCCGAGTAGTGGCCGACGCCGAAGGAGTACTTCGCCCGCAAGGCTGGGTCGGTAATCGCCTGCCACAGGCGCTCCGGGGTGGTCTTGATGTAGATCTCGTAAACCTTCTCCATGCTGGTGTCCTCGATTTCTTTCTTGAGTTCCGTGAGCATCGCGGTCATGGGCGCGGAGTACTTATCGATCCACCGATCGTGGATCTGCCGAATCGGCACCGCGTTGAGGAAGTGCAGCTTTTCCCGCCCGCGGCGCTTGGTGACAATCAGGCGCGCTTCCTCGAGCACGCGGAGATGCTTCATCACGCCGAACCGGGTCATGTCCAGTCGCCGCTCGAGCTCGCTCAGCGTCTGGCCGTCCCGCCGGAACAGCATGTCCAGCAGGCGGCGCCGCGTCACGTCGGCGAGCGCCTTGAAAACCGCATCCATCGGCCAATAGTATATGTGACCATATGGTCACATGTCAATAATCGGAAGGCCGCCGTGGCCAGCGGTACAATCCAGCCGCGTGTCACCCGGCGGAGCCGTCTACACCTTCGGGAATTTCGAGCTCGACAGCCGCGCCCGGCAGTTGCGGCGTAACGGCGGGCGTGTGGCGCTAAGCGATCGTTACGTCGGCGTCCTCCTCCACCTGGCGGCGCACGCCGGCGAGGTGGTGTCGAAAGACGATCTGGTGACGGCTGGCTGGGGGGACACCGCCGTCGGCGACAACAGCCTCGAGCAGGCGATCTCGGCGCTGCGCCGCGCGCTCGGCACCAACGCGCGGGGCGATCAATATGTCGAGACGGTGCCGCGCCAGGGTTATCGCCTGGCGGCGGAGGTGGCGCGGGTGGTCTCGCATGCCACCAACGCCGACATCGACGCGCTGCTGGCGCCGCACCGCGCGCTGCTCGACGGCCGCCGGGCCCTCGAGTCGCTCGAGCGGGAACAGATTCTCCGCGCTCGAGAGGTGTTCGAGCAGGCCGTGGCGACTACGCCCGACACGGCATCGGCGCACGTCGGCCTCGCCTACGCCTGCGTCCTGCAATTCGAGATGACGCGTGCCGACGAAGTCCCCGACACCGATGCACTGCGGCTGGCGGCGACGCACGCGTACGAGGCCTGCCGCCTCGATACCGAAAATGCCGAAGCCTGGAGCACGCTGGGCTTCATTCTCGAACGGATCGGGAAGCGCACCGACGCCGTCGCGGCCGGGCGACGCGCGATTGCCCTGGAGCCGGACAACTGGCGGCATCACTTTCGCCTGGCCTCGACGGCCTGGGGCGAAGAGCGGTTACGCGCCGCGCGGCGCACGCTGGCGCTGGTCCCCGGCTTTGCGCTCGCGCATTGGCTCGCCGCCACCGTGATGGTGGCGCGCGGCATGCTGGACGAGGCCACGCGGGAACTGGCGGCCGGC
Source organism: uncultured Acidobacterium sp. (assembly GCA_964513235.1). GTDB lineage: Bacteria > Acidobacteriota > Vicinamibacteria > Vicinamibacterales > UBA2999 > 12-FULL-67-14b. The sequence continues at coordinate 9,401 of CAZEMI010000262.1, forward strand.
GTGGCCGCACAAGGCCGCGGCGGCGCCGATTCGGCGTTCAGCGGCGTGGCGCTGCACTGGCTGCTCGGCCTGATTCATCTCTCACGCCAGGACGGCGCACTGGCCCTGGCGGAGTTCGATCGCGAGCTGGCTAACGAGCCGATCGGGCACCTGTACTCACGCGAATGCTGCGCGAATACCTGGTATGCCATCGGCGCGTGGCACCTGCGACACGCGCGGATGGACGATGCGGTGGCCGCCTTCGACCGGACGCTGCAACGGGTGCCGAAGCACGCGCTGGCGCAGCTCGGGCGCGCGGTGGCGACCGGCACTACCCCACCGCCGGCGGGCAGCAATCTCAGACCGGCCAGCGGTTCGATGGACGAATCCGTTTACCTGGCGGCTGGTCACGTCCTCGCCGGGTCGCACGCGGCGGCCGCGCACGTGATGGACGAGGCGTTGTCGGCGGCGCCCACCTCCAACGCCGCCTGGCTGCTGCCCGTCGAGCCCCTGTTGAATGTGGGCGCGGCG
>CAZEMI010000263.1:0-7231 GCA_964513235.1 uncultured Acidobacterium sp.
CGAGCCCGCGGTCGTCACTGAAGGCGAAGAGTCGAAGGGATAACACGTTTGTCGACGGTTCGTATCTATAAAGTCGCCGAGCTGCTCAACACGACCAGCCAGGAAGTGCTGGCAATGTTGAAGAAGAACCACGGCATCGAGCTGAAGAGCGCGTCGAGCACGCTCGAGGAGATCGTCGCGCGCCAGTTCGTCGACCGTCTCTCCAAGCAGCGCGGCATCACCCTGCCGAAGGGCGACATGTTCTCGGAGCAGGCCGTCAAAGCGGTGAAGACCGCGGCGAAGGGCAAGGCCGCGCCCGGCAAGAAGGGCGCCGCGCAGCCGGCTCCCGAGCCGCCCAAGCCCGCGGTCCCGACGCTCGGACCGCCGCGGCTGATCAAAAAGGCGAGGCCGGTCGAAGCGCCCAAGGTTGAAGAAGCGGCGCCACCGGCGGGCGAAGCGGCATCCGAGTCGCCGCAGTTCGACACGCCGATGGCCGCCGCGCCGGCCGCCGAAGCCCCGCTCGTGGCGGAGCCGCCCGCGCCGGTCGAAGCCGCCGAGCCCGCGTCCGACATGCCCGAGGCGGTCCGTGAGAAGTCCGGCCGCTTCGTGCCGCCGAGCATCCGGCTGCGCGTCGAAGAGCCCGGGAAGGCGCCACCGAGCGCGCCGCCGCTGCAGCCCAAGCGCCAGCTGGTGCCGCAACCGCCGCGGGTGGTGCCACCCGCGCCGCGCCCGGCGCAGCAGGCCACTGGCAATCTCGCGCCCGGCGCGCGGCCGCCAAGCCAGCGTCCGTACGGATCGCCGCGCCCGCCCGCGAGCAACACCGCCGCCATGCTGGGCGGTCCGCGTCCGCTGCCCTCGCAGCCGGTTCGTCCGGCCGGCGGGATGCCGCAGCGTCCCGGCGCGCCGCCGATGCGCCCGCAGTTCCGCCCGCAGCATCGCCCGACGGGAGGCATGAAGCCGTCGCAGAAGCGCGAAGCGCTCCAGCGTCCGCAGGCACAACCCGCCCCGGTGGCGCCGCCGCCGATTACCCGCACCATCACCTTCTCCGAGGGCATGACGGTGAAGGACCTGGCGGATCGTCTCGACATTCGCGTCAAGGACGCGCTGAAGGCGCTGCTCGATCGGCGGATGATGATGACCATCAACTCCGCCATCGACCTCGACACCGCGAAGGTGCTCGCCGCCGGCTTCGGCGCCGAGGTCGAGACGCGCAGCTTCGAACAGGAAATCAGCGCGGAAAGCGACAAGTCGGCGGATCCGAAAGACATCGCCACGCGCTCGCCCGTGGTCACGATCATGGGCCACGTCGACCACGGCAAGACGACGCTGCTCGACTCGATTCGCGAAACGCGCGTCGCCGAGCGTGAGGCCGGCGGCATTACGCAGCACATCGGCGCGTATCTCGTGCCGACCGCGAGCGGCCGCAGCATCGTGTTCCTCGATACGCCCGGCCACTCCGCGTTCACGATGATGCGGGCCCGCGGCGCCAAGATCACCGACGTCGTGGTGCTGGTCGTGGCGGCCGATGACGGCGTGATGCCGCAGACCAAGGAAGCCATCGATCACGCGAAGGCCGCGAACGTGAAGATCATCGTGGCCGTCAACAAGATCGACAAGCCCGGCGCGAATCCTGAAACGGTGAAGCGCCAGCTGACCGACCTGGGACTGATGCCCGAAGACTGGGGCGGCCAGACGGTGTTCGTCGAAGTGTCGGCGAAGAAGAAACAGAACCTCGACACGCTGCTCGAGATGATCCTGCTCGTCACCGAGCTCGACGATCTCAAGGCCAATCCGAAGCGCAGCGCCATCGGCACGGTGCTCGAAACCAAGCTCGATCGCGGCCGCGGCCCGGTGGCGACCGTGCTGGTGCAGGACGGCACGCTCAGTGTCGGCGACAACGTGATTGCCGGTCCGGTGGTCGGCAAAGTGCGCGCGTTGATCGACGATCGCGGCCGCAACCTCAAGCAGGCTGGGCCGTCCACGCCGGTCGAGCTCCTCGGTCTCGAATCGCTGCCCTCGCCCGGCGACAGCTTCCAGCAGGTGGCGGACGCCGCGAAAGCGCGCCAGATCGCCACCTTCCGTCAGGGTCAGGCGAAGGACAAGGCCCACGCCTCCAGGGGCTCGCGCCTCACCCTCGAGTCGCTGCAGGCGCAGCTCTCCGAGGAAGGCTCGAAGGACCTGCCGATCATCATCAAGGCCGACGTGCAGGGCTCGGCCGAAGTGCTCGCCGACACGCTCGCCAAGCTGTCGGACGGCAAGACGAGGATCAAGATCATTCACTCGGCGGTCGGCGCGATCAACGAAAGCGACGTGCTGCTCGCCACCGCGTCCAACGCGATCATCATCGGTTTCAACGTGCGGCCGGATCGCAATGCCGCCGACGTGGCCGAACGCGAGAAGGTCGACATCCGCATGCACTCGGTCATCTATCACGTGACCGACGAGATCAAGAAGGCGATGACGGGCCTGCTCGAGCCGACCTTCAAGGAAACCCGCATCGGCATTGCGCAGGTGCGCGAGACGTTCAAGGTGCCGAAGATCGGCACCATCGCCGGTTGCATGGTGACCGACGGCCGCATTACCCGCCAGGGCGATGCGCAGGCGCGGCTGCTCCGCGACAACGTCGTGGTGTGGGAAGGCAAGCTGGCCTCGCTGAAGCGCTTCAAGGACGACGTCTCGGAAGTGAAGTCGGGCTTCGAGTGCGGCCTGGGCCTCCAGAACTTCAACGACCTCAAGGTCGGCGACGTGATCGAAGTGTTCCAGATGGAGCGGGTTGCACAACCCGCATAGCTGAGTTCAGAGTTAGGAGTTAAGAGTTTAGAGTAGACACAGGCGTTACTCTTAACTCTGCACTCTGAACTCTTAACTACCATGGCCCTTTCACATCGAGTCGAGCGCATCCAGGAACAGGTTCGCGAAGAGGTCAGCCAGATGCTGGCCACTGAAGTGCGCGATCCCGGCGTCGGTCTCGTCACGGTGACCCGGACCAAGGTCACCGGCGACCTCTCCCTCGCGCGCGTCTACTGGACGATCATCGGCGACGCCGCCGAGCGCAAGAAGACCGCCAAGGCGCTGGAACGCGCGTCCGGGTTCATCCGCCACTTGCTGGCTGAGCGCCTGTCGCTCCGGCGCGTGCCCGAGGTCAAGTTCATCTTCGACGAGTCGGTGGGCGCGCAGGATCGCATCGAGCAGATCATCCAGGAGATTCACGCCGAAGAGGCCGCCCGCACCGTCGAGGACCCCGGCATCGTCGATACGGTGGCCGACGCCAAGGACGCCACCACGGTCAAGAATGACGATCCTGCCCGCTGAACTCGTCGAACGCCTCACGCAAGGTCAACGCTTCGTGGTCGCCTCGCACCAGCGGCCCGACGGCGACGCGATTGGATCGGCCATGGCCATGGCCTTGGCACTGCGTGCCATCGGCAAGGACGCCACGGTGGTCACCGATGGCATTCCCCCGGTGTTCCTGCAGCCGTTTCCCGACGTGGCGTCGATTCGCATCACGCCCGAAGTCACCGAAACGTTCGACGCGGCGCTGATCATGGAGTGCAGCGAGCTGGCGCGTACCGGCGTCAAGGGTCTCGATCGATCGCCGGTGATGAATATCGATCACCACCCCGGCAACACTGGCTTCGGCGCCATCAACTGGGTGGATGAATCCGCGGCGGCGTGCGGCGAGATGGCCTTCACGCTGATCGAAGCGCTCGGCGCGCCGCTGACCAGGGACGTCGCCACGCACGTCTATCTCGCGGTGCTGACCGACACCGGCTCGTTTCATTTTTCGCACCTGTCGCCGCGCACCTACGAGATCGCGCGTCGCTGCGTGGAAGCCGGCGCCGATCCGCAATGGATCGCGCGGACGCACTACGACAGCAACAGCCTCGCCCGCGTGCGCATCTTCGGCGCGGTGATGAATGGCATGGTGATCGTCGACGAGGGCCGCGTCGCGCTGCTCTCGATCACCCGCCAGACGATGACCGACCTGTCGGGCACCAGCGACGATCTCGAAGGCTTGATCAACTTTCCGCTGACGGTCAAAGACATCGAAGCCGTCGCGTTCTTCAAAGAGATCGGCGACCACGACTGGCGCGTCAGCCTGCGCTCGAAAGGGACTGTCGACATCGGGGCGATCGCCAGATGGCAGGGCGGCGGCGGTCACACCAACGCCGCCGGCTGCTCCGCCAAGGGCCCGCTCGACGACGTGAACAGGCAATTCGGCCAGCTGCTGACCGAAGCTATCCGCAACAAGTGAGCCCCAAGTCCCAAGTCCCAAGCCCCAAGCCCCAGGACTTGAGTGGCGTCCTCGTCGTCGACAAGCCCGAGGGGCCGACATCGCACGACGTGGTGACGCTGACACGGCGCGTGCTCGGCGTGTCGCGCATCGGCCACACCGGCACGCTCGATCCGCTCGCCACCGGCGTGTTGCCGCTGGTGGTCGGGCGCGCCACGCGGCTCGCGCAGTTCCTCACGGCCAGCGACAAGAGCTACGAGGCCACCATCGCGTTCGGCCGGACAACGGACACCTACGATGCGAAGGGCCGCGAGATGTCGATATGCCCGCGGCGGCCAACGGTCGACGAGCTCGCCGCCGCCGTGGACACGTTCCGCGGCGAGTTCGCGCAAACCCCGCCCGCGTATTCCGCGAAGAACATCGACGGCGAACGCTCGTACGAGCTGGCGCGCAAACACGTTCGTAGGGGCGGGACGTTGGTCCCGCCCGCCAGACCACAAGCCGTGCCGGTCACCGCGCGGCAGCTGGACATCCTGTCGTTCGACGGTGAGACGGCGCGGTTGTCGATGCAAGTGACAGCCGGCTTCTACGTCCGCTCCCTCGCGCACGATCTGGGCGAGGCGCTCGGTTGCGGCGCCGTGCTGATAGCGCTCCGCCGGACGCGTTCTGGCGAGTTCGGACTCGCGCCCGCGGTCCGGCTGGCCGAGGTGCTGCAATCGAGCCGCGAGCAACTGGCCGCGAAGCTGATGCCCATGTCGGCACTGCTGGCCGACCTGCCGTCGGTGACGCTGCGCGGTCAAGCCAACCTGGAGCGCCTCAAGAACGGCGTGGAAATCGCGCCAGACGACGTCGTCAGGCCGTTAGCGGCCCCGGCGCCGATCGTCCGGCTCCTTGATGCGGAGGGCGGCCTCGTTGGGCTGGCCAGGCCGGGAAAACCCCCCGGTTTTCTCCACGGATGGGTGGTTCTGGGATAACATAATCAGGTTACAGGCGATGGAAGAATCGCCATATACGGCGGCTCTGGTCGCGCCGGAGCTCCGCAAGGAGCGAAGGCGGACTGGGCCGTTCGTGGAGGTCCCGTGGCACTGACGAAAGACCGAAAGACCGCCCTAATCGGCGAGTACAAGACGCACGACAAAGACACCGGCTCACCCGAAGTCCAGGTGGCCATCCTCAGCGAACGAATCAACTACCTCACCGAGCATTTCAAGTCGCACGGCAAGGACCATCACTCGCGCCGCGGGCTGCTCAAGCTCGTCGGACAGCGACGCCGATTGCTCGATTATCTGAAGAGCAAGGACGCCGACCGTTACGCTGAGGTGATCAAGCGCCTTGGCATTCGCAAGTAACCCGGGTCGCTCCCAGTTCAGAACCTAGGACAGTTATGCACAAGCGTGATCTATCTCTCGGCTCTCATACCCTGTCGATCGAAACCGGCCGGCTGGCCAAGCAGGCCGACGGTTCGGTGGTGGTCCGCCTTGGCGACACCATGGTGCTTGTCACGGCTTGCCATTCGTCAAGCCCGCGCGAGGGCATCGACTTTCTGCCGCTCACGGTCGACTACCGCGAGAACACCTATGCGTCGGGCCGCATCCCCGGCGGCTTCTTCAAGCGCGAAGGCAAGTCCACTGAGAAGGAGACCCTCACCTGCCGTGTGATCGACCGCCCCATCCGCCCGTTGTTCCCGGCGGGCTGGGCTTTCGAAACGCAGATCATCGCGGCGGTGGTCTCCGCTGACACCGAGAACGACGGTGACGTGCTCGCGCTCACCGGCGCCGGCGCGGCGCTGGCGCTGTCGGAGATGCCGGTGGAGAAGACGGTGGCCGCCGTGCGCGTGGGCCTGGTGGACGGCCAGTACGTGGTGAACCCGACCTTCCCGCAGCGCAAACAGAGCCGCCTCGATCTCGTGGTGGCCGGCACCAGGGACGGCATCGTGATGGTCGAAGCGGGCGCCAACGAGGTGACTGAGGATGAAGCCGTCCAGGCGCTCGAAACGGCGCATGCCGCAATCAAGCAACTCTGCGACCTGATCGACGACCTCGCCAAGGCGGCGGGACGTTCGAAGCTGCCCAAGCCGGCCGTGGCGTCCTACCCCGAGCTGAAAGCCTACGTCGACACCACGTTCGAGGGGCTGGCCAATGCCATGCGCATCAAGGGCAAGCTCGAGAACTACGGTACGGTCGCGAAGCTCGAGAAGGAAATGGTCGCCGGCTTGCCGGAGTCGCTGACCGACATGAAGAGCGCGGCCAAGGGCTTCTTCCACGACCTGCAGGAGCGCGCGCTGCGCGAGGAGGTGCTCGGCAAGGGCCACCGCCTCGACGGCCGCAAGTTCGACGAGATTCGCCAGATCACCATCGAGAACACCGTCCTGCCGCGCGTCCACGGGTCGTCCGTGTTCACGCGCGGCGAAACGCAGGCGCTCGTCACCGTCACGCTCGGCACCGCCGACGACCAGCAGAAAGTCGAAATGGTGGACGGCGAGACCTGGAAGCGCTTCATGCTCCACTACAACTTCCCGCCCTTCTCGGTCGGTGAAGTGAAGCCGATGCGCGGCCCCGGCCGGCGTGAAATCGGCCACGGGGCCCTCGCCGAGCGCGCGCTGGCGCCGATGATGCCGACCGAAACCGAGTTCGCCTACACCGTGCGCATCGTGTCGGACATTCTCGAGTCCAACGGCAGCTCGTCGATGGCCTCGGTCTGCGGCGGCTCGCTGGCGATGATGGACGCGGGCGTGCCGATCAAGGCGCCGGTGGCCGGCGTGGCGATGGGCCTGATCATCGACGAGTCCACGGGCAAGTACGCCGTGCTGTCCGACATCGCGGGCGCCGAGGACCACTACGGCGACATGGACTTCAAGGTGGCGGGCACGGCCAACGGCATCACCTCGCTGCAGATGGACATCATGGTGTCGGGCATCTCGTCCGAGATCATGCGCGCGGCGCTCACGCAGGCGCGCGCCGGCCGGCTGCACATCCTGGAGAAAATGCAGACCGCCCTCCCCGGCCATCGCCAGAGCAT
>CAZEMI010000264.1:0-15513 GCA_964513235.1 uncultured Acidobacterium sp.
TACCTCGCAGGCGCCGGTCCAGCGCCCGGTCGAGCAGGTCGTTCTCGTCGACGTCCTCGAAGACTTCTTTCACGGCGTCCTCGGCGATCGCGGCCGAGATGCCGGCCTGCCGGATCTTCTGGATCACGCGCGCGCGGCCGCGATGCTTGATCGCGGTCTCCATCCGGGCCAGCGCACGCGCGACCCGGCGGTCGTCAAGTGTGCGGTCTTCCTTGAGGCGCGCGATCGCGCGGTCGATGTCGTCGGCGTCGTGTTGGCGGCGGGTCAGCCGCGCGCGGAGTTGCGTCTCCGACAACTCACGGGCTGAAAGTAACGTCAGGGCAACAGTGAAGGCATCAGCCATGGGCCAAAGGTTCCAGGTGTTCCAGGTGTTCCAACGGTTCCAATGGCTTGGTTCTCAAGATTGGTTCCAGTGCGAGAACGTCGAACCCAACCGAACACTGCCCTTGGAACCCCGTGGAACTCTTGGAACCCCTGGAACCCTTGGTTATCCCCCGAACCGTGTGATCTCGGGATCCTTCTTCGGCGGCGCGGCCGCGGCCGGCTTAGCGGCGGGCGACCCCGGCGCAGCCGGCTTCGCGGTTTGCGCGCCCGGCTTGGTCGGCGCGCCCTTCGGCGCGCTGAAAACCGTGTTCGCCATCTGGTCGCGCGACGTGTCGGCGGTGGTCGAAATGCCCTGCACCTTGAGCTTGAACTCGTCCACGTGCGACGCCCAGCGCAGCGCTTCCTCGTAGCTAATCAGGCCCTGCTGGAACAGGCTGAAGATCGACTGGTCGAACGTCTGCATGCCGTACTGCGACGTGCCCTGGGCAATCGCGCCGGCGATCAGGTGCGTCTTGTCCTTGTCGACGATGCAGTCCTTGATGAAGGGCGTGGCCACGAGCACTTCGACGCCCGGCGAGCGGCCGGTGCCGTCCTTGCGCGGGATCAGGCGCTGCGCGACCGCCGCGTTCAACACCGAGGCGAGCTGCAGGCGAATCTGCTTCTGCTGGTGCGGCGGAAACACCGAGATGATGCGGTTGATGGTTTCCGTGGCATCGAGGGTGTGCAGCGTCGAGAACACGAGGTGGCCCGTTTCGGCGGCGTGCATCGCGGTTTCGATCGTTTCCATGTCGCGCATTTCGCCGACCAGGATCACGTCCGGGTCCTGGCGGAGGGCGCTTCTGAGCGCATACGCGAACGATCGCGTGTCGACGCCGATCTCGCGCTGGTTGATGATGCACTGGTTGTCGCGGTGCAGGTATTCGATCGGGTCTTCGATGGTGATGATGTGCGCGGTGCGGGTGGCATTGATGTGGTCGATCATCGCCGCCAGCGTCGTCGACTTGCCGCTACCCGTGGTGCCGGTGACGAGGACCAGGCCGCGCTCTTCGTCGGCGATCTTCTTCATCACCTGCGGCAGGCCGAGCTCGTCGAGGTTCATCACCTTGACCGGAATCACGCGGAGGACGATGCCGATCGTGCCGCGCTGCTGGAACACGTTGCAGCGGAAGCGGCCGAGGCCGGCCACGCTATAGGCCAGGTCGAGCTCCTGCGAGTCCTTGAACTTCTGCCGCTGCGCGGTCGACATGATCGACGCGGCCATCTCGACCAGGTCTTCGTGATCGAGTTGTTTCTCGTCGGTGACGGCATAGAGCTCGCCATGGATACGGGCCATGGGGTAGCTGCCGACCTTCAGGTGCAAGTCGGAAGCGCCCTTGTCGACGGCGGCCTTCAGCAGGTCGTTAACGTGCATAAATCGAAGCCTTGTTATCTGTTGATCTAATGGTCTGTTGATCTGTTGATCGAGATTCTGCGATCTCCTGATTTATCGGCTGGCCACGGTAGCGCCGACAGGGGTCAGCCAGCCGTGCGAATCGGGGTGTTCGCCGCGCAAAATTGCGAAAAACCGCTGCTGCAGCGTTTCGGTGATCGGCCCGCGTTTGCCGCTTCCCACCGCGATCTTGTCGAAGGCCCGGATCGGCGTGATTTCCACGGCCGTGCCGCAGAAGAACGCCTCGTCCGCCAGATACAGGAATTCGCGCGGAATGGTGGTCTCGCGCAATTCGAACCCGAGATCCTTCGCGAGCGTCATGACGGTGTCGCGGGTGATGCCTTGCAGGATCGACGAGCCGAGCGAGGGAGTGTAAATCACGTTGTCGCGGACGAGGAACAGGTTCTGGCCGCTGCCTTCGCTCAACAGCCCGCTCTCATCGAGCGCCACCGCATCGGCATACCCGTCGATCATCGCCTGCATCTTGATCAACGCTGAATTGGCGTAGTTGGCGGCGCCCTTCGCCATCGCCGGGAGCGTATTCGGCGCCAGGCGCGTCCACGAGCTGACGCCGACGTCGATGCCGCGCTCGAGGGCCTCCGCACCCATCATCTGGCTCCATTCCCAGACGATCACCGCCGCCTCGACCGGGCAGGGACGCGGGTCGAGCGTCAGCGAATCGTAGCCGCGGAAGATCACCGGGCGGATGTAACAGCTCTTGAAGCCGTTGATGCGGACCGTGTCGAGCACGGCTTGCGACAGCTCGTCCTGCGACCATTTCGGCTCCATGCGATAGACCTTGCACGAGTCGATCATGCGCCGCATGTGCGGCTCGAGACGGAACACGTTGGTGCCGGTCTTCGAGTCGTAGGCGCGCAAGCCCTCGAAGGCGCCGGTGCCGTAATGAATGACGTGTGAGGCGACATGGATCGTGGCGTCTTTCCAGTCCACCATCGATCCGTTCATCCAGATTTTCCCGGTTCCCGCGAATGCCATAATGCTGGAATTATACGGGACTTGGGACTTGGGTCTTGGGGCTTGGGCTTCTGAACTATTGCCGTTCGCGGCAGAAGGGACAAACGTCGGCGCGGGCGGGGAGCGCCTTGCCGCACTTCCAGCAGAATTTCGGCTGCACGGTTTCGCGCGCTTTGAGGCGGGCCTGGATTTCCTGCACTTCCTCGGAGGGCGTCGCGGTGGTGGCGGCCGACGGCGCCGGGCGCCACGGCCGGCGGACCTGCGCCGGCGCCCGCACGGCGAGCACCGCGTCGAGCAGATCGGCCGCGCGCTGGTAGCGCGACGGTATGTCGGCGGCGATCGCCTTCATCACGATGTCGCTGATCGCTTTCGGCAGCTTCGGGTTCTTCAGTTTCGGCGGCGACACCAGCTCGCCCTTCATCAGCCGATCGAGATCGGCGGGCATCGGCGTGTCGTACGGCAGCACGCCGGTGAACATCTGGTACATCGTCACGCCGAGCGAGTAGATGTCCGACGCGAACACCGCCTTGCCCTGGAATTGCTCCGGCGCCATGTACGGCGGGCTGCCGATCACGGTGGTGCCGTGCGCCGCGATCTCGAGAAAGCGCGAGGTGCCGAAGTCGGCGACCTTGATCAGGCCCTGATCGGTGACCAGGACGTTGCCGGGCCGCAGATCGCGATGGATGATGCCCTGCTGGTGCGCGTGATCCATCGCGTTGCAAATCTGGCAGGTGTAATCGAGCGCGCGCGCCAGGTCGAGGGTGCCCTCGCGCTCGATCACCGCTTCGAGCGTGTCGCCGGGCACGTACTCCATCACGATGAAAAACACATCGTCCTGGCGTTCCGCCGTGAGCACGGTGACGATGTTCGGATGGCTGAGCGAAGCGAGCAGCCGGGGTTCGCGGACCAGCTCGCCGAAGTCGAGGTTCTGGCGATGCGGAACCTTGATGGCGACCTTCTTGTCGATCCACGTGTCTTCCGCGAGATAGACACTGCCGAAACCGCCGCTGCCAAGTGGAGAGAGGATGCGGTATTTCCCGACGGTCTGGCCGCGAAAGAACATCTGTGCCGCTGAGTATACTCTTCGGGTGCGTCCGCGCTTTCACGTTCCCGGCGTCACCGCGACGTCGACGAGTGTCGAGTTACCGGAAGACGAGGCGGAACATCTCGTGCGTGTGCTGCGGCTCGGCGTCGGCGACGAAGTCGAGGTGTTCGACGGGCGCGGCGGGTTATGGCGCGCGGAAGTGGTGCAGGCGAGCAGGCAGTCCGCGGCGATCCGCGCCCTGGAACCACTGGCGGCGGCGCGTGAATTGACTGTTCAGCTGACGCTGGTTGCCAGCGTGCTGAAGGGCGACAAGATGGACCACGTGGTGCGCGATGCGGTGATGCTCGGCGTGGCGGCGATCCAGCCGGTGGTGAGCGAGCGCGCCGAGACGAGCATGGCGGCCATGGCCAGAAGCGGCCGCGTGGCGCGGTGGCAGCGGATCGCGGTGTCGTCCGTGAAGCAGTGCGGCCGCGCGGTGGTGCCGCCGATTCACCCGGCGATGCCGCTCGACTGGTATTGGAACGAGAAGACCACGGCGGTGCGCCTGCTGTGTGTCGAACCGGCAGCCGCGCTCGGTGACGTCTGTGCCGTGCAATCCGTGGCGAAGCCGCCCGCCTTGCACGCAATCGTGGGGCCGGAGGGCGGATGGTCGGTGACGGAAATGGCTGCGGCGCACGATTCTGGGGCTATCCTGATGTCGCTCGGCTCGCGCACGCTGCGCGCCGACGCGGTGCCGATCGTGGCGTTGACGGCGTTGCTGACGACGTGGGGTGAAATGTGATGACAACGGGACTTGGGGCTTGGGGCTGGGGGCTTGGGGTTGGTTTCGGCCTATTCATGATTCCTATGGCCCCCGGCTTTAGCCGGGGGATCGCCGGGATCGACGCGGTCGTTCTTGCACAGGAGCAGATGCCGGATCCTGTTGCGACATTCTCGATCCTCGGCTACGACCCTGAAACGGGCGAGGTTGGCGGCGCGGTGCAATCGCGCGTGTTCACGTTGACCGGGGTCCTCACCGCCGACGCGGACGCCGGCGTGGTCGCCACGCAGGCCACCGTTGACATCAGCTACGGACCGAAGGGCATCGCGCTGCTCAAGGCCGGCATGAAGCCGGAGGCGATCATCAAGGCGATTTGGGACAGCGATGCGGATCCGGTACCCGACCGCTGGTCGAAACAGGGGCGCCAGTTCGCGGTAATCGATCTGCAGGGCAACACCGCGACGTTCACGGGACCGAAAGCCAATAATTGGGCCGGCGGCAAGCAGGGCAAGTACTGCACGGCGCAGGGCAACATCCTCGCGGGTCCGGCAGTGGTCGAGAACATGGTGAAAGCGTTCGAAGAAACGAAGGGCCACCTGTCGATGCGGTTGATGGCCGCGCTTGACGCGGGTCAGGCTGCCGGCGGCGATACGCGCGGAATGCAGGCGGCCTCGATGGTGATCGTCAAGAAGAACGGCGGCAATTGGCTGAACAACGACACGGTGCTGCGCTTCCAGGTGGATGACAGTCCCGATCCGTTCAAGGAGCTGCGTCGCGTGGTTGAGAACTGGAACGCGATCAGAGCGAAGAACCCGAATGCTCAGAGACCGGTGAGGCCGCCGCAATGACACGACACGTTTCGGCAGCCGTGCTCATCGTGCTGCTAAGCAGCATTCAACCGGTGTTCGCGGATGGCTCATCATTGCAACAGAGTTCACCGAAGCCTGCGCCGAAGCGTCCAGTCGATCCGTACGAGAAGCTGTTTCAACAGCCGAGACTCGATCACGTCGCGCGAGCGCTGCTGCGTGCGCTGCAGCGTGCGCAAGACGCGCGTTCATCCGGACCGCGCGTGGTGGGCGGCAGGCCCGTGATCCCACTTGACCCTTGCATCGATCCGAAGATTTTCATCGGGCGGAATCAACCGGTGTGCAGAACTGAGAAGCAGTGATTGAACCCGGCCGATCGGACGATAGACCATTGAACATGTCCGACGCCGACCCGCAGCTGATGCGACACTACGAGGCGCTCGCCAATTCAACGGAAGGCCCGTTGGGTGACGTCTATCGTCTGCTGTCGCGGCCGCGCATGCATTACGCCGGCGCGGAAGCGGCGTGCCAGCAGTTCATCATCGCGCTCGAGATTGCGACCTCGCCCGAGGAACTGAGCGACGTGCGTGCCGCGATTGAGGCCTTCGAGCATGGCGGCTGGGGCATGTTCGCGGCGAAGTTGCGTCCCGGGCTCGCGGCCGCAGAAGCCCGGGTAAAATAGCCGCCACGAATGGACGGCCGCGATCTCCGCAGCCTCTTGACCCATATGGAGTGGGCGGACGCCCAGACGTGGCGCGCGGTGCGCAACGTCCCGGGCGCGCAGACCGATGAGCGCCTGCGCTGGCTGCTGCATCACCTTCACCTGGTGCAATCGGTGTATCTCCAGGCCTGGCGCGGCGACCCGTTCGTCGTCACCGAGCTGTCGTCGTACCCCGACCTGCCGGCCATTGAAGCGTGGGCACGGCCGTACTATCCCAAGGCCGCCGCGTTCGCCGCGTCGCTGGACCAAGCCCGGCTCGGGAAAGTACTGGAGTACCCCTGGACCGACTTGATCGTGAAGCAGTTCGGATCCGTGGTGCCATCGACGTTGAGCGAAAGCGCGTGGCAGGTGTTCTCGCACACCACGTATCACCGCGGGCAAGTCGCGACTCGACTACGCGAGCTTGGCGGCGAGCCGCCGCTGGTGGATTTCCTCGTGTGGGTGTGGGGCGGCAGGCCGGCCGCGGAGTGGTAAATCCCAGGGCCACCCTTCGCCTCGCACGACTCCTGTCGCAGAGTCGTGCTCGCTCCAGGGCAGGCCGAAGGCGCAGAACTAAGTCAAACGCAAGGCAATCCAGCCGTCTTCCATGAGACGCTGTTTTTCCGTTCGACCGGCGAATGCGGTTGACACCGCCTCGACTTCGGTGTGATCGAAGCCGCTCACAATCAACTGTCCGTCTGGGCGAACGAGCGCGGCAATGGTGGCGGCGCTCGAGGTCAGCATGCCGCCGGTCAGATTCGCGAGCACGAGATCCGCGGGCTTCGGCGGATCGCTTCTGAAATCCGACACCTGAAAAGCGATCGTATCGGGCAGCGTGTTGAGACGGGCGCTGGTCTCGGCGGAGTCGATCGCGTCCCGATCGACATCGATGCCCACCACGTGCCGCGCGCCGCTCAAGGCCGCGGCCATCGACAGCACACCCGATCCCGTTCCGAGATCCAGCACCGTCTGATCGCTGATGTCGATCTCGCCGAGCAGCTGCAAACACATGCGCGTGGTGGCGTGATGGCCGGTGCCAAACCCCATCGACGGTTCGATCACGATCACGGTCGCGTCGACCGGTTCCTTCGGCAGATCCCACGGCGGCGCGATGAGGAAGCGGCCGGCGCGAACCGCGGTCAATGATTGCTGCGACCGTGCCGCCCAGTCTTCATCGGGCAGGTCCATGGCTTCGACGGTGAGGCCGGGGAGCCTCGCGCGAATGGCGTCGGCCGCGCGCGCGCGGTCGCCGGCATCGCTGAAACACACGTGCCAATGCAAGGGAGTGGCCGGAGGATCGGGAATCGGTGGATACGTCGGATCCCACAGGCCGCCCGGCGGCAGCGGCCGTTCCGCCAGATCGTGAATCGCGACCGGATTGAAGTCGGTGAGAATCCCGGAGACGAGCTCGTCGGCATCATCGACGGCCGTCGCTCGCAGCACGAGGGCCGGCCAGGTGCGGGTCATCCGAAAATATCTTTGACCTTGCCGAAGATGCCGCGATCCTCGTCTTCGTCGCGCGCCGACGGCGTGACTTTCTGTTCGGGCAGTGTGGCGGCGAGCTGCTCGAGCAGCTTCTTCTGTTCCTTGGTGAGCTTCTTCGGCGTCTTGGCCTGCACGGTGACGAGTAAATCGCCGTGGCCGCGGCCCGACACATCCGGCATGCCCTTGCCGCGCAGCCGGAACGTGGTGCCGGTCTGCGTGCTTTCGGGGATCTTCACCGTCTGCTCGGCATCAATGCCCGGCACCTTGATCTCTCCGCCCAGCGCGAGCGTGGTAAAGGCCAGCGGCACGGTGCAATGCAGATCGTTGCCGTCGCGCTGGAAGAATTCGTGCTCGCGCACGAAAATCACCACGTAGAGATCGCCCGGAGGGCCGCCGAGCCTGCCGGCTTCGCCTTCGCCCACCAGCCGCAAACGCTGACCCGTGGCAATGCCCGCCGGGATCTTCACGGTGAGCTTGCGCATCTGTTCGATGGTGCCGGCGCCGTGGCACGCCTGGCACGGCTTGGTGATCACCTTGCCGGCGCCGCGGCATTGGCCACAGGTCCGCGCCACGGTGAAGAACCCTTGCTGATAGCGCAGCTGGCCGGTGCCGCGGCACTGGGGACACGGGCTCGGCGAGGTGCCCGGCGCGGCCCCGTTGCCCTTGCAGGTGTCGCAGGCTTCGTGCCGCGGAATCTGGATGCTGGTCTCGACGCCCCTGGCCGACTGCTCGAATTTGATCTCGAGGTCGTAGCGGAGGTCGGCGCCGCGCTGCGGCCCGGCGCGGCGCGCGCCGCCGCCAAAGCCGAAAATATCGCCGAGGCCGCTGAAGATGTCCTCGAAGCCGGTGAACTGCGAAGGGTCGAAGCCCTGCGCGCCGCCCACGCCGGCGTGACCGAAGCGGTCGTAGCGCGTGCGCTTGTCGCCGTCGCTCAGAATCGCGTACGCCTCGGCGGCTTCCTTGAACTTCTCTTCGGCCTTCTTGTCGCCCGCGTTGCGATCCGGGTGGTACTTCAGGGCGAGCTTGCGATACGAGCTCTTGATCTCCTGATCGCTGGCGGTACGCGAGACCTCGAGGATCTCGTAGTAATCGCGTTTGCTCACGATGCTTTGGCCACCTTCACCAGCGCGGGCCGGAGCAGGCGATCGCCCAGCTGGTAGCCTTTCGCCATCACGCCGACGACCTCGCCCTCGCGCGCGCCCGCCACTTCCTCGTAGGCCACGGCCTGGTGCTGGTGCGGGTCGAAGTCCGCGCCCATCGCGTCGATGGTGGTGACGCCGCGCTTCTTCAGCAGCTCGGCGAGCTGGCGCTGGATCAATTCGAGCCCGGCCTTGAACCCCTGCGCCTCCGGCGGCGCCTCGGCGGCGAGCGCGCGATCGAAATCGTCGACGACCGCCAGCAGGTCGGTGAGGACGTCGGCCGACGCCCATTCGATCATGTCCTTGCGGTCGCGCTCGACACGCTTACGGAAATTGTCGAACTCGGCGGTTTTGCGGAGCAGCCGATCGTAGAGATCGTCGCGTTCTTTCTGCAGCGAGTCGGCAGCGCCCGACGTGGGGTCATCGGGCGCAGTGGCACTCATGTCCTGTGGGTCAATCGGATCGTCGGTCATTGATTTCACTAGGGTCTTGGGTCCTGGGTCTTGGGTCTTGGGGTACGACGGGCCCAAGTCCCAAGTCCCAAGTCATGATCTTAGTTGACGTCGCGGAGCACGCGCGCGACAGCCAGCGCGGCGATATCGACCACGCTGATCGCCTTGTTGTAGCGCATGCGCGTGGGCCCGATGACGCCGACCGTGCCGGTGCTCCGGCCATCGAAGTAGGTCGAGGCGATCAAGCTGAACGGCCGCAACTCCGGATCGCTGTGTTCGGCGCCGATGACCACGGTGAGTCCCGGCCCATCGATGTACTCATTCAACATTCGCACCAGCCGCTGCTTTTCCTCGACCATCCGCCACAACGTGCGCAGGGTCGACGCCGAGATGCCGGCGGCTTGCACGACCTCTTCGAGCAGCGTAGAGGTGCCGTCGATGTAGACCGACGTGGGCTGATCGAGGTTCTCGAACGACGTGCTGGCCAGGCGCAGCGCCAGGCCCAGCAGTTGATCGTACAACGAGCGCTCCTGCTGCAGGCGCTCCTCGACGCCGGCCCGTACCTCGTCGAGCGTACGCCCGGAAAACTCCGCGTTCAGATAATTCGCGGCCTGCACCAGCTCGGACGTGGTCACGGATTCGCCGATATCCACGGTTTTCTGCGACACCTGGTTGCCGCTCGCCACCACGACCACCAGGATGCGGCCGCCGCTGAGCGGCACGAATTCAATGCGCTGAAACAGCGCCTGCGCGTTTGGCGGCGCGATCGCAAACCCCACACCCTTGCTCGCTTCCGACAGCACATGTGACGTCGACGACATCAGGTCGTCCATCAGCGGCGCGTCGCCCGCTTCCTGGCGCAAGCGTGCTTCGACCGCCGACGAGTCCTGGTTGGAGCGCCGATTGTCGAGCAGCATGTCGACGTAGCAGCGGTAGCCCGCATCGGTGGGCACGCGTCCGGCCGAGGTGTGCGGCTGCCACACGTAGCCCATGTCCTCCAGCTGCGACAGCACGTTGCGAACGGTGGCCGAGGACAGGTTCAGGCCGGCTTTCAGCGCGAGCGTGCCCGACGCGACGGGTTCGCCCGTCTCGATGTACGAACGTACAAGCGTCGCCAGGATTCGGCGGGTGCGGTCGGAGAGGGCCGGACCAGACATCTATGGAGCTTCGTTAACTCTTAGCAGTCGATGCATTCGACTGCTAAGAGTCTACCACAACTATGGCTCCTTCAAGGCGATGGCAGGGCTGACGGTAAGTGCCTGACGCGCTGGGAGATAGGTGGCCATCCGGCACACCGCGAGCAGGGCCAGCCCGACCGCCCCGTAGGTCAGCGGATCGCGGGCTTCGACCTCATACAGCACCGCTTCGAGCAGGCTGGACGCCGCGAGGGCGCCGGCGATCCCGAGGATGACGCCGGCGAGCGCCGCCACCATGCCTTGGCCGATCACCAGCCTCATCAGGCCGCGGCGGTCGGCGCCGATCGCCGCACGAATCGCCAGCTCGCGTTTGCGCGCGGCCGTGGTGGCGGCCGTGACGCCGTACACGCCAATCGCCGAGATGAGCAGCGCGACGATGGCGGCGAGGGCCAGCAAGGCACTGAGCGCGCGCCGATCGGACGTCGACTGGCTCACGAGCTCATCCAGCGTGCGCATCCGCTCGAGCGGCCGCTCCGCGTCGAGCGCATGGACGGCGGCCGGCAAGCTGCCGAACACGGCGCGCGGATCGCTCGCGGTCCTCACGAAGAAGCTGGTGAAAGTCCACGCGCGCTGCGCATGGGGCACATACATCTGCGGCGCTTCGGCCTCGGCCATCCTGAACTGCCGAACATCGGACACGATCCCGACAATTTCCGGCGACGGCGGCGGCGGTGCGGTCGGCCGGCCGCCGTAGTACCGGAGGCGCCGGCCAACCGCGCGTTGGCCGGGGAAATATCGGTTGGCGAACGATTCGCTGATCACCACCACCGGTGGCGAATCGAGACGATCGGTTTCGCTGATCCACCGGCCGTCGACGAGCCGCAGTCCCATCACTGCGGCGTAGGTCGGCCCGGCGGGCAAGTCAATCGCGAGCGGCTCCGCACCCGGGGCCGGCAACGGCTCGCCATCAATAGCAAACCGTCTTGTCGCCCGCATGGTCGTCATCGGCGCATAGGCGCCGGATGCCGCGGCCGTCACGCCTGGGACCTGCGCCAGGCGTTCGACCACGCCCTCGATGAAACGCACGCGGTCCGCCGGCTCCATGTAACGGCTCATCGGCAGGCCGACCTGGAAGGTGATCACATTCTCGCTGCGAAATCCGGGATCGACGGCGATCAAACGCGCGGCGCTTTGCAGCAGCAATCCGGCGGCGGCGAGCAGCACCACGGCGGCGCCCACTTCCACGCTGACCAGCGCCTGACGCACGCGCACCACTTCACGCGTCGACGACTGCGGGCGGTGTCCGCTGCCGATCGCCGCGGCCTTCGTGGCACGGCGGGAGACGAGCCAGCCCAGCGTGACGGCCGTGAGTGTCATCAGTGCCGCGAGGAACAGCAGCACCGCCGGCGTGAGTGTCGCCCGCTCAATCTGATGCGCGGGCACCAGCCGTGTCAGCTCCAGCAGCCGCAGCAGTCCGGCCGCGATGCCGATCGCCCCCACCGCGGCGACCGACGCCAGCACGAGATGTTCGATCAGGAGTTGCCGGGAGAGCCGCGCCGCGCTCGCGCCCAGTGCGGTACGGACCGACAGCTCGGTTTCACGGCCCGACGTCCGCACCACCAGCAGGCTCGCAATGTTGGTGCAGGCGAGGAGGAAAATCGCGATGGCGGCGAACCCCAGCACGCGAACAATCCGGCGCGCGCCGCGCGTGAGCTGCTCGGTGGCCGGCACGACCTCGACGCGCGATCCCGAATTGCTTTCGGGGTATTGCTTCTCCAGATCGATCGCCACGGCGTTCATCTGTGGCTCGACTTGCGCGATCGTCGCCCCGTCTGCCAGGCGTCCCAGCACGCGCAAGTAGGTCTGGCCGCGATTGCTGTCGGCGCGATCGATCACCAGCGGTTGCCAGAAGTCGGCGTCATCAGCGGGGTAGCGGAACCCCTCAGGCAGCACGCCGATGATGGTGGTCGATCGCCCGTCGACGCTGAGCGTCTGTCCGACCGGGTCGCTGCCGGCGAACCGCGTCTGCGCGTAATCGTGCCCAAGCATGATCGTCGGCGGCGCGCCGGGCTGCATGTCGTCCTCGGTGAAGCGGCGGCCGCGCGACGGCGCGATGGTGAGCACATCGAACATGTCGGCCGAGACCCACGCGCCGGTCACCTGTTGCGGCGCGGTGCCGCCAATGGTGGCGCTGGTGCCGGTGATCGCCGCCAGCGCCGAGAGCCCCTGTTTCCGTTCACGGTGATCGAGGAAGTTCAATTCACTCCATGGAAATTCGTGGCGGTGCTGTTGAGGATTGGCCGCCCACGCAAAGACCACCCGATCGAGATCGCGCGCCTGTGGCAGCGGATCGAAGAGCACGCCGTTGATCAGGCTGAACACCGCGGTGGCGGGTCCGAGGGCGAGCGCCAGCGTGGTGACCGCCGTCAGCGTGAACGTCTTCTGACGCATCAATCCCCGCACGGCGTGACGCAGATCGACGCGCAGCTGGTCGATCCGCAAGCGCAACGCGAGCAACAGGACGCCGGCGAGGTTCGCCGGCAGCGACCCGCGACTGTCGATGAACGCCTGCGTCATTTCGCGGCCGAACTCCTCGCGAAATCCTCGCGGCAGCGTGAACAGCGCCAGTTCGTAAACGCGACGGGACATGGGGCTACCCTCGCTCCGGAAGAAGCCGCACACCGCGCGCGGCCGACACCAGTTGTTCGAGGCGCAACGCTTCGGCGCGCGCCAGTTGGCGGCCGAAGGCGGTCAACTTGTAGGGCCGGCGCCGCTCGTGGCCATCGTCTTCGGGCGGCAGCTCGACGATCAGCTCATCGTCCAGGAAGCGCTTGATGAGGCCGTAGAGCGTGCCGGTGCTCAAGCGGACCTCGCCGTCGGTGCGAAGCTCGACGTCTTTGAGAATCAGGTATCCGTGCTTCGGGCCGTCGGCCAGCGCCAGCAGGACGTGAAAGGCCGCGGGAGTGAGCGGCAGGTACGGAGCCGGGTCGCGTCTGATTGCGGTCATATGTCGTGGCACGATATGTCGTGCCACGACATAATAGACGGAAGAGGGGATTGAAAGGTTGGCGATTGAGAATTTAAAGGCCTGCTCGACCGGCGAGCGCCCTGGCCTCGGCCTGCGCCGTGGCCCGGATTTCGGCCGGATCCCAGCGAAGTGGCCGGAAATTGTCGACCAGCACCTCGCCGTCGACCACCGTGGCCCTGACGTCGGTGCCGCGGCTGGCATAGACGATGGTTGAGTAGGGGTCCGGCCCCTTCGCATCAATCAGGACCAGGTCCGCGCGCTTGCCGATCTCGATGCTGCCGATCTCCGCGTCCAGGCCCAGCGCCCGGGCGCCTTCGCGCGTGGCCATGTGCACCGCATCGCGGGCGGTCAACACCCCAGGTTGGTGACGCACCGACTGCAGCACCGCCGCCAGCCGCATCTCTTCGAACATGTCGAGATGGTTGTTGCAGGCAGCGCCGTCGGCGCCGAGCGACACCGAGATGCCTTTTTTCCGCATCTCGACGACCGGCGCGAGGCCGGAGCCGAGCTTCAGGTTCGATCCGGGACAATGCAGCACCTTGACGTCCCGTTCAGCCATCAGCGATTGCTCGGCCTCGTCCACCCACACGCAGTGCGCGAGGCACAGGCGACGGGTGGCCAATCCGGTATCGGCAAGGTAGTCGATGTTCTTGCGGCCGGTTCGGGATTTGATCAGCGCCACTTCGTCGCGATTCTCGGACGCGTGGGTGTGCACGACGAGCTGATGTTCGCGGGCGAGGACCGCCACCGCTTCGAGCAACTCCCGCGAGCACGACACGGCGAAGCGCGGCGCGAACGCGGCGCGGAGCCGGCCGTTGGCGCGGCCATGCCAGCGCGTCGCCAGCGCCACGCTCTCGTCGATCGACGCCGCGGTCTGTTCCATCAGCCGCGACGGCACCGCGGCGTCGGCGTCCATCATGCACTTGCCGACCACGGCCCGCAGCCCCATCGGCTCGAGCGCTTCGAACACCGCATCGGTATCGTGCACCGTCTCCATCGTCAGCACCGTGGTGGTGCCGGATCGCAAGAGCTCCGATGCCGCCTGGCGTGCCGCCGCGGCGAGCGAGGCCGGCGTATGTGCCGCTTCCATCGGCCAGACGCGCGTCTTCAGCCAGTCGAGCAGCGCGAGGTCGTCGGCGTAGCCGCGAAACAGCGTCTGGCACAGGTGAATGTGCGTCTGAATGAAACCGGGCAGGAGGTACGAACCGCGGCCATCGATAGTGCGATCGACACGTTCGTCGGCGGGGACCGGCCCGATCGCCACGATGCGGCCGCCACGCACGAGCACGTCACCCTCGATCACCTCGAAGGCGTCGTTCATCGTGACAATCGTTGCGCCGCGGATGGCGACAGTGCGCGGCTTATCGGTGTTCAATCGGTGTTAATCGGTGGCCCTTGAGGTTGGGGAACCATCGCAACGAGGCGGACTTGAGCGCCTCGGCTTTGCCGCGTCGGACCGCGATCAGCTCCGCGGTGATGCTGACGGCAATCTCCTGCGGCGTGACGGCGCCGAGGTCGAGGCCGATGGGTGCGTGAATGCGCTCGAGCAGGGCGGGGTCGACATTGGTTTCGGCCAGCAGCTGCTCATAGAGCCGCGCCACCTTCGCACGGCTGCCGATCAACCCGATGTAGCGCAGATCGCGCGGCGTGAGGGCGCGCAGGGCATCGAGGTCGTTGCGGTGGCCGCGCGTGACGATCACGGCGTAAGCGGTGGAAGGCATGTGAGTCTGTGCGAGCCATTGCGGGATGTCGTCGACAACCACCGATGCCGCGAATGGAAAACGGTCCTGGTTCGCGAACGCCGCGCGATCGTCAATGACGTGGACGCCGAAGCCAGCGTCGTGTGCCATCTTCGCCAGGTAGAAACCGACGTGGCCGGCGCCGAAGATGTAGACGGCAGGTGAGGCCTCGATCGGCTCGATGAATACTTCCATCTGGCCGCCGCAGACCAGACCAGTCTCCTCCGCGAAGTCGTCGTTGAGGTCGTACTTCACCGTGGTCGGCTTGCGCGTGGCCAGCACCTGCCTCGCCTTACCGATGGCGTCGTGTTCGTAACAACCGCCGCCCACGGTGCCGACGCTGCGGCCATCGGCGAAGACGAGCATCTTCGCCCCGACGCGCTGCGGCGTGGAGCCATTCGACGACACGATGGTCACGAGGGCGGCCTCTTCGCCGCGCGAGAGGGCTTCCCCCAGCGCCGCGAAGACTTCATGATTCATAGAAGGATTCTAGCC